>DAKN01000101.1:4764-15503 GCA_002499185.1 Candidatus Pacearchaeota archaeon UBA284 | reverse complement strand
GGAAGATTAATTATTAATGATACTGACAGAATAAATGCAAGAACATTCAATAGAAATACAAATACTGATTTGATAGACGGTAGAATTGAAGGAAACGTGAATTACCTAGTAAACACATTAAATTTAACAATAACTTTACAAGGCACAGAAGGTGGAAAATGCCGTTATAGTTTTGAAAATGGAACAGCATTTGCAAGCATGACTGGAAACTTTGAAGAAAATTGGAAATATCCAATAACACAAAGTGCATTGATTGATTTATCTGGATTGGCTTTAGGAAGAAGCCATACAATTTATATTAAATGCGAGAGCACTTGTGGTTCTATTAATGAACCAAGCGATGATTCTCAATATGTTAAATTTACATTTGAACCAAGGCCAGATGCATTGCCTCCTGAAATAGTAAGAGTAGTTCCTGACCCAAATACACAATATCTAAACAATGCTTCAAGATATGCAACAATTGAAGTATGGTTGAATGAAAATGGTTATTGCAAATATTCCACAATAAATGAAACAGGATTAATTGGAACAAATCTAACAACAAAATGGAATCAAACATTTACTAATAGTTCATACATGGCTCAAATGTTTGTTCAGGGAGCAGCAGGAATTCAAAGTTCACCTGGCGATAGAGTAGTTCACAATATAATTAACACGACATGCTTGAGAAATCAACCATGCGGATATACTAATGAATTAGGAAGCTTTAGCTTATACAGGGGAATAAATAATTGTACAATTTGTTATGTGACTATTGATACATCATTTGGTTTTGAAGAAATTGACTGGGATGCAATTGCAGCAGAATCAGCTGTTTTATCACAGCAAGACCAGAACTTAAGAAATTTCTTAGATGAAAGAGGCTTAACAGCCTTGGGCTTGACAGGAAAATCAAAATTATTCCATTACAAATTCAGATGCGCTGACTTCGGAAGAAATGGCCAAGTTGGAGCAGATGACAACATAATGCCAGAAGAAGAAACATACGATTATCAAATATTTACATATCCGCCATTTAACATGACAATTATAGAGCCAAGAAACAATGGTAATTATTATCTTCCTGTTCCATTAAAAGTAGAAACATCAAGGGAAACAGTCTGTAAGTATATCGCGTGTCCTCAAGGTAGAATATGCAACAATACTTGGGAAAACATGCTTTACATTTATGGAGAAGATAGCTATAATATACTTCATGAAAAAGAATTAGAAAATTTAACTTATGGAAGAAATACAATCTATGTAAGATGCAGAGACAGAGGAAATTTAGAAGTAATGAATTCAACAACAATTAATGTTTTGCAAGATTTAACAAGCCCAATGATAATAAGAATGTCTCACGGAATTAATGATAATGCCTTATTGATTGAAACAGACGAAAAAGCAGAATGTGTTGTTTCATTTGATAAATTAAAAGGATGTGCATATAATTTCAGTTCAGGAAGTCCATTCATGACATCAGATGGGTATGTCCATGCATATACTTGGATACCAAGTTCATTGCATTATGTTAAATGCAAAGATAGATGGAATAATTATCCTGGCGGAAGAATGGACAGCAATATATGCACAGCAGTAATAGATCCAATACATATCCCGGAAATATAATATATTTCCGGAGATCCCAAAAATCTCGAATTTTTGATATCCCAGAAGTATAAAATNNAGATTATAATTAGATAAACAAAATTTAAAAGTCTGTAATTAGTAATTTCTTTATGGGAAATAAAAAAAGAGGAACAGCAGCTGAAAGAGAATTGTTGCACATGCTATGGGATAATGGGTTTGCATGTTGCAGAGTTGCAGGTAGTGGAAGCATTCCTGAGCCAAGCTGTGATTTATTAGCCGGCAATGAAATAGAAAAAATGGCAATTGAAGTTAAGCTTTCTAAAAATACTAAAAAATATTTTGATAAAAAACAAATAGACGAATTTAAAAAATTTGCAGAGATGTTTGGCTTATCTCCTATTATTGCAGTAAAGTTTATAAGAAAAGGCTGGTGGTTTTTGAATCCTAAACAATTGGAAAAGACTGGCAAGGGTTTAGCAATTTCTTTAGAAGATGCACAAAAAAAAGGCTTATCTTTTAATGAATTTATCAATCAATAATTACCAATTAATGATAAACAAAATCTTTTAAAGGAAGTTTTCTTTTATTAATAACATAGGGACCATAGGCTAATGGTAGACCTGTCGGCTCCAGACCGACGGATGGGGGTTCGATTCCTCCTGGTCCCATATTTCATAAAGGATTATAGATGCGCATGTTAATAGGCATTTATGGCTTACATTCATTAGATTCATTCAATATCGATTTCTGAAAATCACGCACATGCCAAAGATAAGGATAATAAATCATTTTTATCAACTTCTCTTGACAATCAATTCTTCCTTTTATTACATTCGAAAGCTTTTTAAGGGTGGTTTTGATTTCATCTATGCTTTGTGCTTAAATTTTAGCCGTGAGATATCGTCTAATTTTAGATAAATTTAGTAAAGAAATATTCGAATTCAAAATAAATATTGGTAAAATAAAATGATTATAGATTATAGTGTTAATAATTTGGCTATTGAAATTAGAAGAACAGAAGAACCTACTACAACAAGGATGGGTACATCTAGATTAATTAAAAAATTATTAGAAGAAGAGAAAACCCAAGAAAAGGATATCACAATAAAAGAAAATATTATCGTTGGTGGATTAAAGCATTTTTTAAATCATCACAGGCCTGAAATTTTATCAGGACATTATTTGAATTGGAAAGGCACAGCAGAAGCTATTTTTAAGCAAGGAATGGAAGTATATAATCGAGTTTTGTTAGAAGGATATTCATTAGATAAACACCTTTCAGAAAAAGAAATAGAAACACTTTTTATGTTTATAACTCAGGCAAGTCATGAATATTTGCCTTATATTAAAAACAAAGAAGAAGATAATAAATAGTAAAAAAATAGCCCATAAAATGATTCTCAGATATCCTGGGGCAGAATAGTTGTTCTTTTGTTTGCCTTTGCTCTTTCAGCAGCTTCTTTTATTATAATTTCTATCTTCTTATTTAGGGCATCAGCCAAATCACTGGAAATTCTAATTTCTTTAGGCAAAACTTCCTTTATTTTGTTTTTAACAACAAGGTCAACCATTTTCTTATTTTTTATATTTAAGACCCTTTAAGATAATTTAAAAGTTTAAATTAAACTTTTGGCTTTTCTTTTCCTATAATCTTAAACATGTTTGTTCCGCATTGATGGCACTTACCCTTTACAGCCCATGTTCCTGGTTTAATTTCTGTTGGTGTGGGATCAACCATCTTCCTTTTATCCTTGCATTTCATACATCTTCCTTCATATTCTACCATTTTTTCCTCCGTTTTTTAGTTTTGATATTTGATTTAAAATAATTTTTTCGTCGATAAGTTGATATTTTTCTACTTTTTAAATGTTTTCTATTCGTTCTTTTTAAAATTTGTTTTTCTGTTTTTTCTGGCACTCGGAAATTTTCTAATTTTTGGTGCCCAGAAAGCTAGGCTTTCTCGGGGCGCATTAATGGGAAAATAACACATTCTCTTATTGGCTTATCCATTAAATAAGAGAATAATCTTTCTGAAACCCCGAAGCCACAGGTTGGTGGCATACCATATTCTAATGCCTCAACGAATGTTTCATCATGTTCCATACTTTCTTTATCTCCTGCTGCTTTCAATTTCATTTGTCTTTCAAATCTTTCTCTCTGATCAATAGGATCATTTAATTCACTGTATCCATTACCCATCTCTGTTCCTGCGAGTATTATTTGAAATTGTTGAACTTTTTTAGAATCTTTTTCATTTCTTTTAGCTAATGGACTTAATTCAACTGGTTGATTAATTAAAAATCCCGGTCCTGAAATTTGTTTTCTACAATATTTCCATAAAATATCTACTAATCTCCAGTGGTCAACTTTTTTATCATATTCTATCTTTAATTCATCAAGTTTCTTTTTTATTTTCTTTTCATCATCCTTGTAAATATCAATTTTTGTTTTTTCTTTTATCAATTGTTCATAATCATAAACTTCCCATTTTTTGCTTAAATCAATTTCATAGCCGTGTGTTTTGAATTTTAATGTTCCAAGAGTTTCTTTTGCAAGTTTTTTATAAAGTTCTTCGACAAGAGCCATACCTTGTTTATAATCTGCATAAGCCCAGTAAAATTCCATTTGAGTATAATCCTGCAGATGCTCCATGTCAATTCCCTCATTTCTGAATTGTCTTCCTATCTCGAAAGTTTTTTCAAAACCAGAAATCATCAATTTTTTCTGCCATAATTCCCCCATTGAAATTCTTAAAAAAACGTCAATATCAAGAGCATTATGATGTGTTTTGAATGGAGTTGCTGCTGCTCCACCGGCACTTGTTTCTAATATCGGTGTTTCAACTTCAATAAATCCCTTTTCTTGTAAAAAATCCCTCATCGTTTGCCAGAATTTTGTTTTTTTTATGAACAATTCTTTTATTTCAGAATTCATTAATATGTCTAAATACCTCTTTCTTAATTTTTCTTCATTATCTTGTATTCCATGATATTTTTCAGGTAAAGGCCGCAAAGCCTTGCTTAATATTTCTATCTTCTTTGCTAATATACTCAATTCACCCCTTTTTGTCTTGAATACTGTGCCCTCTACCCCGATAAAATCTCCACCATCGATATTTTCCAAAAAGAATTCATTTAATTTTTTCCCGGATTCATCTTCTTGGATTACTACCTGTATTTTTCCTGTAAAATCTTGCAATGTGCAGAAATTTATCTTTCCAAGATTTCTCAAAGTCATAATTCTGCCAGAAATTTTAACAGAATCTTTTACGCTCTCTTCTGATTTTAATTTACCATATTTCTTTTGTATTTCCAAACAAGAATTTTTTTTATCATAAGAACTAGGATAAGGGTTTATTCCCGATTTCTTCAATTTCTCGATTTTATTAAATCTCTCTTTTAATATTTCATCCTCTCTTGACATCTTTTTTTAAGGAAATTTTGATTTAAATATGTGATTATTAACTGTCTCTTTTATTAAATGAGTCTAATCTTTGATCTAATTCAAGTCTTTTGATAGTTAAATTACCAATATTTGCTGTTTTAATTGTTGTTCTAATAATTAATCCTTTTTTCTTCGTAAGATTGTGATGATGTTTCAGTTTTTCTAATTTTCTAGATACAGCCTGGTCATATTCCGGTCTTGGGCTTCTTGAATTATAGAATTTTGAAGGACCACAATTATGACATCTTTGATTTGCTGGATGATAAGATGCAGACCAGCTGATGTTTTTTGGAGAAACATAATTTATTTCAGTATGGTATGTTCCGGGAAGACTCATTTCAATACCAATTACTTGTGCACATTTTCCTAGTCTGCTTAACTCCATTCTATAAAAAATATATTCTAATTCTGCTTTTTTCATTTTTTCATTTATCTTTTTTTTATTCTATTTTTTGCCTATCTAATTCATTTTGTATTATTGCTATGGTCTGACTTGCGAAATATGTAACATCTCCAACACTTACTTTTTTTCCTAGTCTTTCTAAATCTTTCAATTCCTTTTTATTAAATCCTTCATGATCTCCAAGAACAAAAATGGGGTTTTTCTCTATTTTTATTTTTCTTATATCTTCCCCCTTGTCATCTAAAATATAAATTGTTCTGCCTTTTTGTTCTAAATTTTTTAATTCAGTAAATATGTCTTTTTTTTCAATCCAGCAGTCATTAAATACTTGCATTTTTTTACCTTGTTTATACTTGTAAAGCATTCTTTTCAATAATCCAGAGACATCTTTTTTACTTATAATATCTTGAGATTCTTTTGTTATGGGTCCTATTTCAAGATGCTTTATTGGATCTGGAGGACCATAAAAAAATAAATGCAATTTAACATTGCTTCTTATTAGGTGAGAAACAAAGAAAGACATAATTACAACATGGCATGCAATGTCTAATCTGCCAGCTTTTTTCAAATCTTTAAAATTTCCTGACGTTCTTGCTTCTTTTGAAAAATAAAAAAACTCTCTCATTTTAATGTATTCAAAATATCTTTATCTTTTATAATTTTTGATTTATCTAATTTTTCCAAAGTTATTGATTCTTTTATTGAAAAAGGGCCTTGTTTTGTTCTGGATAATTCTATCATGTGTGCTCCTCCGATTTTTTCTCCAATATCATGAATTAATTTTCTTATATATGTTCCGGCCTCACATTTAACATAAAAAGTAAACTCTCTTTTCTCATTATTAAAACTTAAAATTTTAAAATCATAAACATTTCTCATTCTTTCTTCTCTTTTAACATGGCTTTTTCTTGGGGGAAGCTGTTTAATTTTTCCGATGAATTTTTTTATTGTGTCTTCTAAATCTTTTAGGGTTATTTCTTTATGAAATTTAGATTTCCCAATATATTCTTTATTAAGTTTATTAAGAAAAGGCATTAATTTTGTAGAATCATTTATTGCAATTATCAATAGACCGGTTACATTGGGATCTAGCGTTCCTGCATGCCCGGCTTTTTTCGCTTTTAGAATTTCTCTTACTTTAATACAGACATTAGAACTGTTTATACCCTTTGGTTTATTTAATAAAATAAATCCGTTTAAAGTATTTGAATTATCCATAAAACAAACAAGAATATGGAATTTTTAAGTTTATACATTGGAGATTTATTAAGGAATAAAATATTGTTTTCTTGAGCTTTCGGTTAAGAACATTCATCAATGAAATTAACTGGCAAAGATTAAAGTTTATGTTAATACTTAATGTTTTTAGAAATAGATTGTTTAAACCTTTTTAACTTTCTTTTCAGGTTTTTTCTCTTCAGGCTTTTCTTTTTGTTCAACTTTTTCTTTATTTTCTTCTAGTTTATCTTTTGCTATTTTTTCTGTTCCTTTTTTCTTTACTTTTTCTTTGGCTTCTTTAGCTTTTCTTTCTTTCTTTTCCATCAATTTTTTTATCTTGGCTTCTTCTGATTTGAATTTTTTGGGCAATCCAACAAATTCAGTTTTAACAATTCCTTCTTTATCTTTTATCGCCTTTACAGTTATTTTTTGGGGCGGATTTTTTATACTTCTACTCCAAATAGCCTGATTAATATTATCACTTAATTTTATCTTTTTTATATCTCGATTTTCAACCTTCATGTGCTTTGCTAAAAATACTTTTATTGCTTTAACAGCTTTTTTTGCCCTTTTATAATAAGCTACCTTATTTGTTTCTCTTTTCAATGGAATTGTATAAATTCTTTCTAATATTTCAGCCATTTTTTATTGTAAATCCTGTTTTTATTTAACTATTGTTTATTATTTAATATTTTTTTATTGCTTTTTGTGCCCTGACTCTACGAATTTTATTTACTTTTATTTTTGTTTTTATGTTATCTCTTCTCCAGTTTCTCTTTAATCTTGTTAATCTTGAGGGATGCACCCTTTTGCCTTTTCCGTAAACTTTTGGAATCAGCCAGAAAGGAGCCCATTTAGTATGTTTACCTTGCTTTGCTAACCTTGATTTTTTTGGACTTTTTTTATATCTTGCCATTTTAATTTAATTTTTTAGTTTATTAATTAGAGTATTGTATCTTATTATTTTTTATTTTTTATGTTTTCGGCAATTTTTTCTAGAAGTTCTTTTCCTTTTTTTGTTAATCTTCTTCCGGCTTTCTTTTCCTTTACTTTTTCAATCAAACCGGCTTTCTCAGCTTGCTGTAATATTGTTCTTATTATTTTTCCTCCAGCTTTTCTAAATTTTTCAGGAGCCATTCCCCTTTTTTGTCTCGAACCATATCTTGTTTTTAGTCTTTCTACACCGACAACACCATGAATATAAATTTGCCTGAAAATACTTGAAGCCCTCATATACCACCAATCTTCCTCTTCTGGAGGCCTCATTTTAGAAGGACTTGTCTTAACGAAAGCACTCCATTCAGGAGATTTCATCTCATTAATTGATTTTAATTGTGATGCTAATGCCAATAAAAATTCTTTTGGTTCTACTTCTCTTGGATTTGCAGCGATTTTCGCCATTTTTTTATTACTAGTATATATCCTATGCTTTTAAATGTAAAATCTTTGCCGAATTTTTTCTTAAGCTCAGAACAGAGCGTTTTTCCGAGGTTTTCTAGCTCTTTTCTGTCTCTGAAAGCTCCCTTCAGCACACTAACCTTAACCAAATCGTGGTTTTTAAATGTTTTTGCTAAACTTTCTATAAATGTCTCTGTTAATCCCCTTTTTCCGAACTGAATTGTAAGTATTTCTGTCATTTTTAGTTATATTTAACTATATTTATATTTCTCCAAATCCCCCACTTGGAATAGCACTTAAAATTTCATCTTCTGAAAAATTAAGATTTTTCTCTTTAAGTTTTTCCTTTAACATTTTAGCAAATTTTTCTTTTGGAACATCTCCAGGAATTATGGGGAATAATTTTTCTTTCGCAACAGTTTTTGGAACAGCCCTTAATTTATTTTCTTGAACTGTTAAAAATAATTCCATTTGTATAAAAATACTTTTTGTTTTTCCGACAACAGTAAAAGTTCCGGTTTTTGCTTTTTTATCCTTAAAAATCTGTTCTGGAGAAAAAACATGAATCTCAACATTCTTTTTTCCTTTTTTCCATTGTTGAGAAAAACTTGCACAAAACACCGCTGCCTCTTTTATATCTTGTTCAGAAATTCTATTTTCATCTGATTTGATTATGCAAAAAGGACTTCCAGGAAGTTTTGTATGTAGTATTAAATCGGTCTTTTCAGCTAAGGGTATTGTTTCTTCATTTTGTTCAGCACTTTTTCCTCCAAAAACAAGAAGATTATTTGAAGTGAAAAACCATCTGAATTTTTTATAATTTATTTCACGAATTTTCATTTTTATATCAAAGAATCTTGGCTGAATCGCCTTAATTTTGGCCCCTCATTTGTATCTTCGACTAAAAAGCCAAGTTTTTTTATTTTTTCCCTTATTTCATCTCCTTTTTTCCAATTTTTATCTTGCCTTGCTTTTTCTCTTTCATCTATTAATTTTCTTAAGGCTTCATTAATTATGATTTCTTCTTCTTTTATTTGGTCTAAGTGAAGGCCGAAAACTTTATCGAAATCTATAATTAATCCATATTTTTCTGTATTGCTCATATCTTCATCTTTTAATGCTTTCCAGAAAATAGTTAATGCTTTTGGAACATCTAAATCATTATTTATGGCTTCTACAAATTGCTGTTTATATTCTTGAACCTTAATTGATCTTGCAGAACCACATAGATTTGATTTTATTTCCCTTATTTTATTTTTTAAATTTTTGAATGCATTGTTTGCAGCATCAAGATTTTCCCATGAAAAGATTAATTCGCTTTTGTAATGTGCTGTAAGGCAAAAATATCTGTAAGCTAATGGTTCATACCCTTTATCTAAAAGATTTTGTAAAGTGAGAAAATTTCCTTCGCTTTTTGCCATCTTTCCTTGTTTCATAATAAGAAAATTTCCATGAATCCAATAATTTACGAATTTTTTTCCAGTAGATGCTTCTGCCTGCGCAATTTCATTTGTGTGATGAACTGGAATATGATCTATTCCCCCACAATGAATATCAAAAGTTTCTCCAAGATATTTCATAGACATAGCAGAACATTCAATATGCCATCCTGGAAAACCAATCCCCCAAGGAGATGGCCATTCCATTTGTCTTTTGGAATCTTCTTTTGAAAATTTCCATAATGCAAAATCAGTAGCATTTCTTTTTCCCGGTATAATTTCTACTCTTGCACCAGCCCTTAAATTTGCTTTTTTTAATTTAGCTAATTTACCATAATCGTTAAATTTTGAAGTATCAAAATAAACACCGTCGCCTTCGATGATATAAGTATATCCTCTTTCTTCAAGTTTTTTTATCAATTCAATTTGTTCTTTGATGTGCTCTGTTGCTCTGCACCATATGTCTGGTTCAAGAATATTCAATAATTTTATATCTTTTTTAAAAGCGTCCTCATAAAACTTTGCAATTTCCCACGCACTTTTCTTTTCTTTAAGGGCTTTTTCCTCTATTTTATCCTCTCCTGTATCTGCATCGCTCGTTAAATGACCGACATCAGTTATATTCATTACATGTTTGACATTGTAGAGATTATAAAGCAAAATTCTCTTTAATAGATCTTCAAAAACATATGTTCTTAGATTTCCAATATGGGCGTAATTATAAACTGTAGGACCGCAAGTATACAAACCAACCATTCCTTTTATCAATGGCTCAAACTCTTCAATTTTTCTTGTCAATGCATTATATAATTTTAACATTTTAATATAATCTATATTTGCAGTAAGTTATCTAAATAGAAATTATTTAAAAAGGTTTACTCTCAACAAACCGTGCCTTGAACCAAACCCAATCTTTTGATATCAAGATATAAATATTCTGTTCTGGGGCTACCCCCTTGTTTTGTAATTGTTGCTTTTATTTTTATAGAACCTTCAGGAGCATCACTTGGAATAGCCATTAAAATTCTTCCCATACTCGTCATTCCAGGAGTTACGCTGACTGTTCCAGTCATAGTATCACGAATCCATGATTGCACTTGTGATTTTATATCCTTACCTGCACTATCTGCAGCATATTCTATTTCATATTTATATGTAAATGTTGTAGGGGTTGTTGATTTAAATCCGCAACCAACAAGATTATTTTTTCCGGGTATAACTGCCATTAAGCTTGTTCCAGAACCCATACAAGTATAATCTTCAGA
>DAKN01000101.1:2087-4752 GCA_002499185.1 Candidatus Pacearchaeota archaeon UBA284 | reverse complement strand
CACATGATTGTTCTTACAAGAACCAATCCGAGAATAAGCATTGTGACGGCTATAACAATAATAACTATTGTGTTAATAGACATCTCCAAACCTTTTTTATCTTTAATCATTTTTCCTCTTTTTTCTAGACTATTAAATTAAACCTATTTTATAAATATTTCTAATATCTTGAATGGTTGATACAACAAAACCTTTTGGTTTTGTGTACAGGAAATTTTTAAATTTCCTTGTAAGGAAATGTGTTCCTTATATGGGGTAGGGGGGACTCGGACCCCCGACACCGCGGTATCTATGAACCTAATCTCGAATTTCCGAGCTTAAAATGGCTCCTTCAGCCGCGTGCTCTCCCAGCTGAGCTACCACCCCAATAAAACTTTTATCAAAAAGAGATATTTAAAGTTTCTTATCCATTTGATTAGGTTACATAAATGTATGGATAGGTTTTTAAAATATAAAGTACAAATAAAAATATGAATTTAAATAAAAGAGGTCAGGTAACTTTATTCATAATCTTAGCAATTTTAATAATTGGAATAGCTATTTTATTTTTTACAGTTGCAGTTCCAAATAATTGGTTTGGAATTAATCTTGGAGAAGCAAGCGTTGCGAATGTAAAAAATTATTTTTCTAATTGTTTTACTGAAAAATCAAAAGATGCACTTTTTATTGTTGCAAGTCAAGCAGGATATAGTGATTTGCAAAGATTGACAATAGCTGTTTTTTATGATGAAAAAACAGCCTATTACTATAAAGACAATAAAACATTAATCCCAACAATAAATCAAATAGAAGAAGAATTAGCCAAGGAAATAGACAAACAAAAAGATTATTGTTTTGTTTTGCCAGAATCTTTTAAAGATTATAATATTGACAAAACAAATTGTTCAAGCAGAGTAATTATTTCAGATAAAATTAGAATTTCTTTTGATTGCCCATTGGGAATAAGCAAGGGAACATCTGTTTCAAGATTAAATGAAAAAGACACATTTTATTTTAACATAGATTATAATATTCTAAGACAAATAAATGCGTCAAGAGCAATAATTAATGAATACAATTCAAACAAACCATATTTATGCCTTAATTGCATAAATAGTATAGCAGAGAATAATAATGCTTATATTTCCATGCTCCCAATAATAGAAAACGATACAATAAAAGAATCGTGGTTTTTAATGAAAGAAAATTTTGACAATAGAAATATCTCCTGGAGATTTGTAATACAAAATTAAAATGAAAAAGATATTTTTGGTTTTTATCTTAACGATGTTGTTAATGCAATTTTCAAGTGCAGCAATATTTTCTCATCAAACCGCATTTAGTATTGAAGACCATGAAGGGAAAAGAGTATTCAGATATTACCCCTATGCTGTTTCATTAGTCGGAGAAAGTTTTTGGGAAAATCTTTGCAATGGTTTTTGTAGAACTCAAGCTACAGATGTTTGCATCTGTCTTGATAAAGATAATAGCGGCATGTTGCCTTTAGCTCAAAGAAGTATAATCTTAACTGGAGACAAAGAAGTTGGCCAAGGAGCCATAGATTATCTTAAAAAGAGTGTTGATAGCGGCGCACAACCATTAGGTGTTGCGAATATCATCGAAAAAATTTATAATCCACTTGTAATAACGGGTGCAATACCATATATCTCTTCGAACGGACTTATTACAACACAGAATAATGGTGAAATTGTGGGGGGAAAATTAGAATTTGGAGAAAGAAGTACAGGCCTGAGTGAATTTGATATTAAATTTTTAGTATATCCAGATAGCCAGACTAAAAAACCCTATATAAAAAATGCAATAATTGATTTTAACCAGGGAAAAATTTTATTGAAACAAAATGGAAAATATGTTGAAATGTCGGCTCCGGTTCAATGTAGTTATAATTGGATAATTCCAATATCTGTGACAAGTGATGATTTAAATATTGAAAACAAAGATGAGGCTATTGTGGAAATTCCTTATAAAAAGAGCATCTTAGATTCTTGTTCTAAGACGATGTTTGCAAATATTAAATGGAAAGAAAATTTCGGAGAAAAATTTCTTTCATTATTTGGGGGATATTTTTCTAAATCTGAAAATAGTATTTGTATAAACTCCAAATCATCTTTTTACGCTTATTATAGTAAATGTTCTCAAGGAGTTAAGGATGGAAAAATTTCCCCTAATGAAGAATCAACATTCGTATTGTTCTTTAACAGGGGAGAATATGATAAGTTAAACAATGCCATTTGCGCTTCAAATAAATTTGATTTCATCTCTAACACAAAAATAACTCAAACCTGTTTTAATTTAGAAAGAGATGGGGCAAGTTTGGAATTAGGGTCTTCAGATAATCAGACTTTGACAGCTTCAATAACAACATATAAAAAAGGGCCCAAAGATTATTACAATCTTGCAAATTATTTTAATCCATATGTCTTTTCTCAACCAGACAAAAAGGAAATAGAAGAGAATAATCCCCGAATAGAAATTATTGATCCAACATCTCAAAATGCTATTGATTTAATAAGAACAGCATAATTAGTTTGGTAATAAATGCCCCCATCCATGATTCTTTGCAATTTTGTTTGCTTTTTTTGAATATACCTTACTAGAATCTTGCTGTTCGAGATTTTCGTATAATTTTGAAATTTTTTTCAAATAGAACATTTCATTTTGTTTT
>DAKN01000101.1:0-1921 GCA_002499185.1 Candidatus Pacearchaeota archaeon UBA284 | reverse complement strand
ATGATAAAGTTCTAATGGGCCATAAGTAATCAAATCAGATTTACATTCGAATATTTTTTCTGGGCCAAAAATCTTTGTTTGAGTTCCAGGCAAATTATCTAATGAATTTAACATTCTATTATAGCAGTTTTTTGCAGAATCAATCATTTCTGGACTGTTTGTTGCGATTCCTTTCATAAATGATATTTTTCCAAGCTGAAAATACTTAAAAGTCTCTCCAAAATAATCTGTTGGTTTGAAAGAATCAATCTTTGTTTTTTCGTGTTCAAACCCAGTATATAGTTTTTCATTACCTTTTGTAGAATTTTGAAATAAATCAACAGTGTTATGAAATCCGCTAGGAACAACAAGTTCTTTTTTCTTTACACACCCATTAGTCAATATCCCCATTAAAATTAAACATAATCCAGTCAATGCCAACTTTCCAAGATTTTTCATATTATTCTTATCATTTTAATATATTTAAAGCTTTTGTTTTATAACTACTTTATAGTAACAATTTAAGTTAATCATCTTTTTTTCTTTGCAATTTTGTTTGCTTAGATAAAATTATAAATACTTGTTTTTTATATCTTATAACTTAAAAAAGAGAATAGAAATAAAAATGTCTATAAAATTTCAAGCAATCGGCGGATATAACGAAGTGGGAAAAAATATGTCTGCTATACATATGAATGATGAATCAATTCTTTTTGATACTGGTTTGCATTTACCCCCAATACTTGAACTCGGCGAACAAAGAAAAGATATTTACAATGAAAAAGAATTAAGACATATCGGTGCATTGCCAGAAGATGGGGTTCTTGGAGATTTGAAAAGAAAAGTAAAAGCAATTTGTATTTCACATGCCCATTTAGATCATGTTGGGGCAGCACCATATATAGCAGAACACTATAATGCCGATATTTTTGGCTCACCATATACTTGCGAATTTTTAAAAAGCATATTAAAGGACTCTAAAAAAACAATAAAAAATCAAATAAGAACGGTTAATTTAAATTCTTCCGCAACAGCAAGTAGAAAAAGTCAAGAAGTAGAATTTGTTAATATTACTCATTCAATACCCCAAGCATCGCTTATTGTTTTACACACAAATAAAGGAGCAATAGTATATGCTAATGATTTTAAATTTGATAATAGCCCAATTATCGGAAAACGTCCAAATTATGAAAGATTTAAGCAATTAAATAAAGAAGGGGTTTTGGCCTTAATAGTTGATTCAATATATGCTGGTTATGAAGGGAAAACACCAAGCGAAAAAATTGCCCGTGGGTTATTAGAAGATGTACTACTTACAACAGATAATGAAAATGCAGGAATAGTTGTAACAACTTTTTCATCACACATAGCAAGATTAAAAAGCATCGTAGATTGTGGCAAACTTTTAAACAGAAAAATACTTTTTGTTGGAAGATCTTTGCATAGATATGTTTCTGTAGCAGATAAATTAGGTTTGGCACCATTTATGCAAGATATTAACTTAGTAACTTATAGAAACCAGCTTGAAAGAAAATTAAAGAAAGCAAATCAAGACAAAAAAAATTGGTTGATTGTTTGTACAGGTCATCAAGGAGAACCAGGAAGTATTCTTGAAAGAATGTCTCGTGGAATAATGCCTTATAAATTAGCGACAAACGACCAGGTTATATTTTCATCTAAAATAATCCCGACACCAGCAACAATAAAAAACAGACAAGAACTTGAAAAAAGATTAAGAGATAAAAAAGTAAGGATATTTTCCAATATTCATGTTTCTGGACATTGTGAAAGAGAAGATTTAAGGGATTTAATCAATATGTTAAATCCTCAGCAAATTATCCCTGCACACGCAGAGCTAGAAAAAAGACAAGCATTAGCAGAATTAGCAAAAGAAGTAGGTTATGAGCATAAAGATGTTCATTTGGTTAAGAATGGGCAAACT
>DAKN01000109.1 GCA_002499185.1 Candidatus Pacearchaeota archaeon UBA284 | reverse complement strand
TGCGATTTGCTCCGGAATTACTGTGCGATTTGACGCGGATTTTGCAATTAAAGAAGTAAAATATAAAGAGAAAATATAATTGATTTTTTGTATAAATAAGTTTATATAAAATTTGTACTATAAAAAGTTTAAAACTTTTATAAATTACTATTTGTTGTATAAGATTTTTTCAATGAGTATAATTAGCAAAACTAAATAAAAAGGGTTGATATATATATTCTTTATTAATAATTGGTCAAAATAGTAATTAATTAGTAAAGCTATCTGTAATAGAAATCAAATTGAAAATAATATGGGACAGAGAGTTATAGGAGGACAAGAATGACTCAACTAATGAAAGATAAAGCAAGGGAGATTATCGATGATTACGCTGCTGAAATAGAATTAAGAAAAACAAGGGGAGCTGTTCCATTAAAAGGTGTAATAAATTTTCGTGATGAAAAAGCTAAAGGAAAAGAAAGAGATATTTTCGATATACCACTATCACTTCTGCGTTATAGAAAAGATAATGGAAGAATTTCTAGTGATGTTAGTAGTTACGAAAGCGTGCATTTAGAAGAACTTGATGAGACAAAAGAAGAAACTCAAAAAATCTTATATGATTTTTTAAAAAAGAAGGATCCAGAAAAAACTGCAATACTGAAAAAATCTATAAAAAAAGAAGGACAAACAGATCCTGCCATTATCACTTGCGATGGATTCCTGATTAATGGAAACCGAAGAAGAATGGTATTGGAATTATTAAGTGAAGAAGAATCAGCGAAATATACAACAATGAGAGTGATTATTCTTCCAGGTAGAGATGCTGAAGGAGGACCTCCAACAATAAAAGAGATTGAACTTCTTGAAAATCGATATCAACTTCAACAAGATGGAAAATCAGAATACGCTGGATTAGATCGCGCTCTTTCAATAAGAAGAAAAATCGAGTGCGAAATTTCTCTTGAGGAGCAATTGCAAGATGATCCTGTATGTGCAGAAATGACAATTGCAAGTAAAGAATTTAAAAAAAAGGTTAAAGAAATACAAAAATTGTTTTTATTACCATTAGAATGTGCTGATACTTACCTTGATATTATTGAAAGACCTGGACATTATGATTCAATTTCAGAACGATGGCAAGCATTTATTGATTTTAGTAATTTCTACAATGGAAAATTAAAAGATAAAGCATGGCAATTGAAAGCAGGATTAACAGATAGTGATATTGGTACTATTCAAGATATTTGTTTTAATATTATTCGAAAAAGATCAATAAAAGGAAGATCGGCTAAACTAAATGAAATTATTAGACGAATTCCAATCTTTCTATTAAATGATGATGCAAAAAATGAATTATTTGAATTGTCTTCTTCAATTGAATCACTTACAGATAGCGAAAAATATTCACGAGATGGGAAGGAGTATTCATTTAATGATCAGGATCAAATTTGGGGAACAAAAAATGAAACATTATTTGCTAAATGCATAAATAGCGCATATTCTTTTCTTGAAACTCAAAGAGAAGACGAATCTGCTTTAGCTTTAATGAAAAGTGCAAACAAAAAGCTTAATCACTCAAATATGGATATTGATAAAATTCCAAAAAGCAAATTGAATGAATTTTTAAAAGAAACTGAACAGTTAATTAAGAAAGCAAATGACTTGAAAAATGCAGTATGGCAAAAAATGAGGGGCAGTTGAACATTAAATGATTATCGAAATTGAAAAAGAGGAAGTGAAAATTTCATTTTATGATGGGGAAATAAACTCAGCCGAAAAAGGGCAACTTCAATATTATGGCTTTAAAAGAAGTATTGATGACAAGAATATATATATATACAAAGATATTGATTTTATTAATGTAGCAAAAGAAGCTTATAAATACCTAGTACAACATAAAATAACTGTTGAAGTTTCTTCAATTCTTAAAAACGCTATTGATGATGAAATAAAAGAATATAAAAAATTCGAAGAGCTTAAACAAAAAGCTGAAGCTTTCAAGAATGGTGGTTTTAATGATGAAAGTTTTAAAAAATTTTGTTCTTTTACTAGAACTCTACCTAGAAAATTAAAACCTCATCAAATTAAAGCCTCTTACCATCATTTTTTATTAAGTAATTCAGCAGATTTTTCTGTTCCAGGAAGTGGAAAGACAGCGACCCTTTTAACTGTTTATGAAGCTATGAAGAGAAACAACATTGTAAATTGTATTTTTGTTGTTGGTCCTTTATCCTCTTTTACAGCTTGGAAAACTGAATTTGAACTTACCTTAGGAAGGAAACCAGTTATACAAATATTTGCAGGGAGACCAAAGAAAGATCGTATAGGTGACTATTATGATTTTTCAAATTCTGTAGAATTATTTCTCACGACATATCAGTCTTTTGCAAATGATTATCAGCACATTTCGAAATTTTTTTCACATCCTTCGAATAAAGCTTTTTTTGTTGTTGATGAGGCTCATTATATTAAGCAAGTTGATGGAAAATGGGCATACGCGGTTTTATCTGCTGGAGAAAAAGCAGTTTCACGACATGTATTAACTGGAACTCCGTGCCCAAGAAATTACTCTGATTTATTTAATATATTTGATTTGTTATGGGGAGTAAATACTGCTGTTTCAGATAAAGAAAAAGAAGAGATTACTGCTTATGAGAAAAATGAGGATTATAAAAATGCAGGTTTAAAAATCAAAAAAAATATTGATCCTTTATTTTACCGAGTTAGAAAGTCAGATTTGGGATTAATAAAACCTAAATTTCATGAACCGATTAAAATCGAGATGAATGAGATCGAGGGGAAACTATATGAAAGTGTTTTAAAAAAAATTACAGAATTATCCCAATTTGATAACACAGAGAATATCCTAACTTTATTAGCACTAAAGCGGGGTCGTATTACGCGACTTAGGCAACTAACATCTTATGCAAAATTACTTTCGACAGCAATTGGTGAATATAGTGAGACAATAATTGATAATTCAGACTTAAAAAGTTTAATAATCAATTATGACAAAATTGAAATTCCAGCAAAAATAAATGTATTGATTAATTTGATTGAAGAAATAAGAAAAAAGGATCGAAAGATACTTATTTGGTCAAATTTTATAAAATCGATAAATAAAATCGAAAGTCATTTACAAAAAAATGGCTTCAATTGCTCACATATTTATGGAAGTGTTCCAATGATTGGCTTACCGAAAAAAGATGTAAAATCTCGAGAAAAGAGAATTGATGAGTTTTTATCTTTTGAAAATAAAAATGATATTCTTATTGTAAATCCTGGTGCATGTGCAGAATCTATATCCTTGCATAAGAGTTGC
This sequence comes from Candidatus Pacearchaeota archaeon UBA284, assembly GCA_002499185.1. Classification (GTDB taxonomy): domain Archaea; phylum Nanobdellota; class Nanobdellia; order Pacearchaeales; family UBA284; genus UBA284. The sequence goes on along the minus strand of DAKN01000109.1, from coordinate 1,284 downwards.
TACCATGCAATTTACTATGATCTTTCATACAATTGTGCACAATATCTACAATCACTTGATAGAATACATAGAATTGGGGGTTCAGAACGAAGAGTGGCAAATTATTATTTCTTGCAATATGAAAACACTATAGATGAAGATATATTAAATAACTTAATAGAAAAACGTGACAAGATGTACAAGGTTATCGAATATGATTCCGATATTTATAATCTTGATATAGATGTTTATATTGATGAAAAAGAAGATGAAAATGCTTATGACAGACTATTTAGTAAACGATGATTAAAAATATCACATTCGATTCTGTTTATGAACTTTTGAATATTTGTTGCAAGTATTCTGTGCATGATATTGACTATATAAAGAAACAGTTTGAATATAATTTCACGAAATTTGAAGAAAACATTGATTTCTTAAAGCAAATTGGTTTAGTAGAATATTCAGAGAAAGAAATTAAAGTAAAAATTAAACACCCACTTAAAAAGGACCAAATTATTAAAAAAATTTCAAAAAATCTAAGAAAAATTCCCGAAATAACTGAATTTTTAGATAATTTCGATTCTGAAGAAAATTATTTAGTATTCAAACCATCATTAAATGAAATTGCAAAATTTGTAGATGTGCGTAAACTATTAATAAGTTTTGGATTTCTAGAAGTAAATAATGATATATGCAAAATTGTTGATAAAACAATTATTAATAGTGGTAAAACAATTTCAAAAGACTTGTTTAAAAAAAGAATTGATAATCAAGCAAAAATCGGTGAGATTGCTGAAAAATTTGTGATTAATTTTGAGTTGGAACAAGCAAAAAAATATCCAGATGTAATAAGCGATATAAATATAAGGCAGACTTCAAACATAAATGTTTATGCGGGATTTGATATAGAAAGTTTTGACAAAGATGCAGCTGCACAAGGTCGGTACAGAAAAATATATATTGAAGTAAAAGCTATATTTGAAGGCGAATTAAAATTTTATTGGAGTAATAACGAAATATTGAAGGCCAAAAAAATGGGTAATAAATATTACTTATACCTTGTAAATGTTGCGATGATTAAAAACAAACAAGAAAATAAAATTACAATAATTTCTGATCCCTATAATAATATTTTTCTAAATCCTATGTGGATTCAAAAAATTGAAAATATATCATTCAAACATGATGGTGATTTCTATGGCGAATAATTTTCAAATTAATAAAATATATAAAGGTTTATGCGAGGAAGAACTCAAAAATATAGATCACTTCCCGAATAATTCTGATCTGAAAATAGATTAC
>DAKN01000039.1 GCA_002499185.1 Candidatus Pacearchaeota archaeon UBA284 | reverse complement strand
TCAATTATTGACCAATCCTTCAACTCTTTTTTCATTAATGTACTAATCTTGTATATCTCTCCCATTATTGCAGGATCTCCAGTAATTCTGAGTAACTGTAATAAGGTTGTTGTATAATTATTCAGTTGCCTTCCATATGTATAAACATTGTTGCTTGAAGCAAGTGAAATTACACTGTTTTGTGCATTCATATTATTTAAATTACTGCATATACGCTGGTACCAAATTTGGGAGTCCTTGGAAAGTGATTTTATTGAAAATGATGTGTCAACCAATAAAGAATTTGGTCGTATTAAAGGCAATGTCGATTGAGAGTAGACGGGAGTCACCCATAGATATAAAAGCATTGAAGTAAAAAAAATTTTATGGAAGTTGGTAAGAATCATAAATTCCCCTAAAAAGAGAAAAAAAGAATGTTTTAAACGTTCCTTCAAAAACGAAAATAGGCCAGCCAAGCATTTTAAGTGCAGACTTGCCTCGGGTAACCGGTACCGAGTGGATGCTTTGGTTGAGATGGATGATGCCATTCCCCAAGAAAATTCTACCACCAGATTTAATGGATGGCTGCATGTCGGATACTTTTCACTTGCGAAATTCATAGTATACTAGTCAAAAATGAACTGAGAAATGAAATATTTTAATTTCTAATGGAAGCAAAATAATATGAAAGTCGCCATCCACAAAGGAAGCCATGATTATTCAGACCGATGGATTTCCTTATGCCAAGATATAGGCATTAATTATTCGACTGTAAATTGTTTTGATAACGATATAGTCAATAAATTAAGGGACCATCAAATTCTATTGTGGCATTGGCGGTGGATTCATCCTGAAAGTCAAATTGTTGCCAAGCAGATTGTTTTAGCTCTTCAGAATTTGAATATCTGCGTTTATCCAGATGTCAACACCTGTTGGCATTATGATGATAAAATCGGGCAGAAATATTTATTGGAAGCGATTGGTGCCCCAACAATTCCAACATATATTTTTTATGATAAATTCGAAGCTTTGCAATTTATTAAAAATACAAAATTTCCTAAAGTGTTTAAATTGAGATGCGGTTCTGCTTCCGCAAATGTGCATCTAATAAAAACAAAAAATGAAGCAGAAAGGATCTGCAAGATTGCATTCTCAACCGGATTTAAGCCTATGGGGTCTTTTCTGGGTGATATAAGCATTAAAATCAAGCACATAGATAGCTCATATGAATTTTTTCAAAAGCTTAAACGACTTCCAGCTTCATTGAGAAATTTTATTTATGCTAATCACCTAATTCCCAGGCAAAAAGGATATGTTTTTTTTCAAGAATTTTTGCCTGGGAATAACACTGATACTCGGATAACAGTGGTTGGAAACAAGGCCTTTGGCGCTATTCGATACGTAAGGAAAAATGATTTTAGGGCATCTGGTAGTGGAGTGAGGGAATACTCTCACGAGAAGATTGATCTCAGGTTTGTCGAAACGGCTTTTCAGGTTACAAAAAAACTTAAAGCCCAAAGCTTAGCTTTTGATTTTTTGATAGGCTTAAATAATGAACCGAGAATATGTGAAATCAGCTATTGTCTACCGAATTTTGCTATATCTGAATCTGAGGGATATTGGGACACGGACTTGAATTGGCATCCAGGGACCTTTTACATTGAAGATTTAATTATGGAGAAAATGATAGAGGAGTTTAAATTTCGACAAGCGCGTGGAAGTAGGGAAGTCTAATATAATGCAAAAAATGGCAATTTTCCTTCCATCTTTGGCCGGGGGAGGTGCAGAAAGGGTGATGCTGCATCTTGGTGACGGGTTGGCTAAAAGAGGTATTCATGTTGACTTGGTAGTCAGTCATCTGTCCGGGGAATATGTTTCAGAAATACCCGTGACCGTATATGTTATTGATTTAAATAAAAAAAGACTTTCTCATTCATTTTTTAAGTTTGCGATTTATTTGCGAAAAAATCAGGACAGTGTAGTTCTTACCACACTTCAGTACAGCAATATTTTTTGTCTTCTGGTGAAAAAATTGTTTTTTTTAAAAAATAGAATCGTTATACGCGAATCTAACGCAATTTCTAAAAAATTCAATGGTAGCGAAATTAGGTCGAAAATTTATTTATACCTAATCAGATGGTTGTACCCATCAGCAGACAAAATTATTGCAGTATCGAAAGGAATTAAAGAAGAGTTGCATCACTTTTTAAAAATAAATCATGAAAAAATTACTGTAATTCCAAATCCGATAAAACTTCCATCGAACATTTCATTGAATAATGAATCATCTTTTCATGCATGGTTAAAACCAGGACAACCGCCTGTTGTTTTAGGTGTTGGTCGATTAGTCAAACAGAAGGATTTCTCCACATTAATTAAGGCCTTTTCTTTGGTCGTTAAGTCAGTCGAATGTCGATTGATTATTTTAGGAGAAGGACCTGAGATGTCCCTTTTAAAAAAATTGGCATTTAATTTGGGTATTGAAGGCGATGTTGATTTTCCAGGATTTAATCTTGATCCATTTTCATATATGAAAAGGGCCAAGGTTTTCGTTTTATCTTCCTTATGGGAAGGGTTTCCTAACGCATTAATACAGGCACTTGCTTGTGGTTGCCCTGTTGTCAGCACAAATTGTCCATATGGCCCATCTGAGATTCTTGCTGGGGGTAAATATGGTAAACTTGTCGAAGTAAAAGATCATAATAGAATGGCCAAGGAAATTATTGAAACACTTCAATCAAAAAACAGTTCAGTAAATAATGAAAAATGGTTTTATAAATATAATTACGAAAATATATTATCTCAATATCAAGAGGTAATCTTCAATGAAATTGCCAAAAATAACCATAATTGAAGTATTCTTGTTTTTATATGTTTTTAGTGTAATAATTTTTTCTTACCAGGAAAATTATTATCTTTCAAACTA
>DAKN01000075.1 GCA_002499185.1 Candidatus Pacearchaeota archaeon UBA284 | reverse complement strand
AATAAAATCGTTCTTTTATTTTTCTACCATCCATTTATCCCAATCTTCAACAATCTTCTTAATTGTTTTTCTATACGCAATATTTTCAGATCCTATAAATTCTAAAATATTGACTGCCAGAGATAAATTTTCGATTGCTTGTTTTAAAATTTCTGGATTTTTTTGTACTTTTTTTAGTACAATACTTGTTGTTGATTTTTTTGCCAATTTTCCTCCTGGATTTTAGTTATTTAAAAATTCGTATAGTAAAATTATTTCTGATAAAATAATCAATTTATCAATTAATTATTTCCGTTTTTGATTTATCTTACGTCCTATTATTAATAATGCTTTTCCCAAGCTAACACTGTGTTCATTCCAATATTCTTGAAATTCTTTTTTTCGTATTGATTCGTCTATCCAATATTTCGCCTCTTCCTCAATATCACGTGCTTCTTCATATGGAGTTTTATAATGTGCTGACTTCCACCATGCTAAAAACAAGAACATTAATAAAATGTAAATTAATAAACCAATTAAATAAATCATTTATTTTGCCTTTCATATTCATCTTTTAAACTTACTAATTGATGAAATCTCCAGTAAATGGGATAATCTTGATTAGTAAGAAAAGATAATTCTTCATCTCCAAATTCATCAAAATAACAAACATAAAGATCTTGATCATTATCTCTTATAACAATTTTATTAAACATTGTTACATTATTTCTATCATTTACATCAATTTTATCTCCAGAATTAGGAAATTCATTATTTAAAGTACAATAAACACGGTTTATGTTTTTCATTTTGCAATCTTTATATCAGCATCTTTTTCTATTCTTGGATTACAAGTCAATCCAAAATAAATTACAAAAGCAAATCCACCTAAAAACACAAGAATTGTTGGAGATAATATAAACCACCAGGATATTTCCAATAACTCTACTAATTTGGCTAAAATAACAGTTCCTTGAACTACTGTATAAGCATAAAATCCATTCCAAAATGTTTCTCCATTCATTTTTTCTTTTGTCTGTTGTATGTTCATTCTTCCTCCTGCGATAAATTATCATACTCGCTATCTTCATCACCCCAAATACCATGAGATATTGCAAGTCTACAATTTGCACATTTATTTTTAAGTTCCTCCTCCAACTCTGTTATGCGTTTCTCGGCTTTTACCAGGAGCATTTCAATATGCTCTCGGTTATCTTCGACTTCTACTACACGTGCTTGCAGACGTTCGATTTCGTCAAGGGCTTCGGGAAAGTTATTACAGGCAGCTACAATCAAATCGACATCTTCCATGTGTTTTTTAGAATATGGGAAGCCTTCTTCTTCACATTCATCTTGATGAGAACGTAAGTCTGCTACTTCTGCATCGAGTGGAATACTCATAATGTCTGCACACTTACCACAATTACATCTTGCCCACGGCAAGGGACTTGCTTTTGATATAATATTCTTTTGCTTCTCAATAAATTTTTTCGTAAACTCTGTCATTTCGTCACTTCTACTGGTTTATAAACCGCCATGTGTATAATTTCTACTTCAACTGCATGACCAGTTGTTTGAGTATGATAACGAGCCTTCGAACGATACTTGCTTAAATTTTTTCTTCTCTCTAACAAGTCCTGCCCATCAAAATAATACCTTTCGTAGAATTTACAGACTCTACAATTAAGAGTTATATCAAGTACAAAATCACCGCTGCTTTTTACTTTCATTTCGTCACCTCGTTCAGGGCTTTCTCAACAATTTTGTCAATCTCAATTATAATGTCTAAACTATTATCATCCCATTCCCAATAATTATTATTACCATCTTCATCCCCCTCTACTTTATATTTACTTGATGCTTTGGCAATCTCCCTAAACGCTATTTTCAACTTCTCATTCTCGGCACGGAGTTTGTCACGTTCTTTTGTGAGTCTATCTTGCGTCTGATCCATAATGTCGGCAATTATTTTTGGGATTATATATAACTTGCCACCAACATAATAATGATTGTTTTTGCTGTCATCCATCACTCAACCTCCTCATATCTAATACGTTTGCCACAGTTCGGGCAATATTTCCAATCACCATCTGCTAATTCATCGAATGTATGCGTTCCCCATATACACTCATTCTCTACTTCAAGCGGACACGCTGTTGGTCTTGGAATATGAAACGGCGTTACCTCTGTTTTCAATGTCCAGCACCATCCATAAAATGAGCCTGGTTTTCCGTTAGTTTCACAAAACAAACATTCTGAACATTGCATTGGTAACACATCTACAACAATCCGTTTTACGTTCATTATTCACATTCCTTCTAATTTTAAAAATAATCATTTTTATAATGGCAACCATTATTATTTTTTGGATAAAAGAAATCTAATAGTTTTTTCCCACCAGTTCCAAATTGAAAAATTTGATTACGTATTGTTTTCAATTCTTCACTTCCAGCTTTCCAATATCGATGATCATCTGACATCTCGAATGTCCAATCATGATTTCTCAAATTATCTGAAAGTTTTAATAATCCTGGTATTAATTGAGAATTACAAACAATCGTAAATTCATTTTCTTGAGCCTCAGGATTATTAGTCAACAAAATATATTTTTCATCCTCAGAATGAACCGTTGATTTAGATCTATAAATTTTCGTTTCCGTATACTCTTCCATTTTATTTCCTTTCTTTTTTCTTATAAAATAACAATTTTATTTAATTATACAACTTTTTAATTTTTAATCAAGTAGTTTATTAAATCTTCTTTGTTGTTTTCAATAACTCCATCAATAACAACCTCTAATAATTTATTCAATGCAAAACCAATTTCTTCTCTTCGTAATCCTAATTCTATCATGTCATACCCATTTACTGCAAGATCTTTAATTTGAAAACAACTTTCTTCTTTAATAATTTCATCAATAAGTTCTTTAAATTTTAAAACTTCATTTTTTCTTTCGCTAAAGAATTTAAGATTTTGACCAGCTAAATCTCCAATTTTTACTTCGCATAATAATAAAAGTAATTCTTGTCCTACATTGTTCAACATTCTTTTAACATATTTTTTTTCAGGAATAAACTCAATGTCATGATATTTTATTAATGTTAAAACGTCTTCAATAGTTTTATTATCATATTTATATTCTTTTAAAAATTTTTGTGCTTTAATTACAGAGTATTTTGCATGATATTTAAAATGATCAACTCCGTTTTCATCAGTTGTTCTTGTCTCTACTTTTCCAAGATCATGTAAGAATAAAGCTAATTTTACTCTCAAATCCTTACTATAAGAATTTCTAACTCCTAAAAGAGTA
>DAKN01000098.1 GCA_002499185.1 Candidatus Pacearchaeota archaeon UBA284 | reverse complement strand
GAGGAATTGATTTTGTGGGATTTAGAAATTTTTACTATTTTAGATTATTAAAAAAGAGAAATATTCGGAAGATAAAAGTTAAGATAAACGAATATGAAAAAGGCGAAGTTGAATATAATAATCTGTTTGAGTCATTTCAAGGTTGGAATGCTTATGCAAGATGGGCGGATAGTTATAAGTTAAGAGAAGAATTGTTTGAAAGAATGGCTTTTGACTATTACTTAATTGCATAACAATTCTTAAATATCTTTGATTGCAGGAAATATTGTGATTAAAATGAAATTCAGCCACATTACTGATTGTCATCTTGGAGCATGGAAAGAACCAGAAATGCAAGAACTTAATTTAGAATCTTTTAATAAAGCAATAGATATCAGCATTCAGGAAAAAGTAAATTTTGTATTAATAACTGGAGATCTTTTTGATACTGCTATTCCTCCCATAGAGATAATCGCAAGCTGTGCAGAAAAATTAAAGAATTTAAAGGAGAATAATATTCCTTGTTATATCATTGCCGGTTCCCATGACTTTTCAGCAAGTGGAAAAACAATAATAACCGTTTTAGAAAAGGCGGGGCTGTGCATTAATGTTTCATATAATCTCTCAGATATTTCTCAATCAGTAAATAATAAAAGTTTTTTAGATAAAAACTATTTTATCTCAGGATTAGCTGGAAAAAAACTAGGATTAGAACAAAAAGATCTCTTAAATTTTAAAGAAGAATTAGACGAAAGAAAATTTAACATTCTTGGATTACATACAACAATAAAAGAACTGTTGCCTAAATCCATAATTAATCAGGTAGAAAAAGGCAATATTGACGCAATAAGTGCAGAAGAAATATTAAGAAACGAAAAACTAAAAAAATTTAATTATTTTGCATTAGGGCACATACATAATCAACTGATCAAAAACATAAATGGCAAAATTTTTGCTTATCCGGGAGCTCTTTTTCCAAATAATTTTTCTGAGATTATTGAAAATAAGCTGGGGAATTTTTTAATAATTACCTTTAATGAAGGAAAAGATACCCAAATTGAAGATATTAAAGAAATCCCAATAGAAATAAAAAAAGTTCAATTTATAGATATAGATGCAAATGATCTGAATCCCTCGTCTTTGAGAGAAAAAATATTTCAAGAAGCCAAAAATTTTGAACTCGAAGATAGAATTTTGGCAATAAGAATACAAGGAACAATTGAAAATGGAAAAATTTCAGATATCGAATTTGATGAAATTGAAACATATTTTCAATCAAGGAAGGTTTATTGCCTTTTAAAGAATATTTCAAAATTAGAAAGCAAGGAATTTCAAATTCAAGTAAAAGAAAGCGAAGGTAAAACTATAGAAGAAATAGAGGAACACGTAATAAATTCTGCTTTAGAACAAAAAGTAATTTCATTAGATGAAAAGACAATGATGAACTTATTGATAAAAAATTTAGATACCGAAAAAATAGATGGAGAAACAAACGAAACTTTTGCAAATAGAATAACGAACGATATAATTCATACATTAAATCTTATAGAAATTTGGAAATAAAATGATAATAAAGAAACTTTCATTAAGAAATATTCGAAGTTATAAAGAACAAGAAATTCAATTTTCAGAAGGCAAAACACTGTTAAGTGGAGATATTGGTGCAGGCAAAAGCACCTTGCTTTTAGCATTGGAATTTGCACTATTTGGATTACAAAAAGGAATTCTTGAAGGAAATGCTCTTCTAAGAAACGGAGAAAAAGAGGGAAAAATAGAAATCATATTGGATATTAATGGTATTGAATATATGATCAGTAGAAGTTTAAAAAGAGATTCAAAGGGCGCAATAAGTCAAGAAAATTGTTTTTTGAGTTTTAACGGAATAAAAAAAGAATTATCAACAAAAGAATTGAAAACATTTGTAATAGAAATTTTAGGATACCCCCCGCAGCTTATCACTAAACAAAACCTAGTCTATCGATATACTGTTTATACCCCTCAAGAAGAAATGAAAAAAATACTTCTTGAAGATAAAGAAGAAAGAATAGATACTCTGAGAAAAGTATTCGATATTGATAAATATAAGAGGATTTTAAATGCAAGTGAAATTTTTATTTCAAAAATAAAAGAAAAGAAAAAAGAAAAAGAAGGACAAGTTCTTGATTTTCCGATAAAAAAAGAAGCTCTTGAATTAAAAAAGCAGAAAGTCGAGGAAATTCGTGAGAAATTCACAAAATCGCGATTAAATCTCGCATTAGTTGAACAGGAGTTAATAAAGAAAAAAAATGAATTAGAAAAAATAGAGGGAAAAATAAAAGAGCTAAATGAAATAAAAGAAACAATATCTTCCAACGAATCTTCAATAAGAGAGAAAAAAATTTCATTAAATGAAAAAATTAATGATTCTAAAGACTTAGAAGACGGAATAAGTATATTGAAATCACAAATTTCTCAAGAAGAAATAAAAGAAGTAGAACAAGATATTGATAAAAAAATAAAAGAAAAAGAAATAGAGTTTGAAAGATTAGACAAAGAAAAAAGAACTTTTGAACTAAATTCTGCGGCAATAAAATCAAAGAATGATGATCTTCGGGACCATTTGAAAAAAATTTCAGAGTTAAAAACGTGTCCAGTCTGCGAGCAAATCGTTGATGAAAATCATAAGGAAAAAATTTCATCTGAAATAGAAAATAAAACAAAAAGTTATACAATAGCTATTGAATCAAACATCAACCAGATAAATCAAACACAAATGAAGATAGAAGAACTGCAAAAAGAAATAAAATCTCTAAGAGAAAAAGAAAAAAAGCAGGATTTGAATAAATTTAAGATTTTAAATCTTCAAGAAAAAGAGAAGAAAATGATTTTGCTGAAAAATCAAATTGAAATATTTAAAAAAGATATTTTTGATTTGGAAAAAAAGCTTTCTGAAAACAAGGAAAAAACAAAAAATTTCCTGGAATTAGAAGAATTATATTCTAAAATTAAAAAAGAGATAAAAGAAATTGAAAATGAAGAAAAGATGGTTCTTGTGGAAAAAACCTCGCTGGAAAGGCAATCTATTGATTTAGAAAGAGAAATAAAGGAACTAGAAAAAGAAATCTTAAGCAAAGAGAAAACCTTTTTGGAAATACAGACAATTCAAAAATTACAAGATTTTTTGAATAAAAATTTCTATGAAATTATAACAAATATGGAAAAACAAGTAATGTTAAAACTAAGTTATGAATTTAATTCTCTTTTCAAAAATTGGAGTTCAAAATTAATAGAAAATGAAAATATGCAAGCAAGAGTTGATGAAGAATTTAGCCCAATGATTGAACAAGCTGGACATGATATAAATTATAAATATCTTAGTGGGGGAGAAAGAACAGCATTGGCTTTAGCCTACAGGCTTGCATTGAATCAGGTAATCAATTCCATGCTTACTGGAATTAAAACAAGGGAACTTTTAATTTTAGATGAACCAACAGACGGATTTAGCTCAAAACAACTTGAAAAGATGCGTGAAGTTTTAAATGAAATAACGGCAAATCAAGTGATTATTGTAAGCCACGAACAGCAAATAGAAAATTTTGTAGAAAAAGTAATATTTTTGAAAAAAGAAGAAGGCCATGAAACAAAAATTCTATAAAAACTAAAAAAGACTAAAAGGAAAAAATATTTAAAGCGGCTTTTACCATATTTTTTCATGGCAAAGAGTGGTTTTATTATAAGCATATTTTTATTATCTGTTCTTTTAATTCTAGGGAATATACAAGATGTTTCTGCATTGCAATATACTAAAGAAGCAGTGCATGATGTCGTAGCTTCAGAATTAAAAATACCAGCAACATATAAGATGATTATACCTGTAGGGTATGATAGGGATATGTATTACAAGGTTTATAGTCTTGTTAATATCGAATTATTGCCCTTAACTCCTTTTTTGGTTAGAGCAAATGAAACTAACCACACAGAAATTATATCCTTATTACCTATAGAAAGAGCAGAACAAAAAGGAACATTTGCATATGCTTTTTATACTAAAGTAGAGGGAACAACAGATGTAAAGGAAGATTCTCTTGTAGTCAAGGTATTGCCTTTAAGAAATATAATCCAATTGTTTATTCAAGATCTTGCAAAAAACGACAAATCCATGATAATCACCATTTCAACTAACGAAAACATAGATTTAGGAAATGCGACACTTTATGTTGAATCTGAAATATGCAAGGGGTCTCAAAATTTAATTATTCCATTTAAAGGAAAAACAAATGTAAATATTCCGGTTGATTCAAGTAAACCTTTATTATCTGGAATTCACCCAATAAAATTAACTTTCTGGTTAAATAATGAATATAATTATACCACAATAGTCAATGCAACAATTACCGAATTTTCAAGTATAACCTCAAAACAAGATTACAAAAGATCTTTCTTTGGATTTACAACAATTATCACAAGAACTAACGAAGGTAATACGGTGAAGTTAGCAGTAATAGATTTAAACAAGAATAGGTTTGAGAGAGCATTTACATCATATAATATTGCACCAACAAAAGAACAAGATGAAAATTTCTTTGTAAAACAAACATGGGAAAAAGAAATTAGTCCGGGTGAATCTTTAACCGTAGAAGTTACAACAGATTATACTATCCCAATAATCATTCTTGGATTATTGATTATATCTGCGGTTGCCCTAATAATTTTGAGAAGACCAAGAATAATTGTAAGAAAGAAAGCAATAAAAATGAAAACAACGAGCGGCATATTCGCAGTTAAGGTAATATTATTTTTAAAAAATATATCACAAGAAGCTAAAGAAGTTACTTTGATAGACACAATTCCTGGAATCTCACATGTATATGAGAAATTCGGTGCAGCAAAACCAGACAAAATAGAGGGAAATAGATTAACTTGGAGATTTGGAACAATCCTCCCAGGCGAAGAATTAGTCGTATCTTATGTTATTTATTCAAAAACAAAGCCTTTTGGAACAGTTACATTACCAGAAGCAGTCGTTCACTATTTGAACCAAAGAGATAAAAGAAGGTACTCAAAATCAAATAGTATTTTGGTAATCTCTAATGACTAAAAAGTCATTGGGCAGTTATATTCTAAACAATGATTAGCAATCTTTTAAAAGACAAATATCTTAATAAAAAAAGATAAAAACTACCAAATATTAAAGATAAAATAATAAAATGGAAAAATTTATTTCAATAAAAGAAGCAATAAAAAAGGGAAAAGGAAAAGTTTCTATTAGAGGCTGGGTTTATAGAGAAAGAAAGATGAAAGATAAGGCATTCATAGTAATACGAGATTCTACAGAAATAATTCAATGCGTAGTAAAAGAAGAAAGCATTTCTAAAAAAGAATGGGAAGCTTTGCAAAAAATTTTGATAGAAAGTTCAATGGAAATAGAAGGAACAATTAGGGAAGATATAAGGGCCCCTACAGGATTTGAAATTGATGTTTCTAAATTAACAGTTATAGGATATGCACAGCCTTATCCCATTACACAGGAATTGAATGAAGAATTATTGCTTGATAGAAGGCATTTATGGCTTAGAAGCAGAAAAATGACCGCAATAATGAAGATTAGAAGCACAGTCTTTGGTGCAGTGCATGAATATTATAGGGGAAAGGGATTTTATGAATTTCAAAGCCCAGTAATTATACCTGGAGGAGCAGAAGAAGGACCAACATTATTTGAGGTAAATTATTTTGGTAAAAAAGCATATCTAACACAGACTTGGCAATTATATGCAGAAACTGCCATGTTTGCCCTTGAAAAAATTTATACCATGGCCCCAACATTTAGGGCAGAAAAATCAAAAACATCAAGGCATTTAACTGAATTCTGGATGCAAGAAATGGAAGTTGCTTGGATTGGACTCGATGAACTGATGGATTATGCAGAGGAATTAATTAAACACATAATTAAGAGGGTTTTAGAAGAAAATCAAGAAGAACTTAATATTCTTGGAAGAGATCCAAAAAAATTAGAACCCACCTTAAAGAAAAAATTTCCAAGAATTACTTATGATGAAGCATTAAAGTTATTGAAGGATAAATGCAAAATGAATGTTCCTTGGGGAAAAGATCTTAGAACAATAGAAGAAGATAAGTTAATGAAATTATACGATACGCCAGTTTTTGTTACAATGTATCCAAAAGAGATAATGGCTTTTTACAAACCTCGTGATCCTAAAAATCCAAAAGTTGCAAGATGTTTTGATTTGCTTGGTCCAGAAGGAAATCATGAAATAATGGGTGGAAGCGAAAGAGATACAAGTATAGATGAATTAAAAAAATCTTTGAAGATAGTTGGAGAAAAAATTGAAAATTATGAACATTATATCGATACAAGAAAGTACGGAAGCATTCCACATGCCGGTTTTGGTATGGGAACAGAGAGAGTAATAAAATGGATAACTGGTGTTGAGAATGTAAAAGATACAATTGCCTTCCCAAGAACAATGAACAGATTTACCCCCTAATTAATAATCTTTATAAATTCTAAAATGTATAGGTAATTATGAAAAAAGAGAGTTCATTTGTTAGAAATTATTCGCGTATAGGATTTGTTTTGGCAATATTTGCAGTATTATTTTTAATAGCAAATTCAATTTATTTAGAGGTTAATAAAGATAGATTAATATCTGATTTGAGATTAAACCCCAATATTTCTTTACAAACTATCCACCAGGTGCCTTTAATGATAGATTTTATAGTCATTTTATGGTTTGCCATATCTGCTATATTATTATTTTCATTATTTTTTCTTAAAAATACTAGATGTCTTCCAATAATTATTTTATTTTTATCAATCATCTGCTTGTTAACTATGAGAATTGACTCTTTTATTTTGGGTATTCTATCAAGCATTTTCTTTTTTAAATCAACCAAATTAAAGGCATATTAATTTTATTAAGATATAATCAAAAAATAAAATGAAATTAAAAGGGGCAGAATTAATATGGTTGGGGCATTCAGGGTTTAAGATAAAATTAAATCAAAAAATAATTTATATTGATCCCTACCAGATAAATGAAAATGAAAAAGCAGATATAATCCTTATTACACACAGCCACTATGATCATTTTTCTCAGCAAGATTTAGATAAAATTGTAAAAGATGGAACAATAATTATTTGTACTCCAGATTCACAAAGCAAGGTTGCAAGATTAAATGCTAAAATAGAATTATTACTTGCAGAACCAGGAAGAGAATTTTTAATAGAAGAAATAAAAATTAAGGCAGTTGATTCATATAATGAAAAAAAAGAATTTCATCCAAAAAACGAATATTGGTGCGGTTATGTTATACAGTTTAATGGGTTGGTTATATATCATGCAGGAGATACGGATAAAATAAAAGAAATGGAAAAACTTACAGGATACGCAAAAAAAGACAATGAATTCATAATTCTCCTCCCAGTTGGTGGAAATTTTACAATGAATGCAGAAGAGGCTGCAGAAGCAGCCTTATTAATCAAACCAACCTTGGCAATTCCAATGCATTATGGGAGTATTGTGGGTTCGCGAAGCGATGCAGAAAATTTTGTCAAGTTCTGCGAAGAAAAAGGAATAAGGGCGGAAATTTTAGAGAAAGGGAAATAATAAAGAATAAATACTAAAATCAGATGAATATATCATGAAAAAAGAGGATAAGAGCAAAAAAGTTTGGATGTCTGTATTAATGATATTTATTGTTCTAACATCAATAGGTTTTCTAATTGTAAATTTCACAATAACTGGAAATCCGATTATGGATATTGGAAAACAATTAATAAATCCAGCAGTTTCAACGACAGCATATAAAGAAATAAATGGATTAAGACAAAATCTAGAAAGCTTTACAATTCCAACTACAGATTCCTTGAATTCTTATTCTATTAATAAGGAATTCACAAAAACAGAAATAATTTCATTAAATATTAAAGAGCCAATTAAGGCACTATCTCTAAATGGAAATGTAGAATTAAGAGATTCTGGAAGTTTAGTCAGAATTATTTTAATTGATTCAAATAATTTGGAATATCTCGTTTATGAGTCATATCCTCAGTTGGATTTGGAACAGTCTAAATTAAATATAAATAAAGTATGCGAAGAAACCTGTATTTTAGGTTCAATAATACCAAAATCATTAAAAATACAAATTGAAAATGCAAAATTAAATCTTAATTCAATTAATTATCTTCAAGCAACCAAAAACATAAAATCTGAAATTTCACAATTCCAATTAAAAACAAACCAGGATTTATACAAAATAAATAAGTTTAATTCAAATAATCTTCAATGGACAGCAGGAGCAACGCCAATTTCTGTTTTATCTTATTCACAGAAAAAACAATTTTTTAAAACACCAGAAGGAGAACTGCCAAATCTTGGGGGTTTTGAATATTATAAGGGCGGGATTTTTGTCATGCCAAAAGTAAAAATTGATAATATTCAAATTCCAAAAGTAGAAACAAAAAATATTCCAATCAGGGAAGAAATGAATGGAATTACTCCTTCAAGTGAAGAATATTATTTAGAGATTCCAGATAATTTTGATTGGCGTAATAGACATGGAGAAAATTGGGTTACTCCGGTTAAATGCCAGGTGGGGTGTTTTGTAAACAATACTATTACTTGCGTAAATCAAACCTTTAATACATATCTTCCTGGCACACCTTGTTTTCATCAGTATACTCAAGAATGTTTAACAGGGCTATGTCGAGAATTTTATGGAAATGCTTCTGAATGGAGGGCATGTGGTAGTTGTTGGATATTTGGACCAATTGGGGCAATTGAAGCAAATTTGAATTTACAGCATAATCAACATTTAAATTATGATTTATCTGAGCAAGAAATTTTATCTTGCATAAATTCAACATCTTCTAATGGTTGTGATGGGGGTTTTGACTCAGACACATTAGATTATATAAATGCTTCTGGAATTTTTAATGAATCAGTCTACCCATATAAAGCCATAAAAACCCCTTGTTTATTTCCTTCAAACACACAAGTATCAAAAATACGCGCTTCTAATGGTTATTGGGTGAGTTATGATTATAAAAAGACAAATTATAATTTTAAAAAGAATATAATAGAAAAAGGACCGATCTCAGCAGGATATGCATTATGGGATCATGCAATGACTGCAGTTGGATATGAGTATATTTCAGAAGGACAACATGCAGGTAAAACAGCACTTATTTTTAAAAATAGTTATGGACCAGAATTTGGAGAAGAAGGATATGCCACAATTATAGGATTAGATGATTCTTTTTACTTTTTTTCATTTTTGGCAATCAATTCATCCTATGTTGAAAATGAAATAGACAATTCTCAAATCAATATAATTTGTGTTGATAAAGATAGAGATGGCTATTGCAATTGGGGAATTTCTGAAAAAAAACCAATAACTTGTCCAAAATCATGCAGAGAAGAAAAAGATTTTGATGATTCTAATCCAAAAATTCATGAGAGAAAATTAGCAAGAAATTATTGCGGTGATACTTTTATTTTAGGCGATGAACAATGCGAAACACTAATAAAAGGAATTTCACCGGCTTTTTTTGTAGATTTCTTTAGATGCCCTCAGCAAATAATCCAAACTTGCTATAATGGCTGGGCCAATATTTCTTATCCGACTTGTAATGATAATTGTAAATGTCAGCAAGGAGATTTTTTCATATCTGATTGCAGTTTAGAAAATTCTTGTTATAACAATGAACCCTATTGTTTGTTATGCAACCGACTTATGGATGGAATAAAAAATTGTAGAGAATTCAATATAGATATGGATGTATTAATAAATATGTCGTCAAATCCAACAACAAGTAATATTTACTATGGTATAAGTAATAAATCAGGAATTCTTCCAACATCTTGGGATTTTGTAGGAACAACACCAAGAGAATTTTTTACAAAATCCACAAGTTGTTTTAATAAATATTGTTATCTTAAATTTTCAAAAAAAGGATATGAAGAATATATATACCAAATACCTAATCTTTCTAATGGACAGATAATTAATTTACATGCAAATTTAACTAGACAAGAATATTCAAATGTAGCAATCAAAGATTAAATTAAAATTTCATAACCCTATCTTTTGTATCTTTCTTCATTAATAAAACAACTCTTGAATCTTTTTTTTCATCAACAATTTTATATTTGCAGAGTTTTCCTATTTTTTGTGCAAAATCCTTGACTTCTTCATGCAATGGCATAAAATTTAACCCTAATCTATTCCGAGAAAATCCAACAGCCATATATGCTTTGCATTCAACAAACATCGGGTCTGCTTTTTTGATAAGCTTAGCATAGCCTATTTCATCGACCATATTAATATTTTTTACTAACGTTAATCTTAGAACAGTTCTTGTTTTATTTTTTAATTTTTTTATAACATCTAAGGTTTTCATTAAATTTTTCCAGCCGTTTTTAATTTTCGGTTGATCGATTATCTTGTAGACCTTTTCATTTGGTGCATCTAAAGAAACATAAAGCTGTGTGGGCGGTTCAATTTTTGCAAGAACATTTGGACATTCGCCGTTTGTTACAAGGAAAGATGTTTTTCCCAGTTTTTTTAATTCTTTAATCAATTCAGAAATTTTTGGATAAAGGGTTGGTTCTCCTGCAAGAGAAATTGCAAAATGCATGGGCTCTTGAGCCTCTTGCAACTTCTTTTTATTGACTTTTTTATTTCCACCAAAACCCGCAATTAATTTTCTTTGCTCTTTTATACACCCATCTATTATTGTTTTTGGATCATCAATTTCTTTCCTTGGCATTTTTTCTCCAAGGGTATTTTCTATTGCACGCCAGCAAAATAAACAACGGTGCTGGCACCACGAAATGCTTGGAGACATCTGGCAACATTTATGGCAGTTAATCCCATAGAATTTCTGTTTGTAACAAAAACCCTCGTCTTTTAATGAACGCTTTGTCCACATGCAAATCTGAACAGCAGAATGTTTTCCAACAAGACCATAGTGCTGTTTTATAAATTGGTTCCTTAATTCACTAGGAATCATTTGTTCTTTTTGTTCTTTCTTTTCCTGTTTTTGTTTCATATTTTAATTTTAATAAATATATTTTTAATCTCTTGTATTGTTTTGGCTCTTGTTATTTCTGCTCTTATCAAAGAGCCCTTTTTTATTCCTTTTGTAAAATACATAGCATTTGTTTTTATATTACTAAAATCTCCAGAATATTTTTCTTCTAATTTAAGATATTCAAATAATTGACTTACTCTATCTTTTTCACTGGATAATGCATACTTTCTGGTTTTAAGGTAGTCTTCTATTTCTTTGAAAATTCTTGGATTGCCCCTAGAAGCCCGACCTATCATCACATAATCGCATTTTGTTTCTTTTAACATTCGTTCTGCATCTTCTGGTTGATTTATATCTCCATTTCCAATAATCGGAATATTCAATTCTTCTTTTAATTGTTTAATATGATTCCAATTCGATTTTCCGGAATAAGCCTGTTTTATTGTTCTTGGATGTAAAGTAATGGCGCTTGCCCCAGCATTTTCAATAATCTTTCCTATTTCTAAAAAGTTTATTTTTTTATCATCTAATCCAGAACGAATCTTTGCAGTTACAGGAATATCTGAGGCATTAACACAATCTTCTATTATTTCCTTTATTTTATTTTTTCTTGCTAATAACGCGGCTCCAGCTCCTTGATTTATTATTTCTTTGGCCGGACATCCAAAATTAATATCTATTAAACTAAAATCTTTTTGATATTTTTTTATGGATTTTACAAAATTTTCTGTATTTTGTCCAAATAATTGTAATCCAATATTGCATTCATCATCTGCTTTTTTTAATAATATTTCAGCAGCCTTATTGCTTCTTGCAAGGGCATTTGCAGAAACCATTTCAGTATAACTAAACCCACACCCATAATTTTTGCATAATTCCCTAAATGCCCTATCTGTTATTCCAGCCATAGGGGCTAAAATTGTTTTTTCTTTTAATTTTGGAAAATCTTTCATAAATATTTTAACAGAGTAATCTTTAAATAATTACTTTTTGTTATAAAAATATGAAATGCTCATTACAATTAACATGGCAAAGGGTCATAGTATCATTGATAATCTTGTTTGTATTTTTCTTTTTGCCAATAGTACCTGTGCAAAATCAAATTCAATGTGTAAGAGCACCATGTCCTCCTGTTAGTACAATCTTGGCTCCATTCCAGATGTTTTCTCCAAATATAATATTCACTTATTGGACATATGGTTTTTTATTTTTAGAAATAATTGCAGCATATCTTTTGGCTTGTTTTTTAACAATGAGAACAAAAGATTTTTATCCATGATAATTTAATAAAAATAAAAAGAGGAAAAATAAAATAACAAAATGAATTGGTTTAAAAAAACAAATTTTATTTTATTATCATTAATCTTCTCTTTTTTGTTTTTATTTTCGGGCTGTTCAAATAAAAGTATAGCCGATATAAACACAACAAACATTAAATTTTATAATAATGGTGAAAAAATTTATGAGGTTAAATGTGAAACAGCAGATACCTTCTATAAACAGGCTATTGGGCTGATGAATCGAGAAAAACTTGATGAAAACCAAGGAATGATATTTATTTTTGATGATGAAAAACCAAGAGAATTTTGGATGAAAAATACCCTAATTCCACTGGATATTATTTTTCTTGATAAAGATTTTAAAATAGTTTCCATAATCGAAAATGCTCAGCCATGTAAAACAATAGATTGTGAAATCTATCCCTCTATAAATCCTGCAAAATATGTAATAGAGATTAATGGTGGTTTTTCAAAGAGATATAACATAACCAATGAAACAAGAGCCATAATACAGAAATAATTGTTAATCTTTTTCTAGAAATTTATATTTTCTTCAAGTAAATTGAGATGGATATCATTCTAAGGACGAACAAAATTAATTTTTTAATACTAGAATAAAAATTCAGTGATTATACCTAAAGTAAATAACAAAACTAAAAAGATTATCAACCATAAAGGTAATGGCATGCTATATTCGGGTTTCCTATTGCCCTGTTTTTTTGCATTTCTTAACATAAATAATGCTAATATGCCAGTTAAACCGCCACTAACAGCTCCGCTCCAACTTAAAAAAGTAATGAATGTGGCCGCATTTGAAAAATAAATAAATAAGAATAATAACATTGGAACAAATAAGGCTAAACACAAAGAGGTTATTTTATTTAATTTTAAATCTAAATGATACATATCCTTAATTGCTGTGCTTAAAATTAAAAAAGCATTGGACATCCCGATAATTCCAATTAATATGGCTATATTGCCTATGGCAAAAGTGGCTATTTCAGGAGTATCTCTGCCTTTAAAACCAAGAATAACTAAAGTAAAAATAAGGTAAATGGCTAACGGAATTAATGTTCCAATGACGATAGATTTTTTCATTAATTTTTCATTTCCCTTTAATTCACGCCCCAATTCTGGCAATGCAGAATAAGCAAGCATTGAAAAAAACACCACACCATAGGGAAAGATTAAATCAGTAAATTTGCTTGAACTATATGTCAAATTTTCTAAGCTAATGTTTGGGATAAAGGTTAATGCAATTAAAATTACTAAGGCTATTAGAATAAACACTCCAATACTAATTTGTTTTTTTACAACATCTAATCCAAATGAAACGACAATAAAAACAATGACAAAAAATAAGAGCGTAAAATAAAAAGAAGAATTAAAATTTCCAAAAAAAAGATAACTTAAGCTTTCTCCTTCGGCAATTAAATAGGCTGTTAAAGCAGCATAAATACCAAAGAGCATCGAGAAAATCATCAAAATTTTTCCAATTTTTCCAAGATATTTTTCAGCATAACCCGGTAATTGGTGATCTCCTTTTGTCCTCAATGAAACTTCACCAAGAAAAAGATTCATGTTAAGAGAAACTAAACCCAATAAAAAAATGAAAAT
>DAKN01000100.1:14657-17449 GCA_002499185.1 Candidatus Pacearchaeota archaeon UBA284 | reverse complement strand
TATAGCACCATACTATCTCATTTCTAAAGTTTTCCCTACCAAATATATAGTCTAACATTACTTTAATATAATGTGACATAGTAGGGTCACAGTGGTAATAGAAACTACCTGTATCTTTCATCATTTCACGCATATACCATACTCTTATACTCATTGCGGTAAGGTAGGATATATATGATTTTGGTAATCTTGTTGTTTCTAATAGTTTTAGGAAAGAATATAAATCAGGATGTATTTTACCCACAGTTTCAAGTTCATCAAGATATGATACATTACTCCAAATATCAGTAAATGCTTTCTCTGTTGTGTCAGTATCTGTATTAAATACAATATTATAATTTCTTTTACTATTAAATGGTGGGTCTATATATATTAAATCTATAAACTCTTTCTTTCCACTATTATGCCATTTTTCAAGAAGATTTAAACAATCAGCCAAATGTAATTCTTTCATTTTTCCTCCACATTAGTTTCTTTGCACTCCTTGCATTCTACCTTCTTACCCTGTATTCGTTTAATAATAGCCCTTAACAGAACTGTTGCTTGAAATGTGTTATGTGGGACTTGGTCAGTAATCTCATCTATAATATAGTCTCCAACAATATCAGCATAGTTATCTAACTTTTTCATATCATCTTGAGAAACAATATAAGTTTTATTATTGCTTACTTCATCAAACCAACTTTGTATCCAATTTTGATTCCACTTAACATCGTGTGGGTTTATAAGAACTGGTTCACTTATAATTATAGGTGGCATATCGCTATTTTTATCTATTGGCTGAACAAACTCCCCAACAGGCAATTGACTGTAAGGAAAAAAACTTCCCTTTTCTGACATATAAAATCCATTTGCACAAGCATTTTGAAATGCATCAATAAAATCTCTTATATATAAAATAAATATGTCATATCTATTGCTGTGATGAATTGATAAGTTTTTTACTATACTTGATACTGAAAAAGGAATCACATATGATTCCAAGGAATAACCATCACTATTACCCATCCAAGGTTGCAAATGCATATACCATGAACTTGTATTCTTTGAGTCTTGAAAGTTAATTTTTACAAACTCTATTTTATTCATTTTACCTCCTATTTACTTTCAGTAGATTGTTTTATATTTTCTTCTATTATTTTAGTAATAGCCTGTTCATCGTCAGATGAAATCATGTATGCTTTGTCATCCATTATTTTTTTCTTTTCTGCTTGTAATTTGTTTATTTTTTTATTTATAGATTCAATGCGTTTTTCCTTTGAAGAAATTATATGTTCTTCGTCCACCATTATTTTTTCTTTTTTTACTTGTAATTTGTTTATTTTTTTATTTATAGATTCAATGCGTTTTTCCTTTAGGGATATAACCCACCTTTCCGCTTTCTTTCTTGATTTAAAAACCTGCTCATAATCACTTATTTCACAAGGTTCTAATATAACACCCCACTCCCCGTCACAGTCTTCATTATACCACAAAACACAATCCTCGCCATCACTTTTCTCAAACCCAAAAACATTTACATTCTCAATCCAACACCTGTCAATATTTTCACAATGTGCAACATATGCTTTTTTAAGGTTATCAGTTTGAATGTTATCGTCTGATACTTCCTTATTATCTTCACCATTATTAAGAATAGTTCTCATAATTTCTCCTTTTAATTGAATTATTATATATGGCTTTTACCATATTGTTTTTCTTTTTCATAATTAAATCCAAATACAAAATTGGATATGTTCTTTTTATGTAATTCGTATATTATTTCACTTATAAAGACAGTCCACTCCTCATTTGAATATATATCTGCACCATTATCTGTATGCCATATTTCATAAAAATCATCTGATTCATCATATTCCCAACCACAAATAAGGTTTGGATACTCATTACGCATTTTTTTGACAACCTCATCCAATGAGTTATGTATGGATGTAAAATCAATAAATTTTTTAGCATCTCCATATCCAATATAAATACCATATACATTATTTTTGAATAGCCTGTATATAATTGAACCTATAAATCTTTTAAAAGATATGTCATCATCTAACAATTTGTTGGTGTAATTAATCTCACAAAAATTTTCCTCATTCATAAAATCCCCATTATCAATAGTATAATGTAAAGATAAGTTTGGGTATGCTTCTTGTATCCACCCTATGACATCTTTTGCCCACTCCTCCAAAGATTTGTTGGATAAATTAACCTGTGTGGTTGGTTTGTTGAAATCGTAAGCAAGGCATTTTTTCAAGGTATCTTCTATTATAGTATCACTCCACACAACACCATATTTTTCTCTTGATATTGAAAATGCAAAAAACCAATAATCTAATTCCAGTTGAAGAGTTGTGGGTGCAACTGGGGTTTCTTTTTTAATACAATGAGCAAGTTTATGAAAAAATGCAAGAGCCTCTTGCTCCTTATTGTCATATTTTCCAAGTAATATTTTACTTTTACCAATTGCAAAAGACATATTAATTGCTTTATTTTTAGGAACATCGTCATCCGTCAAATATCTAAACTCAACCTCATACTCCTTTGCTATTTGTTCATAATCTAATTCATTCCAATTCATAATCAACTCCTGCGAGAGAATTTACTTTTACACCAGAATAATTGTTCTGATACTCATCCACTATCATCTTGTTAGCAACTTCTTCAATGTTCTTACCTGAAAACAAGGTAAAAATAAGTGCTTTTTCCTTTTGTGAATACTTGTCTGACAATCCAATATCTTTTCTTGTAAGTCCAAGTTCAATAATTTTACTGTAAATATCATTTGCGGAATCAAT
>DAKN01000100.1:0-14645 GCA_002499185.1 Candidatus Pacearchaeota archaeon UBA284 | reverse complement strand
TCTATTTCATTATTAAGTATGATTCTTGCAACCTTCCATACTGCAAGATTGAATGCATCAAGTATGTGATGTCTGTCAAGATACCAATTTGTCTTAACCTTTACCCATACCTTATCATTTTTCAGAACATACCCTTCTACACCCTCAAGGGTCTTTACTCTCTCCACAATCTCATCATATGAAAATGTTTCTGTATTTACAATAGAACATATTTTATTCATATCTGTATTATGGATGTTTACATATTCCCCTGTTTTATTTTCTCTTATTGCTATAAGAACAAGGTCTGTTTTAAGATAAGGAACAACTATCTGATTCCAAGCACCCACTATTTCAAAGATAGGGGTAAATCCACTCTGTGTTGACATTATCAAAAAGTTCTTTAATGCGAGATTTTTCTCAACAATCTCCATTGCTGTTTTTATCTGTATGTTATCATAAAATTCGTTTTTTGTATTTGCTCTTAATTTCATTGAATATTTATCCCAGAAGAAAAATATCATTGACCCATCTTTCTTCTCCTCAACCACAAAAGTCATATCTTCAACAACTTCAGGCAATGTTTCTTGCTTCTCTCCAATATTGAAAAACTTATGTAAAGGTCTTGCAATTATTTCTTCGGAAATCCTATCAAACACTACTCCCCTTAATTCTGTAAGGATTGGACTTAACTTACCTTCTGAATCATAAAAGGAATCACTTGTAACATGAGTATAAGTAATCTTTATGAAATTACCTTCACAAATCTGTGCACGAAATTCCTTTTTATCTTTTATAAGAGTAAGAACATCTGATAGGATTATTTTCATATAATTACTCCTGTATTTCTTCAATTTTTATTATATTCTTATACATTGATAGAAAGGGGACCCTATACCCAATAACTACAAATTTATATTTTTTACCTACCTGTAATCTGTTATAGAAATCTGATGAATTCCATTTACCACGAAACATATTATCGGTATTTTCAAATACCATATAGGGAATCCCATCTTTGTATGTAAATATCAAGTATTCTCCACCATTATCCCCTACTCGTTCTAATCTGTTTACAGTTATAATTTCTGTGGTGGAATCATTAAACGAAAGTGAGAAATACACCAAAAAAATTACTGCTAATATCATAATGTAAAACATCACTTTAAACATATTATTCTCCTTTTAAAGATTTGTTTCTGAATGGGCAATCCATTGGAATTGGGAACTTTCCTTTTTTTGATTTAATTCCATGATTAAGTTTATAACAAGAACAAATTACTTTCCCAGAAAAAGTATACAACAGCATACCAAAAGCACACTGACTGCAATCATCTATTTCTTTATCAATAAATATTCTAACTTTTTTGCTCAATTGCTTTCTCCTTTTAAATTTATTAACATTATACCATATTACATATTAAAAGTCAATAGAAATTTTGTAGCGGTCTTTAATCCATTCCTTTACACTTTTATTATGACCTCTAATTACTTGCTTAACTAATACATCCTTAAAATAACAATCTGACATTAATGGAGTTGGGATGCTATCTATACCATATTGAGCAAGTTTTATTTGTCTGGCAAATTCATTCTTACCTTTTCTTTTACTTTTATTCACACACATATAGGAAATTGTGGAAAGTTGGCACTCTGTCATATAAATTATAGCAGACATTTTCAATTCGTTCTGTGTTAGCAAATCATAAAGTAATTTATCAACTTCTGAATATTTTTCTTTTGGCAATATTTCTATAAGTTCTTTAAGAATCTTTTCTACTTTTGGTCTGTCTTCCATCTCTTTTATCCTTTGTTTAATTACTAATAGTATACCATAAAAATCAAAAAAAGTCAAGTGGTATTTTAGATTTTTATAATTTATCTTACATCGCTTGTTTCAATAATTATCCATCTTTTTGAAAATTCAGTTGTTTTGGAAGGAAATACAAAAGATTTTTTATCCCAAAACCCTTTGTCCCAAGGTGCCAAAGCCTCCGACACATTATCAATAATTATTGCTAAATTTTTATTTGGGTTAAATTTCCATTTTTCAAAAGGAGGCATTTTTTTAGATAGAAGTATAGGAACAAACTCGTCAAAATCCATAAACAAAATGGAGCATTCTTCGTCAATTTTATTATGACCAAGGGGCTTAATATCTACTCTTGACTCTTCTTTTGAAATCTTTAAAAATTTGTTAGCAACTATAGGTATAAATGAACTTTTCAATTCACGAAAATGCTCAAAACTACCTACTGTGCAATAGTTATTCCTTGATAAATACAAAACATTTGTTGACAAATACCTTGCAAACAAATATGAGGAAATAAGTGCAGAGGTTGAACTACCAGTTTGTCTCTCAAGTCTATAAAGGGAAACACCCTCTTCTTCTATCATAGACTTAACTAATTCACGATTTCTTTGGGAAAGCAAAATTGGAAGTTTTTTATGGTCTGTTCCAATAACTTTTGGAATCTCAATGTGGGATTTTCCAGAAATTCCATTTAGGGAAAAAGCCCCTTCAATACATTCTTTCATAACTGACTCCTTTTAAAAGGTTACGATTTTTATATCTAAAATACCACTACTTTGGCAAATTTTTCTCCTTTATAAATTTTTGTGTTTTTTTATGTTGCTCTCGTGCTTCCGCATAATGTATACGAGCCCACATTAATGCTCTATTTAATGTTTCACTATCATATTTTTCGTGTGACAACTTCTCACCACAAACAGTACAAACTGCCACCTTGTTAGCATGAGTATATTCAAATCCGTATGGATATAAAGTTTCCACTATTTCTTTTGTAATAAATTTTACCATTTTATCACACTTAAAGCAATATTCATATTCTTTATCTGACAAGTATTTCATATGATAATTGGACCAAGTATACCCGTGAGTATGCAACCAGTAATCTAATTCACCAAGATTAAGATACAAATTGCTTGCCAACTTCATTTTACTTAATCTTCCATTATTAAATAGTTCAATGTTTTTAATATCTTGTGTGGTAAGTGTTTTCCGAAACGAATATATACTCCATATAAAATTTCTAATAGAGCAATATAACTTATTCTTTTCTATTTTATATAGTAACAGAAATAAAACAGTATCCATTCTTGCTTTACTTGTTGAGATTCCCATAAAGAATAACTCTCCCATATCCAAACAATGATGTATGTTCAATCTTGGCGAAAGATTCCTAAACCTTGTTTTACCTACTCCAATAGCACCACCAAGAATATGAAGTGTTTTTGACATAATTTCTCCTATTTGTAATCCTCTTCAGAGATTAAAGAAACATTTGGAGCATCATTCAAAAATGAAGACCAATCAAACCTGATACCCATAGTTTCCCATACCTTAAATAACTCCCCACATTTTTCATTATTTATCCCTGCAATCATATCCTTAATTACAGTTATAGAATACTTTGATTTGTCTGGCATCTTCTGTATCAATCCATACAGCCCCTCAACCATTGCTTTAACACAAAATTCTGTTGCTACCCCGAAAACAAAAAACTCAATGACATCATTTGCCATCATTTTTGTAAACAACTCAACAACATTTGGGTTATTTGCAAATGCACTTACATTATCTTTTTTTATAAAAATAACATTGCTAGCCATTGTTAATTTATCCGCAGGTGTATCATAGGACACATATCCACAATGTGGTATACGCCCATCAATCATATTATCTACTTCTCTTATTAAATCTGCACCACGGGTATTTTCCATACAATGTGGTGGAAATGTATCTATAAAATCGGGGGTATCACTTATTTCTGCCGAGTCTTTTGTATGACTATCAAGAGTAAGAATAAGTTTACTTCCTGCAAGGCGAGTATGAGCACGATAAATATTATCCAAAATATTTTCTGACTCTTTTACATACAATGCTCCGTTTGGATACATAAAATCTCTCTGTAAATCAACTCCAATAAATACTTTCATATTAACTCCTTTTTAGTTTTTAATATAGTTGCTAACTTCTTTTTCTATAAACTTACAAAAATCTTCAAATGAAGTAAACACCTTATTTTGTTCTTCTTTGTCTTTTAAATGAGTATAACACCCTACCTCCTGTGGGTCAGAATTATAATAAATTGTTATCCATCCCCCATCTGTAGAATACTGTATTTCTGCATTTGCTTTTGAAGTGTTAAATTCAATATTGTTAGGGAACATACCATATCTATCATTAAAATATGTGGTTATATCAGAAAAACTAAACTTTTTTTCACAACCATCAAATTCTTTACTTTTATCCATACAACTACTCCTTATTAATAATTTTTCCATTAATACTATATGAAACTTCGTGTGTTACATTTTTAAGTGGGCTTGTATTACTTATTCTATCCCTTACATTTTTTGTTGAATTTTCTTTGTGGCTCATAAAAACCCCAACATAAACATAATCATAAGATATGTTTAACCATCTTTCAATTCTATTAAGTTCCTCAACGGCATGTTTTGTTACTGCAAAGTCATTATAATGATTATTGACTATACCTCTAAACAATGTTTTTTCTCCACCTATGGTTTTCTTTCCTTCAGATTCTTTATGAACAGCAACCCCATCTATTTCAACTAATTTATAAACACCTGATATTGCGGATACTGGCTTTGCTGTAATCATTTCTGTTCCTACACCATACCCATCTATACACCCACACTTTTCAAGTTCTTCTATTTTATATTCATTCAAATCATTACTTACAAAAACCTTAAACCCCCCAAGGTCATAAGAGTGTGCTAACTCTTTTGCAAAGGTTGCCCAATGTGCAAGATTTCCAGAATCTATTCGTATTCCCAAAACCTGATGTTCTGTTTTATAATACTTCTTTGCAACATCTATCGCTTTAATAATTCCTTTTCCTATATCATAAGTATCAACAAGAAGTATTGCTTTCTTAAATGTTTTTGCAAAGTCATCAAAAGCAGTATCCTCATGTAGTTCTCCATATGACATAACATAACTATGTGCCATAGTTCCTGAAACTGGAATATCATATTCTTTTCCTGCATACACATTACTTGTTGCAACACATCCAGCAAGATAACAATTCTTTGCTCCTATTACACTTGCGGAACCCCCCTGTGCTCTACGCATACCAAAATCAATCACAGGCTTACCATTTGCAGACTCTACAACCCTTCTTGCTTTTGTGCAAATCAATGTTTGGTAATTTATAGTATTAAGTAAAAGAGTTTCCACCATCTGGCACTCTATGATATTACCCGATACTACAACAATAGGCTCGTTTGGGAATACAACCATCCCATCCAATACCCCACGGATTGTTCCCTTAAACTTAAAATTAGATAAATATTCAAGATACTCCTCAGAGAACATTTCTTTTGACCTTAAAAATGCAATGTCTTCTTGTAAAAACTTTATATCTGCTATTTTATTTACAGCATCTTGTATCCCTGATGCAATAAAATACTTCCATCCTTCTGGAAGACTTCTAATAAACATCTCAAATACAACTCTCTTATCTCCAATACCTTTATTGTTAAAATACATTTGCCCCATTGTCAACTGATAAAAGTCAGTGAAAAGACCTGATATCATACCGCCTCCTTTTTTTTAATTCCACCATAAATATTTTTCAATGGTTCTTCTATTGCATTTGCTATATCAGTAGTCAATGCTTTATCTACCTCATCAACCGAAGACTTTACTATAAAATCCATTAAGTTTAATATTGTCCGCTTCTTATTTATGTCGTTGATTATTTCTATATTACATTTTGTTTTCAAAAATACACTGACCCAAGAAAAATTAGATGAATTTCCCTTTATTGTTTTACCAAAAGTCACTTCTGTTGTTATTCCAACATTGTCCTCAAAAACAACATATTTTTTATTTACTTTTTTACATACAACTAATGTTACCTTATCTGTATATTTAGAAAATGGCTCTTGTGTTAGAAGTAAAACGGAATCTCCAATTTTGAGTGTGGTTAAATCTGTAATTTCATCAGTTAATTTGTTTGAAAATTTCATTCGTTCTCCTTATTAGTTTTTAATAGTATATCATATAGTTTTAGGAATGTCAATGCCCTCTGTGATATTCTTTTGGTATAACTCTTTTATGCTCTGTATTATGATGCATAAAAATTAGTTTATTTATGATGTGTAATTCCCTTTGAGGTATACCAATAAGTGTTTTATCAAACATTGCAACTATATCTGCAAAAGGGGTATCCTTTGTTTCAGTAGTTGCTGTTTGATTTATTAAAAATCTATCAAACTCCATAGCAATAGGAATAAATCTATCCATATCAGAATAGGTCATTTCTAACTCTCCCTCATCTGTTTGTCCTTCCCATAGTTCCGCTGATGGTTTTGCATTTATTATAGAGTCTGGGACACCTAACTCCTTTGCAAGTTCAACTACTTCCGATTTAAAATACTCTCCAATAGGATTTATATCAACCCCACCATCTCCATACTTGGTGAAGTATCCAATATAGTTCTCAGTAAGATTATCTGTTCCAATAACCATACCTTTATGCTTTTCTGCATATAAATATAAAATAGCCATTCTTTGTCTTGCCATAAAATTACCAACTGCAAGACCACTCATACCTGCTAAATATTTTGGTTTTTCTAACTGAACAACCTGCAGTGGAATACTAAATTTTGTGCATAATTCCTGTGCTCTTACCATAGAACTATTCCCTTTATTCCCACCTTCTACTATAACCGTGCCTAAATCCTTGTTTGCCACATCTGATGGCAAAGATAGCCCATATACATTATTTGGGAAAGCAAGATTGCATAATGCAAGAATAACCGCAGAATCTATACCCCCAGAAACCCCAACAATACAAGACTCCCTACCTGCACCTTTTACTTCATCTTGTATAAATCTTACAAGCCCTGCTATTTCTTTTTTTACATTATTCATTTAATTCTCCTTGTTTTTAATATTTTTTATATAATAACATACATCTGACGGAACAAATGTTCGCATAATTTTGCACCCATCATATTTAAGCCTTTTTCGTATGTTTGTTGAACTTAACTCCAAATCCCCAATAGTAATTCCATCTATTAAGATAGGTGGCTTACTTAATATTTTAGAAATGTTACTGTTTTCATAATTTCTATCCCTACATAACACAATAAAATTTTCAATGTAATCTTTATAACTACCAATATCTTTCCATTGTAGTATTGTTGAATCAATATCAGACCCAACTATTAAATAATACTCAATATCTGAATCATCAACAGAAGGTAAGTTTTTAATCTTTTTAAGCATATCTATTGTATAATTATAATTTAAATCCAATACTGAAACATACGGCATATTTTGAAATGCAATTTTACACATTAACAACCTATCTTCCAAATTAAACAATGGAGTATTATTTTTAAGAGGATTAGAATTTGTAGGAAGAACTACTATAACATCAATTATACCCATCTCATAAAGTAATACTGACGATAAAACATGACCATAATGCACAGGGTCAAAACTTCCACCAAACAAACCCACTCTTTTCATAAGATTCTCCTATTTACAGACAATATAGTTAAAAACCAATGTTTGTCAAGATATTTTATCATTTTCTTTAAGAGTATTATACATTTCTTCTATACACATATCTAAATCATACCCACACACATAAAAAAACCCTACTGGGGTATCTTTATAGCAGTGCATTTCAATTATCGTGTCTTTTTCTATCATTTTCAATCGTTTTTCTTCTGTAATGTCCCTTGATAGTGGTCCATTATATCCTTTGCTGGTTTCTATATATTTTTCAACATTAGAATAGTCATCTTTATGCTCATTTATAGATAAAGTAAAAGAACATTTAGTCATTCTTAATATTTCGTTAAACATTCCAACAGATTCCTGTTTCATTTATACTCCTTGTATATCAGAAGTTATAGAACTTCCTTTGTTTGAATTACATTTTATGCATAGGCACTGTCGATTACTGACGCCCTTTTTTCCACCACGACTTTTTGGAATTATGTGGTCCGATGTTAACATTATTTCCTTACCTTGTGAGTCAATACCATACAAATTCAAATGTGGAACATATTTTCCAAGAGGAGATTCTATTGCAAAATATTTCCCACCAACACCACAATTTTTACAAACAATACCCTTTTTATAGGTAAGAAGTCTTGGTGTCCCAATTCGCACCCTATGCTCTCCAAAGGTATACAGTTTATTTTTTTCAAGTAATGGCAAAACCTCCTCAACAGGAATAGTAGCAAATCTTTTATAGTAATGTTGTGGCTTGGATTCTTTTTGCTCATCATACTCTGGGAATGCAATTTTTTGTGCTTGTAAAACACACTCATCAACATACTGATTGGCTATTACAAATGTTGATGTTTCGGAGGTATGGCAGATAAGTAAAAACATCCTATCCCGTTTTTCCATTGCTTTAAGTTCTTCTTCTGATACTGTGGATTCTATGGAAGGATATTGTATCTTTAATTTTTCATTAAAAAACTCCCTAATTGACATATTATACTCAACATGTGGATTGCTATGTAAAGAAACCCCAAACACACAGGTTCGCATTAGAAACGACATAAGTGTTGCACTTTTTGAATTCATATTACCTTTCTCCTTAAATATAAAACTCACCAGTTATTTTTGATACATTCCATACATCACATTTATATGCTTTTCTTTTTTTAAGGTCTTCCAAATATCTCATTGCTGTTTTTTCATCCACAAACTTTTTTGCACCATAATGATTGGATGAATACTTAAACCCTCTTCTCGTGTATTTATTCAAGAAATAGTTTCCTGATTCTGTCAGAACATAACAAGATTCTACACGAACCCGTTCCCTTTTTACTCTATCACCTTTCAACGACTTTCTGTATGTTTTCAAAAGAGTAGAGGTATAATCTGCATGTCTAAAATATATTTCTGGGGCTCTTGAATACTTATTTTTCATACTTTCATATTTCTCAAGCAATTCCTGCTCGGTAGTAAATTTTTCCGAAATGCTACTTTCCTCC
The DNA here is from genome assembly GCA_002499185.1 of Candidatus Pacearchaeota archaeon UBA284. Classification (GTDB taxonomy): domain Archaea; phylum Nanobdellota; class Nanobdellia; order Pacearchaeales; family UBA284; genus UBA284. The sequence goes on along the minus strand of DAKN01000100.1, from coordinate 5,648 downwards.
TGACTTATATAAAGTATCAATTCCATAGAAACACCAATCCCGTGTAATTCCTCTACTGTAAGGGCATTCTTATACCCATTCTTATAAATGTTCTTGTAATCTTGCATTGAGTTTACTTTTGCAAATCTAACATATTCTCCAATAAACCAACCTATGTTTTTGTTAAGGTCGCTTTCAGAATGCTCATCTTTGTTTCTCTCAATGTGTTCATTAAAAAACTTATTTAAGTTTTCTTCAATTTCTTCTTTTGTTGCATACAACTTATGACCTGCAAAATAAGAATAGGAAGACCAATCTCTCGCTCTGCGTTCCCTACCATTTACAGTTTCTGTTACATTGTTACAACCACGAAGAAAAATTGGTATGTAAGTATTATTTGATAGTTTTATGAACTGCCTATCATAAAGAATGTTATAACTCATTTTGTTCTCCTTATTAAAGGGAAATGTTTGAATAAATATCTAATCCCGTCTTACCATAAGTTGCATAATAAGTTTTAACAGCATCCTTCTTTTGTAGTCTTATTTTATAAAAACAATACCCATCGGTTTCTTTTATACATTGAATATTTACAAAATATGGAGAAACACAAGAGACAAGATTGCAATTACCAACACCTTCTTTTTTAATTACTTTTTCTATTGTTTTTTTGAGTTTCAGTATTTCAGTTTTTTTCATTTTTTCTCCTTTGTTTAACTTAATACTATTATACCACAAAATAGCATAAAAGTCAATAGAAAATTTTATTCCATAACATTATTACATCCACATTGTAAAGAAGATGGTAATACATTACCTTACCTCCAAGAAATGTTTTTTAATGTCTGACTTTTCCGAATTGTTTTTAAGTGCATCATAAATTGCTTTACTTATACAAACATACCATGCATTGTATATTTTTTTGTTGTTTTTAAAAGACCAAGGTAGTGGCTCTATTTCTATTCCAATGTTATTGTAATAAATAAACACATATTTAGTGCCATCCTTATCATAACAATAGGCAACTTCAATTTTTTTATCTTTTCTATATACAGTTATACACATAGAAAAATCAATTCCCCTTTCATTTACATATATTTTTTTTATCTGAATAGAATCTCCCTTTTTGTAAAGTATGTATGTTAAAATTTTAAAAGCATTGTTGATTCTATTAAGTGAAGGATTGCTATTAACAAATTGTGTGTATTTTTCTACATCAAACCTTTTCATTTTTCTCCTCTGTTTAACTTAATACTATTATCATAAAAGTTTATAGAGTAATTCCATATTTTTCTATGTCTATCAAGCAGTTTACACGACCAGTCCCTACACACTTACCTGCAATTTCAGATAAATAACACACTGGTTTACCATCACCCTTATCAACGCAAATGAATGCCCCATGTTTGTCTTTGGTAACTACCATATAAACATCCTCATCAAATAGATAAAGGGTATCTCCAAGAAATATTTCCCTATAATCAAAATCAACCTCCCCAGTTGAATCCACAAACACCAAGTTTTCATCTGAAAATTCAGAATTATACATCATTGATATTTTCTCACTATCACAATTAATCTCCACCTTACTTAAATGACTCCATAGGTAAGTTACATTGTTCTTTTTATCCCAAATAAGAAAATGTTTCATTTATTTCTCCTTGTTATATAATAAAATCTTTCTTTCCTTTATTTTTGCTCCAAGACTCACATTTTATTTTTGTAGTATTTTGAGAGTTTAATGTAATATCGTATTTACTACAATGTATATATGGAGTATATGGGACATCGTTGGCATCCTCCCCAGTATGTCCTACTTCAAAATATTTGCAGGTTGCACATGATTTTTTTGGATTTCCGCTTTCTATGACTGATATATACTTTTTAAAAAACATATTTTCTCCTTGTTATTTTAGGGCTGTAGGTGTTTCAGACAAAAGCAAAACAGTATGGGTTTTAAAATTAAGTATAGAATCAACATTGTTAGTATAATCTATAAAGTCTTTTCTCATATTTGGTTTTACATTATCAAACTCACAGTTAGCAATACCATCAGTCTCATATTTTTTTAGTATATGTCGCTTTATCATACCTTTATGTTTTGTAATTGCAAAGTATGTGTATGAGATGTAATCAAGAAAATACTCGGCTTTATTTTTTGGAACTGCTGGTTTGTGTATCCTACAAAAAAGAAGGAACTCTCTTTCTTTAAGGTTTTTTATTAAGTCAGTATGTTTTTTAGTGCAATATATTGGAAAATATTTATTAATTTCCGAATATGCTGATGTGTAGGATGCTATTACCTTACTCAACCTGTCTGGATATGATTTTACAGTGTCATCTAAAATTTCTTTCGCTTTCCTCTCCTCCTCTTTTTTATGCATTTCCAAAATTTGAGGTTCTGTCAATCCTCCAAACAAGTAATTAGTAAATGTAGAAATGGTATCCTCGTATATTCCACCCAATTCTATTTTTACAGCATAAAATGGTCTCGGATTATAAAAAGATTCTTTTACATAGTGCAATCCAATCCCACCAATGAAACTTGCGGTTGGGAAATTTTTATAATATTCAATTGCTTTGTCTTTATCAGATTCTTCAAAAACAACAATTAGTTCATCTCCCATACTATTTCTATAAGAATATACATTGCGAACATCATAAGGAATAAGTCTTGTAAGATGTCTTATTTTACTTTTCTTCTCAGCATCTATGGCTGTCCACCTAACTCCAAGAGTTTTGTTTTTATTCACAAACAGATTCTTATACCCATTTACATATTCAAGAATCTCGTTTTCATTAGCATTGCAATGAATGGTTATTTGAGTTAAGTAGGTAAATATCTGATAACCATCGTCAATTAAAGAATCAATCTGTTCTATGGTTATTCCGTTTACTATTGATTGTAAAACATCATGCGGTAAATCTTTGGGAGACCTATTTATTTTCTTTCTTGTATCAGTGTTGCTTGTTTCCATAAGTTTTTCAAAAGTCATTTTTGAAAAATCTGTGTTCATTTTTCTCCTTTGTTTAACTTGATACTATTATACCACAAGTCCAATGAAAAGTCAAGCGGTTTCTTCTGGGGTAAGAATGTCCCGAAGAATCTGCTTGTCTGCTGTAAAAATAGGTGTCTCCATACTACCACCTATCCAACCATCAACCATATTAATTGGCAGAAGAGTTCCTCTTTTAAAACAATTAGGATAATCATTCCAATTAATTCCTTTTTCAAAAATCATATCCTGCATTTGGCTTGTATTCTTATTACATAATTCCTTGTGGCTATACAATGTTCTTGCAACCATAGAGATTGAATTTCTCGTATAATCTTGCTGTCTCCAAATAAGATAGTTTATTACTTCCTCAATATTAGAAATTGTGAATACTCTGGCATCAAAAATAGGCAATTTATTTCCAAACTTTTTCATACAATTATTTTTTATCAACCAATTACTAAACCCAGCGGTTGCTATTGATGAAGAAATAGATGCTATTTTTTGTATATTACCATCAAACCACATCTGAGTATCTCTATTATCAAAATCAGTAAATACAACTGATATTTCGTCGGATTGTATAAAAGCAAGTTTTGTTCCTGAAATTGATGAGCACAATTCTTCTGCACTCCACCTCATTGCATTATACAAATCCAAATCAAAGGGTCTGTCACATCCTTTTGTATATGTGTGAAATGCTCTACCATCTACCCTAACCACACCATAATTTCTACGAGGAAGGAACAGTCTTGTGCTTTTTTCATAATATTCTTTCATTCTTTCTCCAATATTCATTTTAATTCTCCTTTAATTATCTGTTATCTGCACTACTATTTCTTTTTTACAATGTGGACACTCTGTTTCAACTCCTATTGCATTATCGTCTGTATAGGTATCCATATATATTACAATACCATGAGTGTTCAAATCAATATCTGTATATGTTGCATTCTTTTTACAAACTGGGCACTCTGCTTCAAAAGATACTTTAATCTTTTTTCCAGCAGTTATTTTACCATACAACTCATAATTACCTGCTTTCATTTTAATCCTCCTTGATTATATCTATTACTAAATTACAAACTCGTTGCATTATTTCTTCATTTAATTCTTCTATTTTATTATCCAAAATACCATTGTGCTGATGGTCAAAAATATATTTAATCAAATTCATTTTATCATTTATACCAGTAATAAACAAAACATTTTCTACCTTGAATTGTTGTAAAACATAAGAATCTGAAAAAGGAATATCTAACTCATTTTCACTTGGTAGGTTTATATTTCTGCTTGTAATATATCTTTTAAAGAATATTGTATCTCCGAGACCACACACATCCAAGTTAATACCAAATGTTTTGTCTAATCGTTTAATATTGTTCTCTAAATAATGTCTTATTCCTATACCACCAAATTCTTCTTTATCAGAGAATAGAAACTCTACATTAGTTATATTGTGTTTAATTACATACTTTAATATATTCATAGAAATAGCAACCCCACTACCATTATCATTATATCCCTTGCTCCCTTTAATTACATCATGATGAGCAACAAGAAGTATTTTTGGAGCATTTGTAGCAGGTATTATTATATTCCTTACACTACCATAAATATCTGAATTAAATTCCTGTATTTTTACATTAGGGGTTTCTTTTTGTATATATGTTAAGATAGATTCAAATCTATTATCTGAATCTCCTAACCTTTTTACAACTTCTATCATTCTACTCCTTTTTGACTTTCCTAAATTATAGCATAAAAAAAGCACCTTGTCAAGTGCCTTCTTTATTTGCTGTTTGCGATTCGCAAATCGACTATTTCATTTGTTTTTGTATTTTCTTTGTAGTTCTTCTCGCAGTAGCACCCATTCTGGGACTCTGAATAACTCACACACATAATCTTCGTGGCAGTATTCCATTGTTGGTATTAATCTGCATGCTCTTTCGATTTCGTCATAACTACGGCAAAATTTGCAACACTTTGTATATGTGGGTTTGTTTTCTTCTATAAGAGCCAATTTCTCCCTATCTATTTCAGAATTAAATTTAAGAATCTTGTCTATTTTATTTAACATTATTAATTCCTCACGCACCTTAATCGCATCTGTCTCATATCCATAGTAGTTATCGAATTTAGTAATATTATACTTTAAAAGTTCTTGCAATATTCTTTTTGTATTACCCCATTTTGCAATAACATCTTCTATTTCAATGTCAACTTTTACTTTCATTTTCTTCCTCCTTTATTTTTTCGTTCTTTAAATAATTTACATTCTTTTATAGCAGTATAATCATAGTTCTCAATATTTGAATTTATACATACATCACACTCTATGCGAGGAGAATTTTTAGGAATAACTCCTTTAATACAATATCCTTCACAACTACTTTCTTTTGGAAAGAATGTTCCTTTAATAATCCCCTCATAATAAAAACATTTAATACAAATGCTCTTTTTTTCATCTTTCATTTTTACTTACCTACATTTATAACATTAGTTGATATTTCAAATATAGGCATAGAAAATCTTAATTCCATATTACTATAATGAATATCAGTTAAAACATTTGGGTCGGAATCTGGGTCTTTTGAGCACAGGCTACCACTACAAAAGAATACTATTCTATCTGTTTTATTATCATAAAAATTAATAGCAATTACTCCATGA
>DAKN01000042.1 GCA_002499185.1 Candidatus Pacearchaeota archaeon UBA284 | reverse complement strand
AAAAATGCATGATAAAGACATAAAATATGCCTCAAAAAGAATCCCAATAGAATTGGGGGCATATCTCGCTCTTAGAGAGGAATTAAAATCTTCTTTTCCTTTAAAAAAGGGAAGAGATCTAGACCATATTGCACACAGCATATCTAATCATGCTGGTTCTTTAGTTGGATTAGCTGTAGGATTAAGACATAAATGTCCTAATTCTTACAAGGTATTAGAAGAAGAATACCCTAAGTTAAAAAGAATTTTAAAAGAAATAGATAATGTTTTTGAATTTAAGGTAAAGTTTTATTAAATTTCAAAATAATTTCTAAGAAAATTATTTCTTAAAGTTGTCTATTAATTAAAAATAATAAATAAAAAAAATAAAAAAATAAATTTTTGCTTATTTCCTCTTTTTTTTGCTATAGTTTCTAACAAGCTTGCCTACTCCTATTACTGTTACAGCTATTGCAATTATCCATGGTTGCCAAACAGTGACTAAAACACCTGTAAGAACTCCCAACTGGACCAATAAAAGCCATACACCAATAATGGTTACAAGCCATGCGGTTAGTTTTGCCATTTTAGATTTTAACCTCCTTTTTTACTAATATTTATAGTATATTCGTCTTTTTAAACATTTTTGATAAAAAAAAGCACGGGCTGGGACTCGAACCCAGGAATAGTCGCTTGCTGTTTTTCTTCTCGAATCCTTTTAGTTTTTTGATGCGCTCAAAAATCTTTTTCCCGAGAAAGCTTTGCTTTCTGGGTGCCAGAAATTTATATTTCTAAGCATCTAAAAGATTCTTTGCAGGCGACCGCATTAGCCGCTGTGCCACCCGTGCGGTTAATAGATTAAAAGAAATTAATTTTCTTTTTAAAAGTTTGGATATCTCTATTTTATGCGAGTTTAGTTTCTGGACATTTAATCAAAAGATTATGTGCTTCTTCTACGATTTCTGTCCTTATCTCCTGCTTATATTTTGAATCAACCAAGTATAATACTTTTATTTCAATGTGTTTGTCTTTTGATTCAATAGAAATTATTGGTTTTTCTGGAACTTTTTCATCAGTATATTTTCTTTTTTCTTTAATTTCTAAACGCGTGTATTTTGATAAAACATTTTCAGCTGTCTGAATAATCAATTCTTTTGCTTTCTTTATATCGGAGCCATATCCTAATGGAAATACAATATAGTCCCACAAAAATCCGGTTCCTTTTGTGTAGTTTGTCAAACCATTCATAATTAAGATGGAATTGGGAACATGCAGCAATTTTCCTGTTTTTTCATCTCCTTTTGTAATTTTTCTTATTTTTGTATAAAAAGGAGTAATATCAACCACATCCCCCCTTATGTCAAAATTATTATTTTCCACCTCTATTCTGTCTCCAACTAAAAAAGGCTTATTAAATAATATAACTATCCATCCTATAAAATTAAGGATTGGGTGTTGCATCGCTATTGCTAAACCAGCCCCAATTAAACCGAGTGCAGTTATAAAAGAACCAACATTTTCAAAAAATATGCTCAATATTGCAAATATTGCAAATATCCAAAACAAAATTTTGAATAAAGAACTCATAAAAAATATTTCCTGTTCTGATATTTTTCTTTTCTCCATTTCACGATTGATTATTTTTGCAATTGCTCCCATTATTAATTTAAGTAATGCTAAAACTAAAATAGAGATTATTATTTTCAAAAAGGTTGAATGTAAGTTTTCCGGTATAAATTCAAAAAATTCAGGAAATAGTTTTTCCAGATACAATATCGTTACTGTAAAGATTACAAGAATTATTAAAAATAAATACCCCAACAAATATCTAAAGTTTATTTTCATTTTTCCCTTGCCTTTTTTATTTTTATTCTTCTTTTGGATTATATTGTGCGACAATCAATTCTATTTTAGCTATAAAGTTTTTAATCTTTTCTAAATAAAAGTCAAGATTCTCTGAAGTAAATTCGCTTAATGTTCCATGTTCTATTTTTTCTTCTAAATCAATTATTTGAATGTAAGCGTCGATATTATCTTTTCCGAGAGTTTCTCCATATTTTTTCAATTCATCCGCTATTTTCTTTTTGTTTAAAATTAATTTGTTTTCAAATAAAAACAATATTTGTGCAGCTTCTGTTGCAGCATTAGTCAAAAGTGAAACTCCCTGCAATAAAATTTCGCGATTTTTTATTATTGAATTGGTACTTCTTTCAACAAGTTTTTCTGTTTTTTCTTCTCTTTTATAAAGTATGCTCTTATGAATATATTCGCTGACTTCCTTTATTATGTTTCTTTTATCAAAAACTACATGGGTATTTTTTAATGACGTTACTATCCATGGTTCTCCCTCTATAAGAAGATGCCACCACCTTGAAAGCATCTTTACTGGTTGAAAATGGAATGTATAACCTTCTTTCTTAGCTTTTTCATCTATAAATCCGCATTCTTTTTCAATCAAATCAATTGCAAGATTATTGACTGTTTCAGTATCATCAACAATAATCATTACATCAATATCGTTTGCCTCTCCTTTGGTTATTGCAGAACCATAGACATAGATTGATTCTATATATCTTTTATATCTAAGGAGTGGTTTTAGGTATTTATCAATTATGTCTTTTGTAACTTTTTTTTGTTTTTCTGGTTTTTCGATAGCTTTGTATCTCTTAATCTGTTTCATTATTTCCTTTTTCATATCTTCGTCTCTGTAAGGATTTGCCATTTTACATTAATCTTTCAACTGCCTGTTTAAATGAAATTGCTTTCTTATTTAATTCGTCAAGTTTTCTTCCATCTGGAATGCCGATTCTTTTATGTTCAAATGCTTTGTATAGCGCGATAATTTCTTCAGCGTAGCCGATATAAATTTTATCCAAACCACGGCCAAATAAATCTTTTTTTAATGCTTTTGGGATTTCTTTAGGCACAACAATTGGAAATCCTCTTAATATCAGTGCTGCTTGACTTGCTTCCAAAATAGAACTATAGATGTTGTCAAAAACCCTGAATTTAATTGTCTCAATTTCTCTTAAATACTCTCTAATTAAAATTAATTTTTTTAAAAGTATCTCTCTAGTGCCCACCATTAACCCTTTTTCTATATTTATTTTGACTATTTTTACTATTCCAAGAGAATCGTGAATTATTTTACCGTCGCGTACGCTTACTAAAAGAAGAGTATTATATTCCATTAAATCTTTGAAAAATTGATCAATGGAAAGTTGTTTTGCTTCTTGGCATTTATAATATTTCTTGAATCTTTCAATTTCTTCTGTTGTTAATCTCTCAGAAGAAATAATATATATCTTATTTTTATATTCCCATACTGCTTTCACTTTTCCTTTTTTTACGTTTCCCTTAGAATCTAACATCTTTCTTTTTACCTCTTTTTATATATTGAAAATTATGGTGTTAATCTTTCTGTATCTCGGGGTAATAACAATGCTTCTCTTATATTTTCTAAATCAAGCATTCTTTGTGTTATTCTATCTAATCCAAAGCCAACACCGCCATGCGGGGCTGCTCCAAATCTAAAAATATCTTCGTAAATTTTTGGAATCTTTATATTCTTTTCTTTTGCTTGTTTTTGCAATATATCTAATCTATGTTCACGCTGGGCACCCGTTGCTATCTCTACTCCCCGGAATATCAAATCAAAACTTCTTGTTCCTTTTTTGTCGTTTTCTGGTTTCATATGGTAAAATGGTCTTTTACTGAACGGGTAATTTGTAATAAATATAAATTCAGAACCAAATTCTTTTAATGCGTAATCTCCAACTAATTTTTCAGATTCTGCATCTAAATCATCTTCTTCTCCAAGTTTTTTTCCATGCTTCACTAAAATTTTTTTTATTTCAGACAT
>DAKN01000015.1 GCA_002499185.1 Candidatus Pacearchaeota archaeon UBA284 | reverse complement strand
TGCCTTTATCGTCCCTTCCAATTTTAAGGCATGTTTAATTACCTGCGGATATTTCTTTGCAAATGCTTTTCCTTCTTCTGTTTTACAGGCTTGCAAAATACTATCGTCATCATAATAAGAAATTGTCTTTGCAAAAGTATCTACTTCTTTAAGCGGGATATCAAACACTCTTGCAACATCTCTTATCGCTGCCTTTCCTTTCATTGATAAAAATGTTGATATGGAGGCAATATTATTTTTTCCGTAAAGCTCTTCTAAATGTTGCCTTACTAATTCTCTTTTACTATCCTGGAAATCAATATCAACATCAGGTAAATCATTACGTTCTTCTGATATGAATCTTGAAAAAAGCAAATTATACTTAATCGGGTCAACACAAGTAATGCCTAAAAGGTAGGCTACTAAGCAACCGCCAACGCTACCACGTCCAGCCCCTGTCATTACATCATTATCTTTACACCAATCTACAAGCTCCTTAATAATAAGAAAATATGGAACAAATCCTTTACCTTCAATTAAGTCTAATTCCTCTAATAATCTTGCTTTATATTCTCTTCGTTTTTCTACTGTAAATTTTTCTTGCTTAAATAAAGAGTATAGTTTTGCATTTGTCATTTCATCCAAAATTTGCTTAGGGTTTTCTTTACTATATTTTGGAACTATTGGTAAAAATATTCCTTGTTTTTTAATTCTAAAATCAGAGCATTTCTTTGCCACTTCAATTGTATTTGACAAGCATCTTTCAATTTGCGCTTCTGTCAATACCCCTTGTCTTTTAAACTTAGATTTCATCTGCCCTTCAGAGCATAAAAATAATCCTTTAGTATTAAACTTGAATCTATCTTTATCATTCCATTTTGCTTGAGTTTGCATTGCCAATAACACTTGCTGTGTTTCTTCATCTTCAGCGTTTATATAATGGCAATCGTTTGTGCCTACTATTTCTATTTTGTATTTCTTGCTTAACTCCAAACAATATTTATTATGATCTTTCTGTTCTTTAAAATCATGAGGCATTAATTCCAAATAAATATCTTCTTTTAATTTCTTCTTTAGCTGAGAAAATAAAGACTCGGAATCTTTAATATTTAAAAAGCTACTTGAGCATCCTGTTAATATTACCAATCCTTCACAATTATCTAATAACAATTGAAAGTCAATGCGAGGCTTATAATAAAAACCATCCAGATTTGCTACAGTCAACATCTTACATAAATTCTTAAATCCAATCTTATTCTTAATCAGTAAAGTTATATGCCCTCTTTTTTCTCCTTTCTCTTTTATTGATAAATCTTTTACTATATAAGCCTCGCATCCTAATATCGGATTTATCTTTTGCTTATCTGCTTCTTTCTGAAACTTAATCAAACCGTCGATATTGCCGTGGTTGGTGCATGCAATATATTCTTGCTTTAGTTCTTTTGCCTTTGAAGTATATTGCTCAGCAGAACCCAAACCATCGAGCAAGCTGTATTCATTATGATTGTGAAGATGACAGAACATTATTTATATCCTTTTATCAAGTTTAGATTTTACAATATCAATCCACGTTTGAATCATTTCTTCTTTTATATCGTCATCTATTTGTTCCCATTCTTGCCTTAATCCTCTTCGATCTGTAAAATCAAACAATATTGCAAAGACAATTTCTTTTTCTATCGTAACCATTTTCCCATCGCAAATATGACTATAATACTTATCTATTAACTTTCCCATGATAACTCCTTAATAAAATATTTCTTTTAAATCTTTATCTAATGCCATTGGAATCAACCATTTTAAATTTTTTATTATTGTATATTGAAACAAATCTTCTACTGGAATTATTATTATTTCTTCATCTGTCATAGTTCTACAACATTCAATATCTTGAAATGTAAAAAAGAAATAAACTTCCCATTCATGAAATATACTTGAATCTAATATTTTAATAAGTGGAATCCAACTATCAAAATACGTTTTATAACCAGCTTTTTCACAAAATTCTCTAACCATTGCTTGGCTTGGTATTTCTCCATTTTCAATATGGCCACCTATTCCATTAAATAATCCTTTCTGCCAATCTGGTCTATTTTTCTTAATTAAAAGAACATTTCTTTTATCTTTAGAAAAAGCAAATCCACATACATATGATTTCATATAATCGCTCCTTAATACACTCTAAATATAGCTAAATTTCTATTGACAATCGGCCACAAGCTACTTTTACAGCAAATACTATAAGAACTACATAGTACAAGCTTCATATAGTATTTCAGTCATTGCTGACTTACCGTCGTATTGCCAATTCTTTAATGCAAATAGGCCAATTAAGTTTTGTGTTCTATTTGCAAAATCATTCTGTGAGCTTTGATTCAATAATGTATTTGTCAAATATCCCAATATTCCCTTACGTAATGATTCTGGTTCCCCTGTATAGTTTTTAATCAATCCTCTCATTACATCCCATTTATTGCTTCCCTTGCCAGAAATTACCAATCTGCAAATATCAATTGACTTTGATTCGTCGTCTGAATAATTAATAATTAATGACTTTGCTTGTTCATCATCTTCCATCATTAATACTTGGTCTAATACTGTTAATGCTTTACGAGGAGAACCATTGCTTTCTTCTGCTATTCTTTTAATTGTCTTTGAGCTACATTTTCCTTTTTCATTAGAAACTATATTCTTTAAATACTGATATGTTTCTCCAATATCCCAAGGCGAAACTTGATAGACAGAACATCTATTTTTAATAGTCTCCAATAATAAATTAGGGTCTGTCGTACATAAAAATATAAATACATGCTCTGGAGTATCTTCTAATAATTTCAATAATGCTTGCTGCGCATCCTTAGTTTGTGAATGACACTCGTCCAGTAAATAAGCTCTAATCTTTCCTTCGAATGGAGCCATTTTACAATTTGAGCTTATTTCTCTTATTGTATCTATGCCACGAGTATTGGCTGAATTAAGTTCTGTGAAATCTCTTTCACTACAACCTAATTCCTTTGCCATTATTCTTGCAATTGTAGTTTTACCACATCCACTTTTTCCAACAAATAAAAATGCTCTTGGTATTTTATTCCATTCTTTATCAAGTTGCTGCTTCAAAGATACAACTATTCCTTGATTTGCTTCTCCCTTAAAATCATCTAACTTATTTGGTCTTAATTTTAAATGTAGTGGTTCGGCCGTTGTCATTATTTATTCTCCTTATTTAATAACTTTAGCATAAAATCCAATCCATTATTTTTATAGAAAAATGAATACAATCTTTTAATCTTAGGATTATCAAATACTACTCTCTCTCTCGATTCCCGCCAAATTCTCCTGCTAAATATATCTTCATTTCTTCCATTTTCCTATTTTAAAATAATTAAATATCTTTATAGTAGGCCATCCATTTAATATAAAGAAAGCTGAAAATAAAATATGCCCCCGCTTCTTTATTATTTCATATTTTCTTGTATCATTTCTTCCTAAAAAATTACCGCTAACTAAATATATTTTCATTCTGGCAACACCATCACATGTTTAAAGCTATCCGATACAAATAATGCTTTACTTTCTCCAATAATAAAATCGGTTGTTTTATTTAATATCTGAACAAAGAATAAAGGATTGACTAAAAACTTTATTTCTTTACCTTTATATGAGCAAGGAATATCTTGCTCTTTCCAACTAATTTTGCCGTCGCCTCTGCAAGTAATAATTTCTTTTGAAATAATAATCTCGACTTTTTGGTCAACTACATCAATTGACTCTTCAACTACAATTTTAACCGACTGTAAAACAAATTGTAATTCCTTCGGCAGTTTTATTTTTGCTCCTTTTAAATCAAAAAAACTATCGACATCAGGAAAATCGCCTTTCATAATTCTTGTGCTAAATACAATGCCGTCTTCTGTTTTAAAATGAATCCATGAATCAATTAAGCAATATTTAATAACTGGATATTTAACTAATTCAACTACCGACTGTAAAGGAATCAATAAATCATTTTTAATGCTGTCTTCCATTTCATATTGACTAATTCGCAAATTATCAGAAGATGAAATTTTATTGTCTTTAATAGATAAGCAAGACAATACTCCAGCCGTCATATCTTTTGATACTGAAAACATACAAAGATATATTCCTTGAATAAAATCTTTAGGCAAAGGCTTCCATTTCTTAATATTCTTAGTATCGAGCTGTTTTATATATTCGTCAATTTTTCCTTCTTTTATTGCCGTCAATCCTGCTCTTGAATCCTTACCATTAATTTTAACAATTAAATCTTTACCGCAATCAATAGTAATATTTTCTTCTTTCATTGACTGTAATAATTTATAAAATATTTCTGCTTTAATTGAACATTTAAAATCTGTTTTAAATGGATGACTAATGCAAATATAATCATTATAAGTTGAGATGTTTTCTCCATCAAAAACAAAATGGGTTGACTGCTCAACAATTTCTTTTTTTGCTAATCCTGGTTTTACCAATGATAATGCTTTCAATAATTCTTCTCTTTTAATTTTCATTTATTCTCCTTTATCATATCTAATAATTCAATTGTTTTCATATCTTTTATAAAGAAATAAGAATATAGTCTTCTAATTGCAGGAAATTTTAAATGCAACTCTCTCTCTACCCTTTTGACCCATCACTGTAAATCCGCTTGCTAAATATATTTTCATTTTTTAAATATTCCGTTTATAACATAGTCTTTAATCGTTTTTACTTTAGAATCTCTCAAGAAAAAATACGATAATAATCTAGTTTTATAATTTACTTTAGATAAAGATACCCCCCTGATTTTGCTCTGTCTATGTAGCTAAATAAATCTTCATTTTTTAATTACTCCTGTCAATACATATTCTTGCATATCTGTAATTTTAAGATTTCTTAAAATGAAATAAGAAATAAGCCTATATATATATCGTTTCCTAGTCATGGTTGTTCCAGCTTTATTTTCTCGTTCTCCATCTTCTAATGCAGTGGCTAAATATATTTTCATTTCAATCCTTTTATTAATTCAATCCTATATTTAAACTCGTCGTAATTTACTTTATATTTGCCATGGTAAAAATACGAAAATAATCTATGATTATTATTTCTTTTTATAAGAATAAACTCTCTCTCTCTCGTTCCTGTGCATCCCGCCAAATATATTTTCATTTCATTAGCCCAAATCCTTTGCTTGATTCTTTTTGGTTTAATTTAAAAGCCCAAGGCCATTTTGGAAAATGTTTTTCTAAATCAAGATAATAAACAATATTGACTTCGTCCCTCAATCTATAATCGTTGCATACTCCAGCTTCAATAATCGTTTCTACTAAAGAATCCCCTTGTTGTTGCTTATAGTCTTCACCTTGTTGCAAGTCTAATTCAATATCTCCTGCCCATCTCTCTCCTTTTTTAAGTTTGTAATTTTTCTTATCTTCTTTTTTATATTCAGATTTGCCTAATTTAATTCCTTTAGATTTTAAATAATCTATTATAATATCTTTTTCCATTGGAGCAAACGTGGAAATATGTTTTCCTTGCTCTCTCACATCTGGAGACTGATTAGATACGGTCACTTTCCAAGGAGGTTCATTATAAATATATTCTCTATTCTTAAATCTAGGAATTAAAACACTTCCGAATCTTCCAGTCATTACCCATGAAGTTGAATCAATTGAATACCAAGGATAACGAAACATTAAATCAAATGAAGTCAATCCAAATCCATGAACTTTAACTTTTGGCATTCCTTTATCATCGCAGATATAAGAAAATATTTCGTCTAACCATAAAATTAAATTCTTAGTAGAAATAGGAACCATTCCACCCAAAGCGATATAATCATGCTCTTGCATGTATAGCTTTAAATATTTAATATCGTCTCCATAATGAAAACAAGGGAGAGGTTTTAATCCTTTCTTTTCCATAATCCTTTGATTTTTTAAAGTAGCTTCTGCGTCTCCAATTACATCAAGATTAGCATATACCTCTAAATAATCTTCATTGTCTTTTATAAAAGAAATATATTTATTAATATTTATATCAACGCCTTTTGAAAAAGCAGAAAATGCCCCTGAGTCTAAAAATAAACTTACCTTATTCATCTTGTCTCCTTTTACATTCTTCGCATCTTTCTCTTAATATTTTTAAATTTTCTACTGGATTAATATTCCCGTAATTAAATAGCTTAAATTCTGGAAGAGGAGAATTATGATTATATCCTCTTGATAACATTTCTTCTGATAATTTTTTATGTCTATCTTTTAAATTATGGACTTCTACTAATCCTTTTTCTTTATATCCTAAAAGAGATATTCTTTTTAAAATCGTTCCTACAAACATATGACATTCTACATGCTCGCCAAGTAAATGTTTTCTGCATAGTTTCTTTGGGTCAACCATCCACATTCTCATTTTATTAATCTCATAAATTCTTCACGAGCAGATATTTTTTCAAGAAAAACTCCTTTTAATGAAGAGGTTACCATTACGCTATTTTGCTTTTCAACCCCTCTCATTTTCATACAAAGATGTTGAGCCTCTATCACGCAAGCAGCTCCCTTTGGCTGTAACTCATTCATTAAACAATCAGCGATCTGTTGACATAACCTTTCTTGTATTTGTAGTCTTCGAGAGAACATATTTACAATTCTTGCAAGCTTTGAAATACCAATTACTTTTTTATCGGGAATATAAGCTACATGAGCTTTGCCAAAAAAAGGTAATGTATGATGCTCACACATTGAATACATTTCAATATCTTTTAATAAAACCATTTCGTCATAAGTTTTTTCATCAAATGTTTTTATAAAATCTTCTGGCTTTTCTTTATATCCAGAAAAAATAAAATCCCAAGCTTTGATTACTCTTTGAGGAGTTTCTAATAGTCCTTCTCTTTTTGGGTCTTCACCAATATACTCCAACATACGAATTACATTATCTGTCGGCAATCCTCCGTCTTTTTCCCACCAATATGAAATCCAATCGTTCGCTTCAGAAATATAATAAGTTTCTAAAAATCCTTCTAAAGGTTTTCTTTTTACATGAAGACAAGCAAAGTCATTATCTGGAAAAAGAGAACGTGTTGCTCCGCTATCGATTAAATCATCTACAACTAATGCTTTTTCACTTAAATAATCTATTGCCAAAGGAAGCCTTGTCTTTTCAGATAGAATAGTTGCTAATGCAACTCCACCTTGAAGCACCGGATAAATAGAATCATATTTATCCCATTGAATTTTACCCATTAAAATTAAAACGTCTTTATTGAATTGTTCTAATGTATATTTAATCATTCTTACTCCTCATATTGGATAGGGTCTTGCCTTCCTATTTTTTGAAATCCTTCAAGTCTTTCTTGGCAACTTCCGCATTTGCCACAGCTTAATTCTTGGTCTTTATAACAAGTTCTTGTAAATTGATAAGGAACCCCTACGTCATATCCATCAATAAATAACGAATGGCCTATTTCTAAAATACCGGCTTTATCTAAATTTTGGAAAGGAGCTATTAATCGAACTTTATCTTCTGTTCCATTTAAAATAGAAGCGTTCATAGAAGCTATAAATTCTTCTCTACAGTCTGCATAAATTGCATGATCTCCAGCATGAACGCCAACGGCAATATATGAAGCTCCAATACTCCATGCATAACCAGCCATGATTGAAATAAAAATAATATTCCTACCCGGGACAACCGTCTGACTCATATTTTCGGATTCATAATGACCTTCAGGAATTTCTCCTCCTGTCTTTAAAAGATTTGATTTAAAAAGCTGTCCTATAAAAGGTAGCTCTACTTTCTGTAATTTTAAATTATAATAATTAGCAAATTGTTCAGCGGTCTTTCTTTCATATTGATTATGTTTAGAACCATAATCAAAAGAAACAGGGAAAACTTCATATCCTTTCGATAAAAAATATGCGGCCATTGTCGCAGAATCCATTCCTCCTGATAACCCCATTACTACTTTTTTATTCATCTTTTCTTTCTCCTTATAAAAATAGAGAGGCAAACAAATATACCTCTCTATTTTTACGATTTAATTATTTAATAAAATAACCTTCATCTGTAGACTGAATTTTTAATCCTTTATCTTTCGCGAGCCTTCCTCCCAGCTGAATACTAATCGTAGAAGTCATTCCTTTTACTGGTCTATCAGGAAATTTCTTCGCTAAAATTTCTATAATTTTTTCTTTCTTTATCGGAGTTCCTTTTTTAAGAATCTCGATAATTGTAGCGATTATGCCTACTTTCTTTGCTTCTTTCTTCTCAACTTTTTTCTCAACTGCTTTTACAGGAGACTTCTTATCTTTTTCTTTTACAATTTCAGCTACAGTAGTTTTCTTTACTTCTTTTGCAACCTCTTTCTTTACAGTTGATTTCTTTGTTTCCTTTTTCTTATCTTCTTTTGCCGGTTTCTTTTCAACTTCTACAACAACATCTTCTTCCTTTTCAATAAGAGTCTGAGCATCAATTTCATCTCCAAGTTCGTTATAAAACTTTGCCACATCTTCAGGAATTTCATCATCGGAAAGTGTATTGACGGCTGCAATATAAGTGTCGGCCAAATATGCCACATCTTCATCTTTCCCTTTTTTAATCACGATTGCTTTCTTCAAAATCCCCAACTTGTTCAACTTCTCAATTTCTGTAACTATCTTTGTTGCTTTCATCTCCCTAATCTCCTTTTTATTGTTTTTGTTATTCTTATATATCTATTATATACTATTTTTTCATTTTTTTAACAATTATTTTCAATATTCTTTCTTTGGAAATTTGCTAGTATTTTCAATCGGATATATTAATTTATGTATTTGAATATTAACTCTCACCGAAAATAATTTATCTTCTTTCATCCATTTTATCAATTCAGCATGACTTAATTTATTCGATACTACTGCCGACAATGCCCATTGCGGATAACCAAGATAACTATATTTTTCAATAATTCTTTTTGCTGTTTCATACGATTCATTATCCCACACAACTATTTTTATAAAATCAGAAAATCGTAATATTTCCATATTATATTTCAATGGTAAACATTGAAGCTTGCAATCCATTACCCAACAATCGACTTTATCATAATTATCTGGAAATAAAATAGTACCATTTGTTTCTATTGAAATATCAAACCCATTATCTTTTAATTTATCTATTAGTTCGGCAATGTCTTTTTGTAGTAATGGTTCTCCGCCGGTGATTGTTACTTTTGGACAATCGAAATCTTTTACTTTTTGAATTATTGTATCTATTGACATTTCAATAGTAAAAGCTTCATCCTGCGCCCACTTGGTATCGCAATAGAAACAAGGCATAAAATCTTTATTATTCAATAAAAAATTACAACCAGCAAATCTTATAAATGTCGTAAATCCTCCTTGACCAAAACTATTTACTTCGCCATCGATGCTTAGAAATATATTTGCTACTTTCATTAATCAATCTCCCTTACTATGCATTCGCTATTCTCTGTTTCTTTTAATGATATTGATTCCAGTTTAACCCATTCAAACTCTTCGCTTAAACCCCATTTTAAAACATCGAAAATCCAAACAGCTAAATTCTCTGATGTTGGATTAAAACTTAAATGTATATTTAAATCTTTATGGTCTATATATTGCAAAAGACAATCTTCTATAAATTTCTTCAATACGGAATAATCAATAATCATTCCATTATTCCATTCTATTCTATCTTTCGTCGCCGATATTTCAACTTCTAACTGCCATGAATGACCGTGATTATTACTACATTTGCCTTCATAATTCAATAAATGATGAGCCGCCTCAAATGTCATTCTTTTCTTAATAGTTATCTTTTTCATTTATGCTCCTTTATCTTTTCTATATTTCTATTATACACTATTTTTTCATTTTTTTAACAATTATTTTTATCCTTTCGTACTTTGTTTTTCTGCGTCGCCAATTAACTTATCTCCAAACTTACTTGCAAATCCCATCCCATGCAATAAGCCGCATCCCTCCTGCCTCAATAATTGCTCGTATAAATATGTCGTCATTTTTTCTCTTGTGTCTTGATATTCTATTCCTTTCTTAAATATATTTATTTTTTTAATTATTGCATTGTATCTTTTAAGATTAATAATCTCTTTATTGAAAAGCTTATTGCTTCCTTCTAAAAGCAAATTGCCAATATCTTCTGCAATTTTCTTTATTGCTTCTAATGGAGAATATTTATATTTATCTTGCAATATAAATTCCATACATAGCTTGAATAAATGTTTCTCATCTGTAATTTCAAATTCCTCTTTATTGATTTTCAATACAATAACATT
>DAKN01000094.1:2907-3502 GCA_002499185.1 Candidatus Pacearchaeota archaeon UBA284 | reverse complement strand
CGTTCTGTTTCTTCCTGTTTCTTTCGTTTTTCCAACTCTTTTTTTGATAAAGGCTTAGAATAAGTTCCTCTTGCGCCTTGTTCAAAAGCATTAATATAATCACGAGCAGTCATAGGAACACGTTCTGGCATATCTTTGAAACGACTTCCTGCATCTACGAAACCATTAGGGCGAAAGTAAATGTATCGTGTAGTTGATTCTAAAGAATTATCTTTTACGTTTCTTTCTAAATAACAAGAAGCAATGATGTCCGCTTTATCTGTAAATAATGCATCATAATCAAATTCAAGATTGGAAGTCAATTGTTGATAAGATTCTTCCTGTCCTTTTTCTTTAATGTCACGAACTTTAGTGTGTCCGATGAAAAATAAAGCTAGTCCCACACTTTCTATTTCTCTGATTTTATCATTAATAAGTTTACGAAGCATTTTCTTTCCTGCTCCATATCCACCTAAAGCAGAGTTGATAGAAGTAGCCTTTTCACTTTTTCGTTGATAATGAATTTTTAAAACTTTTTCTTCTGCAATTGCGATTAACTCATCAACGGTATCAATAGCGACAATCTTAAATTCATTGTCTTCTTTATTTAATACTA
>DAKN01000094.1:0-2792 GCA_002499185.1 Candidatus Pacearchaeota archaeon UBA284 | reverse complement strand
GTGCTCTTACCGACCTTTTTTGTTCCACGTAAATAATGTCGAAAACTTTCTAATGCAACCTTTGGCTCATTCAAAACATATTTCATCAATCACTCCTTAGTTTTCAAAATCATAGTTTTCTAAAACATCACGAACAGCATTACGAATATCAGTCGGATCATAATGTAATTTTCGTAAAAGTTCAACAAAGTTTTCTGTGATCATTTGAATATCTTCGATTTCTTCATCTGGCAAATTTTTTCTGTCTAATTTTACTGTTACATTGCTGAGTTCATCAACTGCGCTCATCTTTACGGTTTTCAATTCTCTCATAAAATCTCCTATTTTATTTTAGGTGGAATATATTTCAATTCCACCTATTTTTAATAATAATTACCAACCAGTTTCTTCTTCATCTTCAACAGGTGTAGTATCACCCCATTCGGTAGTGCCAGTACCAGCAGTATTTTGTGTTTTGAATCCTTCTTTTTCAGACTGTGCTTTCTTCATTGCTTCAAGTGCTTTATCCATTTTTGATTCACTATAATCTTCACGATTCATTGATTTTGGATCTGCACCCGTAATAACAAATACTTTCTTATAAGGTGAAAAAACAGCTTCCATAGTATTACTTGAACCCCAAACATCTTCAGATGCAACTTCTTGTTTATTGCGTTCTGTTTCTAAGTTGCCCCATGTTTTAATGAAGGTATAAGGTTTCAATGTTTTGAAGTTTTTTCCTAATCCAGAATCTCGAATGAAGAATTCGGCTTGTTCAATGCTATTATAATTTACAATGCTTCCATGAACGTTTGCCCCAAGAATTTCCTCACCATCTTTGACCATCTCCATATCCATAAAAACAAATGTTTGAGTAAAATCTGATTGAGGATCAAAATCTTGTTCGTCAAAATCAACGTCTTTACATAATGAAATTTGATTAGGAACAAGTTTAACGCTTCGTTGTAATTCGCCGTTATTATTGTTGAAACTGGAATATTCCAATTTTCCACGAACAAAAACTGACATTCCATCTTTCAAATGTTCGTTGATATATCCACAAGCATCAAAGGGAACAAGATTTCTTTTATCGTTTACATCATTTCCTTTTTCGTCTTTGGTTTTTTCAAGACCTAAATTCATTCCAATTAAACGATATCCTTCTTTTCGGAAAGAATTACGGGATTTCCAATCTTGACTAATTGTTTTCTTATCGTCTTTTGAATAAAAATAAACTTTTTCTTGTGTCATTCCGTTAATTGATAAGTAATGAACCCAATCCTTTGAAACCTGAACACCAAAATTGATCATACGAAATGGCTTACCATTTTTATCATTTTTTTCCTGATAAAAATTAGGTTTTGCCACTCCGGTAATTACACCTTTTAGAGCAAATGATCCATCGGTTTGTTCTAAGTCACCAAAACTTTCATGTGTTTTTGCCATACAATTTCTCCTTTAATTTAATAAAATTTTAAACAATAAATAAACTCAATAAAACAATAATTTTATTTATTATGTCAAATCATCCTCCTTCGTAAGTCCAATATATTTATTATACTCTTTTTGATATGTTTTATAATGTTCTGTTTTATTATAACCACAAGGTTTAAAAACCTCTGGACAAATACCATTTCGTTGAAGTATAAATAATTTTTACTTTTAGATTATTCATATGCTTTCCAATATTCAATATTTAAAATATTTCGTACATATGGAAGAATCCATCTTTTTATTATTTGGTCGTCTACATTTTTTTCAATTAAGGCATTATCAAATTGAAGTCCTATTAATTGTTTTTCGCCTGATACTGCAAAAAAACGATCACCATTTTTCAATCTTACTCTATAAGAATAACGATCTTTATGAACCTCTTGTAAAGTCTTATATTTAAATTCTCCTACAATTAAGTCTAATTTGTGCTGTGCAGAATCAATCGTTTTTCCAATAATTAAAGTTGTTTGAGTCATATTATCTCCTAATAATTATTCATTATTAAAAATTATTCTTGAACCGTATTTATCAAACTTAAATGGAACATGTTTAATTTGTGGAATGTGATGTTTCATATATCTAAGCAAAGAATCCTTATTCTCATAATCATTTGTAAAAAATAATAGAAATCCATTTCCTCCAGCACCTAAAAGTTTACCACCACTAGATCCATTTTGCAAGGCTTTTTCATAAACATAATCAATTTCTTTATTGCTAATATTGGACGCAAGAGTCTTTTTTAATTTCCATGATTCATCTAACATACTTCCGATATCATAAACATTTCCTGTAGATAGTTCATCGTAAGCACTGTCACAAATATTATACATTTGTCTTAATGTATCATTATTTTTTTCTATGTTTTTATTTTGTTCTGATAAAATATCGGAAGATTTTCTCTGACCTCCAATGTAAAATAATGTTAAAGAATCTTCTAATTTATCGACTGTATCTTGTTTGAAATTTGCTATAAAATTATATGATCTTTTATACTGAAAACTGAAATGAATATTTTGTAATCCACCTTTGGCAACAATAATTTGATCTTGATATCCAATGGGCTTATTTAATTTATTTACTTCAATATTTATAGCCCAATCAATCAAATGAGAAACATCAAATTCCACACTAGAATATGTTGCTAAACCATTTAACATTCCTACAAGAATGGAACTGCTTGTTGCTAATCCTACTCCTCCAGGAACATCTGAAATTGTTGACATTTCTATTCCAGAAACGTTAAATAATTTAATGGCTTCTCTTGCTAATTCATGATCTAACTCAAAAACATAATTTACAAGTTCAGTTTTAGAATATCC
>DAKN01000077.1 GCA_002499185.1 Candidatus Pacearchaeota archaeon UBA284 | reverse complement strand
GGAATGTTAAATGCTTTAGCAACATATTCTAATGTAGAATTTGATGTTTCCCATCTAATTGATTGGGCTATAAATATTGAAGTAAATAAATTAAATAAACCTATTGGCTATCAGGATCAAATTATTGTTGCTAAAGGAGGTTTTCAGAATATACATTTTAGTTTTCAATATAAGAAACCCTATA
Source organism: Candidatus Pacearchaeota archaeon UBA284 (assembly GCA_002499185.1). Lineage (GTDB taxonomy): Archaea > Nanobdellota > Nanobdellia > Pacearchaeales > UBA284 > UBA284. The sequence continues at coordinate 3,007 of DAKN01000077.1, read as the reverse complement.
ACTTTATATACAACTTTAAGGAAAGCACAATAGATCAATTAGAAAAATCTTTAAATTTATTTTATTTTGGAGGTCAAAGAAACTCTTCAGAAATCCTGTTAGAACAAAGTAAAAATATTGAAAAAAACAATGATACATTAAGACAAATGTATAATATTTGTGATAGTGCCTATGATGAATTATCCAAAGGAAATGTTTATCCAATTGGTGAAATGTTAGATGAATCATGGAAATTAAAAAAGACTCTCGCCTCTAATGTTAGTAATACTGAAATTGATTATGTTTATGAAAAAGCCTTGCAAAATGGATCGGATGGTGGTAAACTTTTAGGGGCAGGAGGAAATGGATTTTTATTGTTTTTTACGAAGGATTATGAAAGTAAAGAAAATTTACTCAGATTTATGAAATATCATATGTTGCGAGTTAAACATGTTCCATTTAGGTTTGACAAATATGGTTCAAGAATTATTTTTAATAATGAATAAGGAGGATGATTTGACATAATAAATAAAATTATTGTTTTATTGAGTTTATTTATTGTTTAAAATTTTATTAAAATAAAGGAGAAATTTATAGTATGGCAAAAACGCATGAAAGTTTTGGTGATTTAGAACAAACCGATGGATCATTTGCCTTAAAGGGTGTGATTACTGGAGTGGCAAAACCAACTTTTTATCAGGAAAAAAATGATAAAAATGGTAGACCATTTCGCATGATCAATTTCGGTGTTCAGGTTTCAAAAGATTGGGTTCATTATTTATCAATCAACGGAATGACTCAAGAAAAAGTATACTTCTATTCAAAAGATGATAAGAAAACTATCAGTCAGGATTGGAAATCTCGTAATTCTTTCCGAAAAGAAGGCTATCGTTTAATTGGAATGAACTTAGGTCTTGAAAAAACCAAAGATGAAAAAGGAAATGATGTAAACGATAAGAAAAATCTTGTTCCTTTTGATGCTTGTGGATATATCAATGAACATTTAAAAGATGGAATGTCGGTATTTGTTCGTGGGAAACTCGAATATTCCAGTTTCAACAACAACAGTGGTGAATTACAACGAAGTGTCAAACTTGTTCCTAACCAAATTTCTTTATGTAAAGATGTTGATTTTGATGAAGAAGATTTTGATGTTCAATCAGACTTTACTCAAACATTCGTCTTTATGGATATGGAAATGGTAAAAGACGGTGAAGAAATTCTTGGTGCAAATGTTCATGGAAGTATTGTGAATTATAATAGCATTGAACAAGCTGAATTCTTTATTCGAGATTCTGCATTGGGAAAGAATTTCAAAACGTTGAAACCTTATACCTTCATTAAAACATGGGGTAACTTAGAAACTGAACGCAATAAAGAAGAAGTTGCATCCGAAGATGTTTGGGGTTCAAGTAACACTATGGAAGCTGTTCGTTCCCCTTATAAGAAATTATTTGTTATTACAGGTGCAGATCCGAAATCTATGAATCGTGAAGATTATAGTGAATCTAAAATGGATAAAGCACTTCAAGCAATGAAAAAAGCACAATCAGAAAAAGAGGAATTTAAAACACAAAATACTTCTACTGCTGGAACTACTGAATGGGGAGATACTACTCCCATTGAAGATGACGAAGAAACTGGTTGGTAATTATTATTAGAAATAGGTGGAATTGAAATATATTCCACCTAAAACAAAACAGGAGATTTTATGAGAGAATTAAAAACCGTAAAAATGAGTGCAATTGACGAACTCAGCAATGTAACAGTAAAGCTAGAAAGAAAACATTTGCCAGATGATGAAATTGAAGATATTCAAATGATCACAGAAAATTTTGTTGAATTATTACGAAAGTTACATTATGATCCTTCAGATATTCGTAATGCTGTTCGTGATNNTTCGTGATGTTTTAGAAAACTATGACTTTGAAAATTAAGGAGTGATTGATGAAATATGTATTAAATGAGCCAAAAGTTGCGTTAGAAAGTTTTCGACATTATTTACGTGGAACAAAAAAAGTGGGAAAGAGCTCACTATTCAGAGATCTCATTATCGAATATTATGGAGACCCAAAATACGGATTAATGATTGCTCCAGGTAACGAAACTGGTTTTAAAGCATTGGACAATCTGTATGCCGTAGAAGCCCCAACATGGGAAGATTTTTGTGATGTTGTAGATGATCTAGTTTTAAATAAAGATGATAATGAATTTAAGATTGTTGCAATTGACACTGTAGATGAATTAATTGCAATTGCAGAAGAAAAAGTGTTGAAAATTCATTATCAACGAAAAGGTGAAAAAGCAACTTCCATTAATGGTGCTTTAGGAGGATATGGAGCAGGAAAGAAAATGCTTCGTAAACTTATCAATGATAAAATTAAAGAATTGGAAAGTGTGGGACTTTCCTTGTTTTTCATTGGTCATACTAAAGTTCGAGACATTAAAGAAAAAGGACAGGAAGAATCCTATCAACAATTAACTTCCAATTTGGAATTTGATTATGATGCATTATTTACAGATAAAGCAGACATTATTGCTTCTTGTTATTTAGAAAGAAATGTAAAAGATAACTCGCTAGAGTCAACTACTCGGTACATTTATTTTCGTCCTAATGGGTTTGTCGATGCTGGAAGTCGTTTCAAAGATATGCCAGAACGTGTTCCTATGACTGCTCGTGATTATATTAATGCTTTTGAACAGGGAGCAAGGGGAACATATACTAAACCTTTATCCAAAAAAGAGTTAGATAAACGAAAAAAACAAGAAGAAACAGAACGTCAAGAACAAGCCAAGAAATTTGTTGAAGCCAAGAAAGCAAACTTTGAAGGATTGGAAACCGTTGAAGATTACCATAAAAAAATTCAGGAAATCAAAGAAGCATTAGATTCTGAAACAGCACGTGAAAAAGGCGAGCAATTAAAGGAAGCTGGATTGCCTCTAAGGTTCAAAGAGATTGAAGATTTGGAACAATTAAAATTATTCTTAAAAATTGTCTCTTCTGACGATTAATTTGAATAAAAAATAA
>DAKN01000051.1 GCA_002499185.1 Candidatus Pacearchaeota archaeon UBA284 | reverse complement strand
GCTACGGATGTTTTAGACCCAATAAAGTTGAATGCGACTCGGGTCGTCGGGATTACCGCGGCTGCTGGCACCGATCTTACCCAACCCTTATTCATTATCTTTTTTACAGATAACAAAAGCATTTCAAAAAAGAAATGCACTCAAAGTTCCTCTCTCACGCTTTCGCGCATTGGAAAATCTTCGCGCCTGCTGCACCCCGTAGGGCTAGAACTAGTGTCTCAGAGTTCTTCTGGGGGCACCGCCTCTCAGCGCCCCTACTGATCATAGCCTTGTTGAGTAGTTACCTCAACAACTAGCTAATCAGGTATCGTCTCATCCTTAAACCTTGCGTTTCAACGACGGAACATTCCAGTTTCTGTCGCCCATCCGGTATTCCACTCAGTTTCCCGAGGTTATCCCGAATTTAAGGGAAGATTAACGATATATTACTCAGCAGTTTGCCTCTCTTGCGAGATGACTTGCATGGCTTAGCCGAACTTTGATAGCCGCACTCTCCAGCAGGATAAACTGGAATTGCGAATATTGTCGTAAAGCTTAAAACATAAATTAATAGCGAGTTTGATTTATCATCAGCATTTAACAAAATCTCGACGTCATAAATCACAATTTAATAATAAATTATTTTATTATAATTTCAATCTCATAGAATTTTATGATTGCTGAATGATACACCTTTCCAACATCATACTTTAACATAGGCGATAGCGCCGAATACAAAAATTCCGCCCTCGTGATGGTTAAAGCACTCATTCAGTAAAACCATTTTAGTAATATTCAAATGGTTTGGGGGCTTTTTAAACCTTTCGGCTTTTGCCGATAAGAAAACAAACCGAATNNAACTTAATAAATTATCTATTTTCAACAAGAAGTTCTAAAATTTTATACGCTTCTGGATGTTTATAATAAAATTGTGCAATCAAATGATAATCTCTCGTGTGTAATCTACCTGGAATTTGCAAAAATTCACATTTTATTAAATCATTGAGCGTATTTAATGCAAAACAATAAGCAGAAGTTGTTTCTGGTCCTTGTGATATTTCTAATTTTCCATTTGTAAATTCTTGATGTAGTTCGCGTCTAAGATGTTCAATTATCATTTTTATGGGAATTCCAAAATAATCTTCACAATGTTCACCAATGCAAGAATAACAATCATTAGTTTTTTCTGCTTTTACATTGACATGTTCTCCATCTTTTGGAACATATTTTGCAAAACCCTTATTTGATTTTAAGGTTATTCTATTTTGTTCTATTTTTGTAATAATTTTCCATAAACAAATCTCTTCGAGTTTTTCCCCTGTTCCTTTAGTCCTTTCCATTTTTTACAAGATTTATTTAACTTTATAAAACTATTTATTAACCATTACTGAATTACAACAAGCTTTTTTAAATCTTGATTTTATTTTATTTTAATGATAGATTATATTCCAGTAAAAATTTTATTTAATTTTGGGGCATTAAAAGTATATTCCTGGGGATTATTCTTTGCAATCGCTTTCTTAACAGCATTTTTTCTTATTTTGATGGAAGCGAGGAAAAAGAAAATAGACACATTGCATATTTATAACCTCGGATTTTTAACATTGCTTGGTGCAGTTCTTGGCTCAAGATTATTTTATGTTATTGAAAATATTTTTTATTTTATTGGTAAGCCATTAGAAATTTTATCTTTCTGGGATGGGGGATTAACAAGCTATGGCGGTATCTTTTTGGGTTTGCTTTTTGTTTGGATTTATACTAAAAGAAACACCGACTTAAAATTTCTTCAAATTTTAGATATAAGTGCACCATATATTGTTTTAGCATTAGCAATAGGAAGAATCGGATGTTTTCTAAATTGGTGCTGTTATGGTATCGGCTCTGATTTACCTTGGGCAATAAAAACAATAGATGATATCCCAAGACATCCAACGCAATTTTATGATATCTTTGCTAATTTAGCAATCTTTTTTGTTTTAATAAAACTAAAGAATAGAAAACAACAAGGAGAAAAATTTTCGAGATTCAAAAAGAATTCATTTAAGGATATAACATTTATTCATGAATCTGATTTTTTTGACAAAGAAGGTTCAATGTTTTTAAGTTTCGCTGTTATGTATTCTACTTTAAGATTTTTCATTGACTTTTTAAGAGATCATCATAGTTATTTCTTAGGATTAGCAACAAGCCAATGGGTTTGTATATTGGTTTTTATTGGTTCTATAATTGCAATTGCAAACATAGATAAAATTCAAAGAAAAGATTTTGGTTGGAATTAATTTAATCTTCTTGCTGTTCTTTATTATCTATAGATTCTGCGATGCTCTCCAGAGTTTCTATTGATCTTGGTTTTTTTCTTTTATTCAAAGAAAATTTATTTATCCAATTTAAAAGATAAGAAGATGGTTCTATTTCTGCTTGAATGACTGTCGGTTCTTTATCTTTTTTTCTTGATTTTTCCAGATAAAATGCCACCATTCTTATTTTGAGACGTCTTTTTTTATTTTTTGCCTTCCCATAATAAAAATCATCCACATAAATTATTTCCTTATTTTTTATCATTAACCCAACATTTTTTGCTTCACTTTCTTTAATTCCCAATACAAATGAAAAAAAGTATCTGCCGTTCATTTTAATATTATTTATATCCTCATCACTAAGGGTGATTTTTCCAACCCTCTTAGAAAAATCAGTATGACTATGGAAATCTCCGATAATATCTAATGATGTTCTTCTAAAAAAAGAAATCGCACGATTATAAGTTTCTAAATCTTGATTTATGGAATCATAACTCGGATAAATTCTTGTAGGAATAGATGCTTTTGCTAAAGTTTCATAATCAAATGTTTTCTTCCTCTTTATTCTTTTCCCGATAACATAACCAAAAGATTCTTGTTTATATAATTGCAATGCTTGATGAACCATTCCCTGATATGCTTCTTCATTAAGGATTATTTTTAGCGCCATTTTAATTGCAGGAGAATTATCTAAAATAAATTCAGTTTAAAAGAATTATTGTATTTTTATTACAAAATTTATGCTATTAATTCAGCCCAACCAATCAATCTCCAATGCCCTGAATAATTTCTTGCTATTCCTATCCTATCCCCAATATTTGGAACAATCGGAATTTTTAAGTTAAGTTCTGCTATATCTTTTCTTGCGCTGGTTATTAAACCGACAGTTGTTGTCGTGTTTACGCTCATAAGAAGATATTCGTTTGTTTTTAATGGCTCTATAGCAACTGGTTTTTCTTTTTCATTCAAACTTATTTCCTTGAATAAATAGGGCTTCATTTTTATTTTTGTGGTTATTTCTGGAATTGTTCCTTTTAATCCTGCCAAGCATCCTGCAAGTGCATCTGATTTTGTCATAACCGGATCTAAACTAGTTTCTATAGCAATTAATCCAGATGGAATAATTTCATTTAATTTTTTTCCTCCAGCAACTAACCCTATTATTTTTGTTTCAACTGGTTTGAATATTGTTTGATTATGTTTTTTTATTTCTATTCCTGGTTTAATTTCTATAATGTCTCCAATTTTCAATTTTCCTTTTTTTAAGGTTCCACCAAGAACACCGCCGTGTAAATTAGCAACTTTTGTGCCTGGTTTATTGATATCAAATGTTCTAGCTATCAAAAATACCGGTTTTGATGTTGTATCGCGTTGCTGTGCTGGAAGTTTATTTAATGAACAAAGCAGCTCATCCATATTTGCTCCTTGCTGCGCACAAATAGGAATTATTTCTACATTTTCTGCAAATGTATCTTTTACAAATTCTTTTATTTTTTTGAATTGCTCGATGGCTTGTTCTTTTGTGACAAGATCAACTTTATTTTGTACAATGATTATGTTTTTTATCCCCCTTACTTGCAACGCCAGAAAATGTTCTTTTGTCTGTGGTTTTGGAAATGGTTCATGTGCTGAAATTACTAAAAGTGCTGCATCAATAATCGCTGCTCCGCCAAGCATTGTTGCCATAAGCATTTCATGCCCTGGTGCATCGACAAAACTGATTTGTTTTATTTCTTTAGTTTTACAACCACATACAGAACAATCTTGATTAATAGTAAATTTTCCGCAAGAACATTTTCTTATGATTAAATCAGCATATCCTAATTTTATTGTAATTCCTCTTTTCAATTCTTCAGAGTGTTTGTCTGCCCAAATTCCCGTTAATCTATGCAACAAGGTTGTTTTGCCATGATCTATATGTCCTACAATTCCAACATTTAAAACAGGCTGGCCAGAAATAGAAATTTTATCATCACTTGCAATTTCTTTATTTAACTTTTGATAAGTCTCGTCGTAATTTTTTGCAGGTTCTTCTTTTTTATTTGTTTCATTATCTTGCGTTACTTTTTCTATCTTTATTTTTACCATTGTTATCTGAAATATTTTGAGTTTAAAAGCTTATTGAGAAGAAAAATACATGGTTCAATTTATCTATTCTTTTGAAAAAAGATCTTTTGGTAAAAATGCCATCCTCATTATAAATTCAGCTAAGAAAATAAAAACAGCATATAATGGAAATAATGGCCAAAGCAGATTTATCTGAAATGCTCTTTCTAACATTAAAGATACGTTAAAGAAATTTTCTCCGATTATAAAAAGAGTAAGCAAAGTAAATGGAACGATTTTTGCAAGGTCTTTTGAAAGATCCTCTGAAAAGTATGAAATTATTCTAACAGTAGCAACAAGAGCGCATGACATCATAAGAATTGAGGCTACGCTGGGTGTCTTTGAAAATGCCAGCAACAATATTGAAAGTGAACCAAACCAAAGCAAAGATAATATTGGCATAATAACCATATACTCTAAAACAAAAAGAAAAATTGTAAAAGAATTATAAAAAGCATGTTTTTTTGAAAATTTTGGCCTTAAATTCAACTCCAAAATGTCTCTTTTCGCCAGAAGTTTATAAAACGAAAAGGCATAGAATGAATAAAAAATAAAAATCAAAGTAAATACTATTAACGGAATTAAAAAATGATAATCTGATGGAATAGAATTTACAAAAGATTGATATAATGAAACTATTGCCTCTTCTTCCATTATTATTTAATTATTTTTAGATATTTAAATTTACTTAATATGAAAAAGCGTGTCTTTTTTTACAATATTGCTTATAAATAAGAAATAACTTAAAAAAATATGGAAAAAACCAAACCAAAAGAAGATAGAAGAATAGGATATATCATTGAAAGAATAAATTTGGAATTACCAATACCTCGATATGCATTTGATTCTCTTTTAGGAGAATTAACTGATTTAAGAAAAAAAATCGAACAAAAAAGAAAAAAATTTCCTGTTCCTGAATTTGGAGACAGAACAATCATAAAATATCACAAGATAATAGAACAGCTGGATCCTAACAATAATTTCAATTCTATTGAAGAAGTTTTAGGATATGTTGTAGATTACGGAAAAAAGTATACATAATATGTTGTTATGGTGATTATTCATTATCTAGAATATTTATCGGTAAAAATATAATCTAAAAATAAAACTGAAAATTAAATTAAGATTCTGCTGTTTTCTCTTCACTCTTTTTTTCTTGTGTTTCTTCTTTCTTATAAATTTCGTTTAATGGCTTTGAGCCTTGTTTAGAAATTTTTAAGTTAATTTGAACAATATCTTCTCCGATATAATCAGCATGAACTGTTTTTCTCAATCTTAATCCTTTTGGTTTAGGGTCTGCCCTTGGTTTTTTGCCCTCTCTTCTAGGTCTTCGTCTCATTCCCAAACCATATTTCAATAATCTTTTTTTTAATCCAACGCCCTCAACACCTTTTATTCCGGGAAATCCTGAATTGTCGCTAAAGCCGGTAATTTCAAATTCAAAATCATCTATTTCTGAAGCAATTTCTTTGCCAGAAATTTTGTCCCCTATTTTTTTCCCAATAAATGCTTCGCTGTTTGATTCTACCTTGTATGTTTTTCCCTTTTCTCCAAGGTTTAATTTAAATGGCATGAATTTTGTTTGTTTTTTTGGTTTTTAAATATTGCTGTTAGTATTATCCTTCTTTCTGAGGGGTTTGGTAATTTATTATTACAACTTACTAACTAAAAAGTATTATGACTTTTAAGTAGTAAAAACTGCAAAACTTTATAAGTCTATTTGTATTATCTAAAACCATGGTTAATAGGATAAAAATTAGGGCGCATCATTTGGGCGGTGGTTTTTTAGCTGGAAGAGGCATTAATTCAGATGTAGGAAAAGCCAGTATAATTGGAATGTATGGAATACAGATGTATGAAAAACAGAAAGAACTTGCAGAATTAATTAAAAATAATCCAACCATGGAAGTAGAAATAATCGATTGTTTTGATGAGGTTTGTTCCTCTTGTTTTAAGGGACCAACCAAAACACCCTACAATTTACCTGAAGAAGATTTATATGATTTTGATGATCAAAGAAGCCACAGGCTTTGGGCAGATTATTTTTCTGGGTGGAGAAAAATTAAGTGCAACAATAATGGGCAGAAAAAAGCAGATTATAAATATTCTAAACTATTTAGAGCACAAATAGGTTCAATAATTACTGCAAAACAAGTATCTGAAATTTCTCATATTCATTATAAATATTTTTCAAATCCGTTCAATATTATTAGTTATGGTGAAAAACATCTCGAAAAATTATTTAAAGAAGAATTAAAGAGATATCATCAATTAAAAATTTCTTGACCAAATAAAAATCAATAATTTACTCGATAATTTTAAATAATGAAAACATTATAAAAAAACATGGCTGAAGGGAGAAATTTAGTAAAACTAGTAAGGGGAGACCCAGAAAATTTATCGGGAGACGTAATTGTTTATTCAAAATTAAACAGCCCGATAGAAAAAAGAATATGTTGTGTTTACGCCACTAATAATTATCAAAAATATCAAGACATTATTCAAAATAAAACATTTGGCGAAATAGAAATGACTTCAAGAATCTTTGAAGAGCTTTTAGGTAAAAAGAGATATAATTTTTATTTTTTATTTTTTGATCCAATTCTTGAAAAAGATAAAATAACCAGTCTTTGTGATGTTTGCGAATCAAAAGATGGACATAAATTAGAAGAATGTCAAGGAGCAGTCATAGCTGATTTGACAAATTACATTGATTCCTATGTTCATCAATTAAAAAGAAAATTGGGTGAATCGGGACATGCTCATCTTAAAACTGAAAAATCAGAATATGAAGAATTTCTCAAGTCTTTAAAGCCAGAAGAGCAAGATAGATATATCAGATTAAAGCAATGTATAGACCAATATATTGCGGCAGACCGTGACAATTATGGGGGTTATTTAGAGGAAATTGAAGAAAGAATTGATTGTTTATGCACAGGAGAAGATTTTTTTCAATCAATAAACAAGATAAAAAGAGTAATCCATAAATGCGAAAGCGGTGAAGATATTCAAAGAAGTTCTTCTTACATTGAAGAATTATTAAAAATTGCGTGCAAGAATCCAAAATGGAGCTATCGGTGGGGAAATCCTCCAAAATCTCCTTTTGATTAAAAGATATCAACAAGAAAAGAAATTATTTTAAATTTTATTTTGTTAAAAAATCCTTCCCCTTCATAAATCAATCTTCCATCATTCATTGCTTGAATAAAAGAAATTTCTCCGTCATGTATAGCATTAATTGTTTCCTCGTCTGAAAAAACATTGATTGTTGGATTTTCAAGTTTTCCTTTTCCAGCATCAATTATTTGATTGTTGCTTGTTATTATATGAAAATGTGGCTCAAGATTTGAATAAAAATTGATTCTTTCATTTGAAAACATTCCAAGAGGCACGTAAGTTAAATTAAATGATTGAATTCTTGTTAAATCACATTGGCAACAAATAGGACAACAAACATCATTCAATGAACATCCTCTTGGATTTGCTTTTGGATCGCATTGTTCTCCTTTATTATTATCTATTACTCCGTTTCCACAACAACATTTATCGGGACAAGCGTTTGGACCACAAACATTATTCACAGCATCATCTATGTGCTGTTGTGTAGGTTTTGCATCATTACCGCTAGTAAAATTCATTAGTCCCCCAGAACCATCTGCTAATCCTAACATGTGCCCAATCTCGTGTGCAGCATCTAAATAATTTCCTTTGCTTGGATCGTTTGGATCGACTGGCCTGCTTGTGATATTAGACCATTCTCCGTCTAGGCTTGCTCCACCAACAGAAGGACTTTGTGTTGTTTTTCCCACATATGCTACAACTGCTTTTCCAGCATTGGGGCCTGCTGGCAAATGTGGCAAACTTGCATCTGTTCCATTCCAAGGTAATATTTGAATACAATGATATCCTGCAGGCATTGGACTGCAATTTGTAACCTTTGATGTATTGACTTTAAAATTAACAGGGCATTTGCAATCTCCTGTTGTCTGCCCATTTCCATTCCAAACATTGCTTATTTCCTGACTCCAAGAATTTATTTGACTGTCTGTTGCTCCAGCAAAAGCAAGATATATAGTAATTGTAATTTTGCAATCTTTAACATCACAAGAAGTTTTCGCTGATACCAGGTTAAAATTAAGAATTAAAATAATTAAAAAAAGTATTGATAAAAATAATGCGCCTCTTTTCATAATAAAGAGAATAATCTGGAATTTAAAAATCTTTATCTTAAATTCCCCAAGTTGCTTTTGTTTTTCTTTTTATTGCTGCTATTTCCTGCAATAGTAAAATTTCCACTGGAGAAAGATATTTCTTATTTTCTTTTAGTTTAAGAAATTCTTCCTCTTTAAGATCAGAATATAATTTTTGATTTTGTTTTAATTGTCGAGAATACGTTGTATTTGGAAGGCTTATTGCAACTTCTTTATTCATTTCCGCTTTGTCAGCACCCTTGCCATCTGATTGTATTTCCTTAACATGATCTACTTCTTCCCCATTTTCATCCATCAATTTTATTCCTTTTTTCAATAATCCCGCTTCTATTTTTACTCCAAAGATTGCGGGTTTGGCATCGTGAAAACACATGTTTGGCAATAATTTTATTTTAGCAGGCCATGTCAAATCTTTTAATGATTCTCTCTGAATTTCCAATTCGCGTTCTTTACGCCACTTCTCCAAATTTTCTATTATATGATAAATTACTTCGGAGCCTATTATTTTTACCCTTTTTTCTTTTGCATTCATTTCAGCAATTTCTTTTTCTTCATCAACATTAAAACCCAAAATGACTGCATTTAAAGGCTCACTTTCAATATTGGATTTTGCTAATGCAAAATCTGTTCTGTTGATATTACCTATGCCTGCTTTTTTTATAGGTATGTTTGATTTTTTCAGCAAGAATATTAGTGCTTCAAGACTTCCAAGAGATTCTGCTTTTATTATAATTCCCTCTGTATCTGTTTCAATCACCGACTGAACATCTTGACTTAATTCATTTTCCAATTCGGTTAATTTTTCTTTTTTAATTTCAGATAATGCAATAAATGGCATGCCTGGGATAGCGTCTTCTCCAGAACCAGAAAATTGTATTCTTAAACCAGCTGATGCTTCTACCTTATCAGCAGATTTATATCCTTGACCAAGAGGCATTGCTTCAAATAACGCCCGCATTTTCAATTCAATTGGCTTATCTAATGTGGCTGCAATTATAATGTCTGTTTTTTTCATTTCTCCGTCAAATAATATCGCCTCTGCATTTGTCATTCCTTTTTCTTTTTTTATTTCAAGAATCATGCCCTTTGCTTCCTTGCCAATTTCTAATTTATCTTTCAAATAACGTTGACTTAAACCAGAGAGCATTGCAATTAATTCGGGCAAACCCTCTCCTGTTTTTGCAGAACACGGAATCAGTGCTAATTGTTTTTCAAATTTTGAGATTCTAAAAAATAAATCAGAATCAAAACCATAAATTGAAAGCTGAGCCATTATGTTATACAATTTTTTTTCAAAATCTGTGGTTGTGAATTGTGCTTGTTTCTCTATGCTCTCTGTTAATGTATCTGAAAGCTTTCTCCATCCAGAAATTAAATCCACCTTATTTAATGCTACAATAAAAGGAACCTTGTTTGCTTTTAATATTTCGATGCTTTCCCTGGTCTGTTCTTTTATGCCTTCGTTGATGTCAATTATTAAAATTGCCAAATCAGATAATGCTCCACCACGTTTTCTCAAGGTTGTGAATGCTGCA
>DAKN01000019.1:7524-11395 GCA_002499185.1 Candidatus Pacearchaeota archaeon UBA284 | reverse complement strand
AAGTTTTTGTCAAAAAAAAGAGGTATCACCTCTTTGTTAGTTGTATGCAATCATGAATTCTTCTTCTGTGTCTGTAATCGGAGGGCCTTTTGCCTCTGTTTGTTCTGGGACGGTCTCTTCTACTACCGGCAGAGAGACAACTTCAAGAAGGTTTCTTGATAGTTCAGCATCAATGGGCAGAATAAGAATCGAGGCAGCAATGTTAGTGCATATTCCTTTCGGCATGTCGCCTAATAAGTCTTGAAGTCCTTCAAAAAGTTTTTCATCACTGACTGATGTATCTTTATCATTTTTCTTTAAGAAGATTTCAAAAACTACTCTGACTTTTGACCCCTCATCATCTATGGGGTATTCGGCATCAAGGATAAATGGTTTTTCTTCCATAACAATCACCTGAATGTAAAGGTTCTGCCTAATGTTTAGGCAATCAATATCATACATCAATTTGCTTGATTTGTGAAATTTAAAAATACACAAGTCATTAAGATTGCATTTTACATTTTTTTTAAAATGTGATACTTTAATAATCGACCCCTCAAGAGTAACCTCTTCGAGTGGTCTGTGGAAAAGTATCGGAGTTGGAACGATGAAAGGTGTAGCAATTCTTATCGCCACTTGCACAATGATTGCCATGCTTTCATTCGACGTGACGTTGATTGCCAATTCGGTAATCCTCACACTCCTGCCGAAACAAACAAGTTCTTTCGGCCCTGTCGGATTAAAGGGAAATTTCTCCCGGAAAGCTCTAAGGGATTGCTACATTATTCCGGGGAAAGGTCCTCCGGTCCAAATGTAGCAAGAACAACAATTTCTTCCACAAAGCAGCACACTAAGAGGAAAGCAAAAAGCTTTCCTCATTTTTTTTATTTAGACTTCAGCAATAATTACCACGTAGTTCTTACCGTATTTCTTGGCGCACTTGGGGCAGGTTGTATACCACATATACATTTTTTTAATACTCAAGTCTCTGCCCTTGGCATATTCTTCAAAGTTTTTGCACCACTCTCCTGTTTTACTGAAATCACCTTCATAGACTTTACTTAGATATTTACCGCTTAAAGACACATTTTCAGCTCCCGGGATTTCTTTGTCTACCGCCAAATAAATATCCATATTCCACTGAGAAGGATGATCAGAAAGACAAAGTAAGTCAGGTGTTTGAGCCCCAGCTTGTTCTACTTTCTTTAATAGTCTTGTGATAACCGAACCGAAATTGAGAGGAATGTAGAATAAAGTAAAAACTTTGTCTTTAATAAATCTTTTATTACTCCATTCTAATATTTTTTCATCCCACGGAGTCGGATCAAATTTTGGACAACATTCAATATCTTTGTTCATATTTTTAATAATATTATTATACTTTAATTTTATCATATAACGAATACCGACGAAAGTCTCAGTCAATTTGACTTAATCGTGTTTTTATATTATAAATAGTGCACCAAGTTATTTAAAATCATAATAAAGAATATGAGACGAGTATTTAGCGGGTTTATGCCCCTTAAATATTCGTCTCATAATGTTATGTTGTGGGGCGATTCTTTGCCAGAAAGAGTCTGGTTCTATGGTGATATCATGTTTGGAATAAAAATATTTGGAAGGTTGTTCTTTCCTCCTTCAGTAAAGGACGTTGATGAAGCCAGGAACGCTTATTATCATTACACTGGAAAGAACTGTCCCAGAAGAGCATTTGCATTGCAAGAATGGACCAAGCTTTATCTTCCGCTGATTCAAAAAGTCATTCAAAACAAAGATGTTGATGCCTTTTTCGAATTATTTTCTTCATACAAGATGCCTCCGGAAGGAAAGGCCTGGGATGAGGCGGTAGCAGTCGGAGAATCATTCGTGTCAAGGATTTCAACGCCTCAGCAAGCAGATAAAGCACACCAACGACAGGTTTCGCACAATTGTTATTCTTCCCGCAGCGAAGGACCCTATGCTCAAAGCATTAAAAAGAGATGGGATGAACTTTCTGCTCCTGAAATCGAAGCAGCAAACAGCATTCCTGAAATAAAAGTTGCCGTTGATAATTCTTTCCATGGCGGCAAGTTGTTTGTTGTGGGCATGTTGAAGTGGGCGGATGCCTGTCACACCGTGGATGAGATTAAAGAGCTGACGAGTTATGCTTTAACTCTTTCCTGTCCAAAAGTAGACCCTTCGGTTATGGAAATCATCAGAGAAAAAGCAGTATCAATTCTTCTCATCGAAACACCGAAAGTAACCGACATTAAGACTATCAAGTCTTATTATCACTTTGCTCCTCAAAAAAGCGCGGTGAGGATTTTCATCTTCGAAAGATGGCTCGAGCTTTGCACTACCCCGGAAGAGGCAAACGAAGCATTCATCTATGCTCCGGAAGAAAGGGTTGTCTGTCAACTCGGAGCATACAAGAGGATGCAAGCGCTTCTCTCAGCCAAAACATAAACATTTTTCCGAACACTTTAAAGTATTCGGATTTTATTTATTAAAAAAAAGAAAGAGTAATCAAAAACCCCGCCATCAGACGGAGTTTTTTAATAAATGTTTTATTCTTGTTCCGGTTGATCCTTTTTTTCTTGGCAACCGCACTTACAATCAGGAGGACAAGAGCAACAATAAACACAAACCTCCGAATTACAAGAACACTCTGTTTTTTCGTTTAAAGGCATTCCACAAGTACATTTTCTTTCTTCGTTTTCCATATTATTTAAATATTATTTATTAAATAATTTAACAAACCAACCGAACAAACTAAATTTGCTTTCGTTAGCTTTAACGATATCGTTGATTTTTTGACGTTCGGCTTCTAGAGTTTTAATTTGTTCCTGAATAGTTGTTATATCTTGGCTGTTCTCTAATTTAGTTAACAATGTATTCAATCTATCTATATGATTATCCATGTTCGCAATTTCGCTGCGCAATTGGCCAATATTTTTATAGTCTAAACCGATTAAAAATATCTTCAATCCGTTCCTTGTATCAACTTTATCTATAGTGTCGGCTATATTATCTTTGCTTTGATTTTGTTGCTGAGCCATGGTTCTTATTTGTTCGCCGATTTCTCCCTGTTCATTATCGGCAGCGGTTAAAAGACCTTGAACAAATGTTGACATGTTATTCCTGTGCTGCTCTCCTTTCGTTTGACCATTATCCTTTGCTTCGACAAAAAAGACCGAACAACAAAAAGTAGTCACTAAAATTGAAAATACTACAAACAATGAGATGCTTTTTATTTTTTGCATATTTTATATTTATTAATAATAATATATGACCTTTAATAAATTATATTATAAATAAAAAGTTTGTCCATGTTTTACAGAAGCGCTGGGACGTTATTGAAATCTTTTTGAGACCTAATTATTAATTTTCTATTTGTTTTAAAATATTATCACGGGAATTGTTATATAATCAAAAACCGACTTTCGTCGGCTTCTAATTTTTTATTTAAATAATAATCTGAATGCCCATCCTAATAAACTAAATCCTTTTTCAGAATTTCTTAATGCGCTTTCAATATCTATATTGGATTGTTCAAGAATTTTAATCTGTTCAGTCAAAGTCTGTTGATCGGATTGATTAGCTATTTGAGACATGGTTTGATTTAATTGTTGAATTTGTTCGCGGTTTTGTTCTATTATTTTTTGGGCATTATTTATCTCTCCATAATTAGGACCTACAAAAAATTTAACAAATCCACTACGATTCTGAACTTTACCCAAACTCTCTTCTAGTTTTATTTGGTTTTGATTTTGAGCTTGAGCAATGGTTTTTATTTGTTGGCCAATTCCACTATTTCTTTCAGCAATTTGAATCATCTCTTGAACCGCGTTGGATACCTGACTCATTCTCTGTTGAGAGTTTTCAGAACCACCTTGAACTTGATTCTGGTTTT
>DAKN01000019.1:296-7442 GCA_002499185.1 Candidatus Pacearchaeota archaeon UBA284 | reverse complement strand
ATTGTTGCTGTTCTTGTTGTTGTACCTGTGTTCCAGTACCTGTATCATTTTGATTTACAGTATTACCACTCTGAACTTGTTGAGTCCCTGAACCCTGAATAGCATAAGCATTATTGATTAGGATAAGAGTTAACAACAAAGAAACTATTGTTAAAAATTGTTTTTTCATATTAATTTTATATTATTATATTGATATTTCGACCTATATTTATTATATACCTTAAAAAAGACTAAAACAATTAGAAATATATTATAAATCAAAACAGCTTTTAATTTGGATTATTTCGATTAGGGTGGGTATTTCTCCAGCCATAATTTTATTAATTCTTTCTGCTCCTAAAATTGAAGTAGTGCATTCTTGTTGTTGAGGAGTTATTTGAGTCGGCACATCTTCGGGATTGATTCCGACTGATTCTAAAATTGATTCTTGTTGGGTGGTTAAATAAGGATGATCGTAGCTGCTTATAGGGGTTTTATTTAGTATTGCAGGGATTATTTTTGTTATATCTATTCCGTAGGGTTTTATAATTATAATAACTCCTATTAACAAAATAAGAATCGTAAATATAATGCCGATAACCATAAATATTTTTTTAATAATTTCCATTTTATTTTTATAAGCTTATAATGTTTATATTATAAACTTAAAAATAAAAAATGCCAAGAAGTGGCACTTAGTTTTGCGGGGACGGTAGGATGTTATCGGAATTTTTTAAAGTTAAATTTATTTTATTAACTCAATAGATTAAGTATTTTAAGTAATATATTCCTATTAATAAGAATAATGTTGCTATAAAATATTTCATAATCGGCTCTAATTTTTGTATTATTTTGAAGGCATTGCTTACTTTTTGAATACTAAAAGAAATCAGGAAAGAAAAAACAATAACTGGCAATCCTGTTCCTAAAGCGAAAAATAACGGTATAATTAGTCCATTGGAAGACTTCAAAACTAAAGGAATAAGAGCTCCAAAGAATAAAACTCCGCTGTATGGACAGAAAGCCAAGGCAAACAACATTCCTAATAATAAAGATCCTAAATATCCCTTATCGGATAACCACAATTTAATCTTTTCTAATTTCTCTCCCCCGATTTTAAAATTAATCTTAAAAAGTCCGAACATAAAAAGAGCGATAAAGATAAGTATTGGTCCTAATGCTTTATCTCCCCATCCTTGAAAGAATTTAGAAAGTTGAAAAGATGAAAATCCAAGATATATTAAACTTGCTATAATCGTATAGCTTAATCCCCTGCCGACAGTATAAAATATTCCATTCAATAATGATTTTTTGCTATCTTTTATATCCTTAGAAATATAAGTAATGGCAGTAATATTTGTTGCCAGGGGGCAAGGACTGATAGAAGTTAAAATACCCAGCAAGAAAGCAGTTAAAAATGGAATCTGATAAATATCGATTAAATAATTAATAAAATCTATCATGGGTTAGCTTTTTAAAATATTTTCTATTTTTTCCTTAAAATAAGATTCAAATTTTACTTCATCTCCGACTAATCTCCAAACTTTTAAATCCTGCTCAATGTAATCATTTCCATTTCTTATCGTATTAACAAAAAGAGATGATCCCGAAGCTTGGAACTTTTCAGCTAATTGATAGTTTTCCGGAAAATCTATATTTATTTCTCTAAAAACTATCTTTCCTAAATTTAATTCTTCACTGAAATTATTATCGATTGTTTGTTTGGTGAATTTGCCGATATTAATGCAAGAAATACATCTTTGAGTATTATGAAATAAAAATACTTCTATCTTTTCCACTTTAGGTAATTTAATATCTATAACACTGTAATTCACCTGCTCGTTTTTTTGACCGTAATTATTGAATAAAATACAACCGGTCACAACAACCGCAAGAACAGCAATGATTATTATATATTTTTTCATATTATAAAATTAAATAAATATCCCATGATGATTATGGCAATAGTAACTATACCGAAAAATATAGCCAATAGCTGCCAGCGCATGACTTTTTTTAATATCAAAGCCTCCGGAAGCGAAAGAGTCACGACTGCAGTCATAAAGGCTAAAACTGTTCCCAAGGGAGCTCCTTTATTAACCAGCGCTTCCATGATCGGAAGTACACTCACAGAATTAGCATAAAGAGGTATGCCCAAAAATACGGCCATGGGAACCGTCCACCAGGAATCAGCAGATAGATACTGTTCCACCAATGAACTGGGCACAAAACCGTGAATAATGGCTCCTACCCCAACTCCCAGGACGACGTAAGGGAAGATTTTCTTCGTGATAGCATTACCATCTTTCCAAAAATAAGAAAGGAGTTTTTTAAATGGCAATCTTCCTCCATTATCCGATTCTACCTGTGCTCTTGATTTGAAATTTAAAAGTTCCGGTATTATATATTTTTCAACCTTGAGTCTTTGAATCAACATTCCTCCGATTACTGCAATTGCCAATCCGAAAAGATTATACAGGATAGTGACTTTCCATCCGAACATGGCTGGAAATAGATACAAAGAAGATTCATTAATCAACGGAGAACTTATCAAAAAAGCAAAAGTAATACCTAATGGTATTCTGGCACCCATAAAGCCGATGAATAAAGGAATTGACGAACATGAGCAGAATGGCGTAACGACTCCCAGTAAGGCAGCCATTATGTAGTTAAGTCCGAGCCAGCGCTTCTTACTTAAGATGTTTCGAGCTCTTTCCATGGGAAAATAATATCTGACCATAGCCATCAGATAGTTAATAAATAATAGAAGAATGCCTATCTTAATGGTATCGTAAATGAAAAAATTAACAGCACTCCCCCAGAATGATCCTTCGGTTAATTCTATTAGGCTATAAGAAATAGCATCGGCCAAAAATTGTATCGGGTAAAAAATATCCATATGTTTGATTAGCAATTACCTCCGCAAGAGCAACCAGAAGAATCTTCTTTTGTTTTGGTCGCTCCTTCTTTATAATCTGTTATCGTTTTTTTGATTTCTTCAACACTGGGAATCATTCCGATAATAATTGGTTTTCCATTGATAGCTAAAACAGGAAAAGACATTACTCCCAATTCTATTGCTTTTTTAATATCGTCAATATATTCAACTTCAATATCCAACCCCATCTCAGCTACCGCCTTTTTGGTTAAATCAAGTAATTTCTTGCAAGAATCGCACCCAGAACCAAAAACTTCTATTTTTTCTATCTGCGAGTAGAGGCTTGAAGACGTATTAATTATGCTTAAAATAGCTTGTTCAATAAGTTCAACCGGTATTTCTTCGAATATCTTTTCTCCCTGATTTAATGTCCGGCAATTGCAACTATCTGGCTGATCAATCAATTCGGAACAAGAAGGACATTTATTTTCACCTGTTTTTATATTAGGAATAAAATTTTCTAAAAGAACTCCATCTATAAGTATTTCGTTGGATTCAGACATCATGCCTTCTGGCAGTTTTGTTTCTTTAAAAGAAATTTCTATTCCAAGCTCTTTTTGCATCTTTGATATGACTTTTAAAAGATTACTTCCTGTACCTGAACATCGTTCGCAGGTTTTTCCTTCTTTGTCAAAGTGCTTCCACTCTATTGATATTTTATTCATATTATTTAGTTAAAATTTATATTGGCTATTTTTTTCCCTTTTTCGGTAAGAGAATAATGCACCCATAATCCTTTTTTATTATCCTTCACTAATCCAGCGTCCTTTAATTTTTTGAGATGATGAGAAACAAGGCTTTGCGATAATCCAATATTTTCAATGATGTTGCAGACACACTGTTTCCCGCTTTTTAAAATACAAAGAATCCTAAGGCGGTTTTCCTCGGCAATTACTTTTAATAGTTCAACGGTTTGTTCCGTCTCTTTAATTAGTTTTTTATTTTTACAACAGTTAGGCTTCATAGTATATGAATAAATATTAATATACTTTTAAACTGAAGTCAAATTTGAGGTTAAATTATTTATAAAAAATCCCTATCCTCTCTTCTTATCTAAACGTAAGAGAAATTCTTCTATCAATTTTTTAACATCAAGATAATTTTTAGTTTCCATTAGTCTGTCTCTAAGCTCTTTAGCACCGTTAAACCCTTTTGCGTAGGCGTGAAAATGTTTTTTCATAACATTAAATTGCCTTGGGTCATTAAAAAGCTCTACATGTTCAACGATAGCTTTAAGTCTTTCTTGAATAGTGGGTAATTTATCAGAAAAAAACCAAGGATTTCCTAAGGTAGCCCTTCCAATCATAATGCCATCAATTTTATTTTCTTTAGCTAATTCGTGGGCCTGGGTAAGAGACTTTACATCTCCATTTCCGATAATTAATGTTTCTGGAGAATACAAATCTCTTAATCTTACAATCTCTTTCGCTAAATTCCACTGTGCGGGAAAACGATACATTTCTTTTCTGGTACGAAAATGTATGGTCAGTGCGGTAATATTTTCTTGTAAGATAGGTGTAATCCATTCAGCGATTTGATTTTCATCATATCCAAGACGAGTTTTTACCGAAACAGGGATTTTCTTTGCTCCTTCCTTTGTTGCTCTAATAATTTGTTTTGCCAAATCAACATCTTTTATTAATGCGGCGCCGGCTCCTTTCTGTTCGATGGCTTTATCGGGGCATCCCATATTAATATCAATACCATCGAAACCAAGTTTTTCAATCTCTTCCGCTGCTTTTTTAAAATATGATGGATCGGAACCAAAAATCTGAGCGACGATCGGATGTTCGGCCGGAGAAAACTTTAAAGTTTTAAGACAGATTTCACGACCCCTGGAGAATAATCCTTCGACAGAAACAAATTCTGTCCAAAAAACATCTGGCTTACCATATTTTAAAAGCATAAGCCTAAATGCATCATCAGTAACTCCTGACATAGGAGCCATAATCATGATAGGTTTTTTCAGTTTTTTCCAAAAATTAGATTGCATGTTTTTCTAATTTGAAATTGGGATTTACATAAAAAAACAGAATACGATGATTCTGGATTTTACCCTCTTTTCTGAGGTTTTAGCTTAGACCTTAACCAGGTTTTAAATGATTTTATCGTGATTCTTGGTTCTACCACGATAAATGCAACCGCTCCTAAGCCCAAAAGAGCTATTAAAGCACCAAATCCAGGCATTGATTGTTCCCTCAAATAACTTTTCTAGAAAATAACATTTTAATAAAAGGGTGTCAAGAAAAATTCTGGTGTCCCGTCGCGGTTATCATAAAAATCCTTACAAAATAAGGCTTTCTAAGTTTGTAGGGGCGATGGGACGAACTTGGAACCTTTTTAATGGCATCCTGGGAATAATTTATGGGTTTTACGTTGCCAGAATCGATAATTTATGTTAAAATATAAAAAATAATGACCATTAGGTCTTTTTATAATGCCAATGAAAGTAGCAATAAATATTACCAGAGAGCCATTGGGTGGAATAACTTCT
This sequence comes from Candidatus Pacearchaeota archaeon UBA284, assembly GCA_002499185.1. Classification (GTDB taxonomy): domain Archaea; phylum Nanobdellota; class Nanobdellia; order Pacearchaeales; family UBA284; genus UBA284. Next base: position 2,031 of record DAKN01000019.1, on the reverse strand, counting down.
GTTAATTTAAATCTTTTAAATTATCTCCACGGATCAAATATATCTTTTTTAGGCATAGAATTGAATGCTTTTAGAGGGTTTAAATCTCCCGTGGCCTATAGACACTTATCCCCTAATTGGTTTAGTCATCAGATTATTAGTATTTGCGATTTTTCGATAAACGAAATAATAAAAAATGCTAACTCTCTTAAAGATGTTGAAAAAAAATTTAAACCAATAATAGAGATGGTAAGAGATATTTTAAGGAAAGAAGAGCCCGATGTTTTTTTAATAAATGGAACATATTATGTCCCATGGATATTATCACTAGCAGCCCGTAAAGAAGGAATTCCAATTGTCTTATGGTATGCAGGAGTTCTCACAAAAGAGACCTCTCATTTTAAACAGAAGCAAAGAGGTATTTTTTTAGAAATGGAGAGAAATATTATTAAAAATTCTTCAACAATAATTTTTCCTTCTCAAATATGTAAAGATACTATTTTGAATGAAATTGTAAATTCAAAAAAAACAAAAGGTGGGCACGTCATCCCGAACCCAATATCACCTATTTTTACTAAAGGAAAAAGACGAAATAAAGCATTAATAAATAAAATAGCTTTTATTGGTAGGGATGCTCCTATTAAAAATATAGAGGCTTTTGTTTCTCTCCATTTATTATTAAAACGAAAAGGATGGAAACATGAGGCTACAATAGTAAATGGAAAGGAGCACAAGGCTATTAAAAATATGCCTAACGATATAAGGATAATTCCAATGATGACCAATAGAGAAATGAACTCTTTTTACCAAAAACAAGGATTAGTAATAAGCCCATCTCACTTTGAAACATTTGGCAATGTTCCAGTTGAAACAGTTTGTACGGGAACCCCCGTGTTAGTAAATAAGAATATGGGATGCTCGGAAGTGTTTTATCAGGCAGGATTAGAAGAGATGGTTGTAGATTTTAATAATTTAGAATTGATAACTAAAAAAATTATTGATTTTTGTGGGAAGAAAATAGAATCTTCAAAGATAAAAAATCTCCAGGAATTAGTAGACTGTGAGAATATTTCAAAAAAAATAGTTAAAATTTTAAAAGATTTTTCTAATTAATCTTAATGCTTAATTTGCAGGGGCGAAAGGATTCGAACCATTAAATTAGACTAATCGGAGCAAAGCTTCTTCGGTGTATCTTACAAATGCCGTTCTTGGCAATATTTCTCATATGTTCCTTTGTTCCATATCCTTTATGCTTTTTAAAATTATATGCCGGATAGACCTTGTCATATTTAATCATTAATCTGTCTCTTGTTACCTTAGCGATAATACTGGCTGCAGAAACGGAAAATACTTTGTCATCAGCTTTAATAATTGATAATTGGTCAATTTCTAAATCAAGCTTCATCTTTCCGTCAAGAATAAGATGATCAACTTTGATATTATTTCTTTTTTCTAAATCCTTAATCGCTTTAATCATCGATATTTTGGTTGCTTCTAAGATATTAATTCTATCAATTATCTTTTCTGAAACCATTCCGATTCCCCATTTCAATTTAGAGCTATTGATTAAATTAGGATACACCTCTTCCCTCTTCCTTTCACTTAATTTCTTAGAATCTCTTACCGATTTGATTTTTTTCGCGTGTTTAAAATCTTTTTCCAAGATTAAAACAGCGCTGGACACGACCGGACCAGCCAAAGGGCCTCTTCCCGCTTCATCAATTCCCGCCACGTATTTATACCCCTTTTTCCAGAG
>DAKN01000019.1:0-261 GCA_002499185.1 Candidatus Pacearchaeota archaeon UBA284 | reverse complement strand
AAGTCTTGGGTCAGATGGAAATAATTAATGAAATCAAGATGGCGGAAAAAGAAGGCCGTCCGGTTGATTTCAGTAATAAAACTCTATCTGATTTTAATGTTATTATTGACAAGATTAAATTTGGATTGAATCTAGAAAATACTAAAATAATGGGACCGGTCTTCTTGGGAGAAATAGTTATTATCGGAGACCTTAATTTAAAAGGAGCGGTCATTAACGGTTCATTGTATCTAGGTAAAGCGGATATAAAAAAGGATTTGA
>DAKN01000078.1 GCA_002499185.1 Candidatus Pacearchaeota archaeon UBA284 | reverse complement strand
CTCATAGAAAAAAGAATTCTTTTAAAAAATCCATCAATGGTGCCAAATTCTGTAAAGAACAAGGTCTTACTGTTGGATTGTCCTTGACTCTCACTAGTTTAGTGAAAGATGAAGTTCAGAACTTCTTGGAACTTGCAAAAAACACTGGTGCAGACTTATGTATATTTTTAAATTACGTTCCTTCAGGAAATGGAAATGATCCCCTAGCCATAAATAATGAAGACAAAGAAAAAGTTCTAACTGAAATACTAAAAAAGCGTAAAGAGTATGATCAATATTTTAGAAAAATAGTGGTATTACAAGCTCCAGAGATCTCGCAGCTGCATTATGAAAAACAAGATAATAAAGAACTTATGCAAATAGGTTTTACAAAATTTGATAAACCCGGATGGGGTAAATACATAGAATATGTTGGGGGATGTTCTGCAGGAAGATTCTTTTTGGCAATATCCAATGAGGGCGCCATTATGCCGTGCCCTTTTCTAAGAATGGGGGTAGGCAATATCCTAGATGGAGACTTTAAATTAATATGGAAAAATAGTGATACCTTAAACCAAATGAGGGATAGAAATAACTGGGAAGGCAAGTGCGGAAATTGTAAATACAAAATAATATGTGGGGGATGTCGGGCAAGAGCATACATTAAATCAAATAATATCTTGGCAGAAGATCCATCGTGTGCCTATATGGGCTAATAAACAATATATTAGGCGAAATAACTCTAAGAATTTCGTTGTCAATATACTAAAAACTTATTCAACATGCAAAATATTTTTTATAAATCCTCTTTTTTGCCCGTTTACTCTACCCTAATCGGCTAAAAAATCGGACTTATTCCCTAAATACGCCGCAGATGCCACAATATATCCACTCTATGGTAATGTTCCCGCCCCCTATTTAAACCCTCGAATTTGCCAAAGCTCTATAAAAATTTAGCCCATTACTCAATTTTTTTTCAGCGAAAATTTCCCGGATGTAACAATATATATTCTACACAGTATACTATTATATATTTATTGCAATATTAATATATCTTTTTTAATAAAAATAAGAATATCAATTAGTAACTTATATCTCTTGTAACCAAATATTTGATATTTTCAAGTATAGATAAATATATTCAGATAACTATCGATTATTTGAAGTAAATTTAAATACATAGAAACATATTAGTTATGAAACCAAATTAAATTTAAAATAAAAGGAGGAAAAATGATAAAAAATATTTATGTCTTGTTAATAGGAATACTAGTATTTTCAGTAGTCCTTGCAGGCTGCTCGAGCCCAAAAACAGATACTGCTCAAGAAATCACTATTAATCATATGGCAAAGAACATGGCATTTGACAAGAGCACAATAACTGTACCTCCGGGCGCACATGTAAAAGTAATATTTAATAATCAGGACAGTGGAGAACCTCACAACTTTGCAGTATACGAAACTTCAGAAGCTAAAAATTCCATATTCGTTGGAGCAATAATCGCAGGCATGACAACTACTACTTATGAATTTAACGCCCCAACAAAAGTTGGAACATATTTCTTTAGATGCGATGTACACCCTTTAATGAACGGGCAATTCATAGTGCAAACTGGGGCAACTGGTTCAACTAGTGGATCTGGATCAGGTTACTAATAAGGAATTTTTAGGCCTTAATGGCCCTATTTTTTATTTAATAGCTTTCATAAATAAATTATTTATCCAAATAGGGCGGGCTAATCAACTAAAATAAGCCATTCTAATAATTGAATCTAAACATTTCAAAAATTATAAAAAACTCAATATGGCAACTTATATATTACATAACATATATATTAAAATAATTATTGCAATAATTTTACTAAAGCTATCCAAGCTAAAAATTAGACTAATAAAAAATTTAGAGAAAGTCATTCTATTCGAAATACAAATAAATTATCAAAAATTCAAAATATCACAATATATATTCTATAGAATATATTATTAAATAATTATTGCATTAATTAATAAAAATATTAGGATAGACTAACTTATGAATTTCGATAGATCTTATAGTTGGCACCCAATAACTATGATTTTTTAATTAGTTATCTTGTTTTTTGTATTTACTTAATTTCCCTTTATGTTTTATTATTGTCAGATCCTACGCATTTTCTGAAAGTTTGTTAAATGTTAATACTTTATAGGGCCGCATTTAATATTCAACTAATCTAGGATATTTGATAATAATAACTATTTCAAATTAATAAATTAAGGATTATTGCAATAATTATATAAAAATATATTTTAGATAATATAATAATGTAAAATAATTGCAAATATCCATTTCAAATTTTAATAAGATCTTATTATTGAAATTGAATTACCATATTTTATTTTATATTTTCTAAATTATGAAAATGGAATCGGAATTCATTTACCAACTTTTTTATAGGTTAACTATAAATACATAGTTGCCCTAGTTAGTATGGTGAGAACATGGGGTTTACATCATGGATAGATAAAAAGACAAAAAAATTAAGCGTATTGGATATAGGTTTCGTCAAAATCGGTGCAATGATATTTGGCCTTATTATTGGTGCTTACATGTCATCTTTTGTCAAGCAGTACCTTATAGCGTTTATAGTACTATTTGTACTGTTTTCTATAGTGCCTGTTTACAAATTTTTCAAATAATATTTAGTACTTTTTATCCGATTAACCCATACTAATTAGCTAAAAAGAGGATTCTAAAGATTGTTAAAGGTAAGAAATCCAAGTTTTCTGTATGGTGGTGCTCTGAAAAATACTGGGCGATCCGTCTTATTCTAATAGCCTTAATTGTAGTCCTAAGTACTCCTAAAAAGGCCCTAAAATCGTCCTTTTTTAGCGAAATTTACGCGAATACCGTCTATGCTACGTATAATATACATTATACGCAATAAATTAGGGTATAAATACTAGGAAAAAGCAGGATAAATAGGCTATTTAGGCCCTATTTTACCCCTATTTCATAATACTCCAGAAACTTAAAAATCTTATTATTTTGCAAAAACGGTTTTTTTACGGCATAAGGCTGGCTTAATTAAAGTATAAAATGCGTTCTAGAGGGATATTTTTAAAGTCTTAAAAGAATTAATAATAACGATACTATGGCAGGAGTTTCTAAAGAAATAAGTGAATATATTAACAGCTTACCAGAGGATAAAAAAGAGATTCTAAAAGCGCTTAGAAGCATTATTTTGTCTGTAGACCCTAGCCTAAAAGAATCATTAAAGTGAAAGCAGCCAGTTTATTCAAAGAAAGGAGACATATGTTACATTTTTCCTACTGGTGGCCATGTTAATCTAGGATTTTACGGAGCTATAGAGCTTAAAGATCCTAAGAAATTACTTGAAGGAACTGGAAAAAAATTGAGACATATCAAGATAAGGGCATTAGAAGATATAGATAAAGAATATTTTTGGGAATTGGTATCCGATGCCATTTCCAAAGATAAATAATTTTTGCAATAAATTTTCATTATTATATTATTAATCATATTGTTTTGAATAATATTTGCAATAACTATTAATGCAATTATTTTACATTTTTATATTATATAAAATATATTTTTATATAATTATTGCAATTCTTCCTTATTTTTATTTTCTCTGTTCATCATGAAGGGCAGAGTAGTGTAAGAGGTTGCTATCAATGCAATCCCAATTATACCAATCACTCTCGCAATGGATACAGTATTTTCACCAAGTAAAGTACCATTAAACATCAAGAAAGCCCCTAGCAATGACAATAAAAGCCCTATTAAGAACTGGATAGTCGCCCTTTTCTTATGGATATTGCCTTTATCTTTATTGGAAGATCCTTTTGGACTTGCAAATGCTACAAACAGCGCTAATCCTACTAAAAGAGCGCCTATGATTATTAGTACTATTGGCAGATTTGCCATATAAATTATATGTATAATTACTATTTAAGTCTTTTGTTTATTAGATTAATTAGCAAATCTAGAATATTTTAATGAATATTAATACATTAAATTCAAATCTTGGTAACTAGTTACCAAATTCTATTTTTGAGCTTAAAAAATATTGCAATAATTATTTAATCATATATTATAAATAATATATATTGTTACAAAACTGATTTTTTTAGATTTTTGGTGTTTTTTAAAATTGAGTGATGAAGGAAATTTTAATTGAGTTTTGGCAAATTTAAGGAGCTAAAATGGGGAATTCGAATAGTATCGCCCAGGATATATGTTGTTATATCTGGATATTTTCAAAGAAAAAGAGGCAAGAGATCCAATTTTTTAACTGATTTGGGCAGGCTAAACGATTAAAAAATATATTCATAGAATCACCCAGGCTTAATAATTGGAGGTGGATACAAATAAATTAGTCCAACTAATATCAGGACTAAGAAAAGAAATAGATTTATGCCATATCAAAGTATATAAAAAATATTAATTTTTATTTTTCTTTAGCCTATTGAAAATACGATTAATAGTTTTATGCTTGCTCAAAAATTCACGGAATGAATCTTTTATCTGATCCACTATATCTAATTCTTCTTCGTGTTTTTTGATATCTAGTATTGTTTCATAATCCTTAAAAGTATTATATTTACTTAAAGGATACCAAGGCTTATCCTCCCAGCTATATTTTTTATAATGAATCTGACCGTACATGAAAGAATGAGGTCCTTGCCCAGATTCTCTTTTTTCTTTATCAAATTTATATATCTCCACAATTGAATTATGGATTTTAGTTACATATGCAAAACGGACAAAAACAACATTTATTTCTAAATTGAGAGGAATATATACACTAATTGTATTTCTATACTCATTATCATAATCTAAAAAGTCTATACACATATCTTCTTTTGATAAAGTATCTTCTATTCCTCTACTGTCTAGTCTTCGTTCAATAAATTTACTTTGGTTTATAATGTAGGAGGGTAATTGGGAAGGCACAATCTTTTTACCATTTTCATCGAAAATAGCAATTTTAAAATCACTTAGCCCCTCAAGATATTCCAAGAATAAGAAAAATTTATTATTATTCATGTCTATGTCTGCAGCTAGCCCCTTTATTTTAGGTAGAATCTTGACTTCTAATTCACCCTGTCTTGAGGTATAAGTTTGTTTTGCCATTTGATTTGCTTTTCTAACGCTATAATATGTGACAATTGCTAGAGTGATGGTAGCAAAAGCCGTTAATGCATCAATATAAAATGAATTTTTTGAAATAATAATGTCCATCCCTAGTTTTATAATAATTAAAATAATAAAAAAATAGCTAATAAGTTTAATTAAATACAAATTATTTTCCCATAGGATACTAGTTTTCTGTTTGATGTCATAATAACTTGTCTTTATTCTTCTTACTTTCCTTGATATTGTCCATAAAAATGAAATAATAAGGATAACAACGACTACTGTTATAATAAACAATACAATCAGAGAAATCATTTCTTCATAAGTCATTGTAATTTCAAGAGGAGTAGTCATGCCCCTTTCTTTACTTTTCCCCTATATATCTTTATTCACAGAGTAATAAAAGAAATTATTTTTGTTTTCATTTTACATATCTTTAAATATTTATACCTTAATTTTTAAATATGGAATTAGCAACTAGTATTGCTTTAGTTTTTAATATTATTACTAGTTTGATACTTATTTGGACATTACGTGAAATTAGAGCTCAAAGATTGAGTATGTATGTCCCTGAATTACTGATTAAAGAAAAAATGATTGAATTTCATGTTGAAATTTCTAAGAAATATTTTAATGTATGCACATTATCATATCCTCACTTTGATTCAGTAGAAGAAGTTATGAAAGGGCCTGACAAATATAACTCAAATGATTATTTGGAAATCCACAATATAGGATTAGGAACGGCAAAAAATGTTGAAGTTGAATTTATTTTTAATGTAGGGGAATATATAGAACTAATAAAAGAATTAGATAAAAATAATATATTTGAAATACAAGAAGGGGATAATGGCTTTATCATTAGCGTAGGTAAATCGGGCAAAGGAAGGGAAATATTATTTTTCCTTATTAAAGATAAAAATACTACTTTCAATTATGTTTATTTAAAAAATAATAGTGAAGTAATATTTCCTATGCCTTCAAGTTTTATTACATTGTATGGAATATATTGGTCTTTAGTTCCATTAGATTTAGATACTTCTTTTGAGAGCCTTATTGAGAAGTTACCTCAAGTTCGAATAAAAATAAAGTATAAAGATATATCTAATAGGGAACTAACTAAAAATTTTTTGATTAAAAGTAAGGTATTACTTTCATCAAGAAGCCCTGAAATTACTAGAATTAGTTTCTCTTTTTTCCCAGTAGAGGAAAAAATATAAGGTCAATTTATTTTTTCTCTATATACTTTAGTAGCTTTAATTTTTTAATTTCAGATTCAATATTATCTAATCGACCATTGATTTTTTTTATATCCATGGCTTGTTTTTTCATTTCTTTATCCATATGATTGATATATCCTTTAATTGTCAGCATATCTTGTTCTTTCATAACGATTCACCAATTAATTCTCCCATTTACCTCTATTTATCTTTTATCACACCTTGCTTGGAATTTATCTATCCCTCTTTTCCATCTCCTTGATTTTCTGTATTAATTGTTTTTCGTCAAATTCATAGCTGCTTTTTGATGGGTAGTCCATGATAAAAGAGATTCTCGCGCCGGACTTGTAGTAGTTATATCCTATTGTGAGTGCTTCATCTTCATTTTTTATTTTCCGGTAAAATCTGAAAAAAACTACAATACCGACTCTTCTAAACCCCCATATTTTCCCTAACTACCCCACCCTAATCGACAAAATAAATTCTTTACCATTTTTGGATTGCAAAAAGATATTTAAATGAAACGTCAATAGATAAGGTCGATGAGCGAAGAGTATAAATCTTGGGATAGACTTGAAAATGAGGGTCCAAAAGCATACGATGCGTTCATCTTCTATTGTGGTATGGGGCCAAAAAGAAGTCTATCAAAATTGGCAATAGAACTAGACAAAGACAAATCCTTACTATCCCGATGGTCTGCCAATTACAGCTGGGTCGAGAGGGCCTCTGCCTATGACCTACATCTCAATCAAGTCCGTATGAAAGAGCGAGAAGAAGCAATAATAGAGCATGAGAAAAAGACCGCAGAGGCCGCAGCTAAATTCTTAGATGTTGTAGGAAAAGCAATTGAAAATCTCAAACCTGAACAGATAAAGGCATCCGATATTCCACGATATCTTAATGCAGTAAACCCTCTAGAAAGGGAATCAAGGGCATTTTTATTGGAACTCTGCGAAAAACAGTCACAACAAAGAGAAAAAAATACATTCAGAGTAGAGGTCGTAGAACCAGAGGAGATAAGGAGAAGAATAGAAGAAAGGAAGAGGAATAGATTACTCTAGAATGTGCTATTTTATCGAATTAGGCTACTCTTAAAGATTTACAATATATGATTATTCTTACGGTCTTATCTTAACTCCTCCTGTGAATTAAAATACTCAATTGAATTGCACGTGACCAAATCTACCTAGTCTGATTGAATACTGTAGCCTTAAATCCACTAATTCCTATTTCAAATTCGGCCGCCGGGACTCTTTTTTAACTAGAAATCCCTTAGGTGGATTTATGTTATTTCTAATTTTACCAATATCACAAATCTTATAATTTTAATTATGCTAAACTAATTCAAAAAGAAAAAACAGAATTTCTCTAGTATAGTAATAAATATAAAGTAACAAAATGTTTTTTATTCTAAATGGTAAAGAAGAAAAACATAACAAAAAAAACGAAAGACCTATCAAAAGAAACTATCAAAGAAGTAATAAAAGATATACCCCTACTTAAATATCCCACAAAAGCTCATGAGAATATAAAAGAAAAAGAACTTTTTAATAAACATGACAAAAAAATGCAAAGTAAGCTTAACAAAATCTTATATTCTTTAGAAAATGGCGAATTTCAAAAAGAGAAGAGTACTATCCCCAAGCATATAAAAAATATGGATGAAGACTTTTGTAAATATTTTTATTTATTAAAATCAAGTCATAAATTTTTTATTAATAAAGGTTATGATCCAATTATTAAAATAGAAGATTGGATAGAAATTAACAAACTAAGTCAATATAAATATTCTGATTTAGGTTATAATAAATTAGTAGAATTTTTTCAAAATAAAGCATTATTCTTTAGGAAAGTACATGAGTTAAATGATTTAATGAAAAAATATATGGCCGATGTTGTATACACTCAAAAAAATTACATAGAAATAAATAATTCAAAGATTAGTAAATGCAGTTTTATGTTTATAAATTCAGATTATTCATTCAGTTATTGGTACAATATAAATGAATTTTATTTTGACTTAAAAAACAGGGAGCTTTTTCGGAAAATATTTGATAATAAGCCTTTGGATATTGAACTTGAAGAAATAGATAAAGATGTCGATGTTTTTTTTATGGACTTCATAGGATTTACAGAAGAACTATTTCAACATCAAGTAAGTCTGAAAGAAAGAAAGGAATTTTATTCTAATTATCTTAATGAACGAGCATCTGAATATAAAATTTCCGATAAATACGCTTTCAAGGGAGTGATATTCCCTCAAAACTTAGTAAAAGATATTTATTCAGGTAAAATCTTCCAAGAATATAATCTTGAATATGACGAAGAAATATTTGGCAGTGAATATTGTAAGCTATTTCAAAAATTTGCTATTGTATTTTTTACGAATGACATTAGATATTTTGACATAAATAAATTCATTAATAATATTGAAACACAAATGTCAAGTTGGCAAATTCCAACTAATTTTGAAATATATGATTTTCTTATGAAAATCTATAAAGAAAAAGATATTCCAAATAATTTCTCTAATATTATTTATTTATTTGCAAATATGTTCAATGAACTGATATATACGTTTACTATTAAATCTCCAAACTCTAATTTCTTTTTGATTAAATCTAATTTTGATATGGAAGAGCAAGAAGGTAAAAAATTAATTGAAGATTATTTAACAAAAAATGATTAATCTATCTTTAGATATTTATTAATCCAAAGCATTCTTGATAATAGTGATGGCCATAGCCCTAATGTAAGGATCGCCATGTCTGGACAGTTCCTCTAGCCACTCCTTGTTCTCATAATAGTATTTGATAAGATTTGATTTTGTATCAGAATCCTTCATGCACGCTCACCAGATGAAATAAATAATTACTTATAATTAATAATTTATTATAATAAATTAAGTGTTTTTTATATATAAAGGGCCCATATTTTGATAGAAGACTACCAAATGAAAAGCAAATAATTATTTATATTAAATGTTGACGTTTTAGATTCCTAATAAATAAATTTGATAATGAGGAGAGGGAAGAGGAATTATTTTGAAGCCATTCTGTAACTGATCCTTCATATTCAGAAGATATTAGTTTAGAAATCTCTATAGCTATCGACCTACTAATACCTTCTTCCATCAAATCTAAAGTTTTTTGTTTATAACTTCCCATCTCCAACATAAGGGGTAAAGAAAGGCAACGCAATAATTCTGCTTCGTTCTTATTCTCTTCTGAAATAATATAAGTTAGAATATCTGACCAAAGTTTAAAATATTTTACAAGATAAAATCTTACGCCATCGTTTATTCTAATCATTACAGTTCTTATAATCTTATCTATTTCATCTTCTGATCGGTAATTATTGGCATTTTTTAATTCGTTATCAACGAAATACTTATAGCTATGTTCTCTTAACCAAGTTACTGCATAATAAATACATGCATCAATAGTTAACCTATCACTGCGACTCTTAACCTTATAATTAATTTCATCTTCAATCCAAAATATATTATTTAGCTTCAATGAAATCTCTTCAAATTGTCCATAGAAATCCTTTTCGTTAAATGGTAGATTTTTTTCATTTTTTATACGTTGTTGAACGTTCATGTTTGTAATTATCCACTCATCTATATTCTTCTTTATTGAGGAATATAATTCATCTTGTAGTAATGGGTCTATTGTAGGATTAAGTTGAAGTATTTCTTTTGGTATAGAAATGTTTTTCATAGTATTACTTAGATTATAAATTAGAGAATCTATTTCCTCAGCAGTATAATGATTCTTAAGAAGATATGCTCTTAGTTCTTCTTCAGATCTTAAAAATTTATGCCGAAGTAAAGATATTGTATAAGGTACAGCTCTTTTAATTGATTTATTTTGTAATATTTCTATAGTTTTTTTATTTAGATTGTCGAATAGAATATCTTTTTCTTTAACTAATGCTTTCACAGTTGCTGGTTCAAGTTCTTTCAAATAATCAGATTCAAACTTATTTTCACCCCAAGAATCTTCTTCGATTTCAATACAAAATACTGAACCATACGGTTTATAACTTAATCTACCTACCCGCCCAATAAGGTTGCCAAACTCAAAATCTTCTAAATCATCCCGATTTTTCTTAGGATTAAAAATAAATATTTTCTCAGCAGGTAAATTCACTCCTTCAAGTAAAGTAGGCGTGCATACTAAATTTTTGATTTTATCATGTCTAAATAAATATTCTACTTCATTTCTTGCTATTTCAGGCATGCACCCATGATGAAAACCTACTCTATGCTTAAGGCATCTAATAAGGGAGTAATTAGGGTGTATGTCTTTGGATAAATATTCGGCTAATTCATTTATTTCTGAATCTATTTTATATTCATTATCTAGATTATTTGCAATCTTTTTTGCCCATTTTTCTGCATTATGTCGTGTATGGGCATAAATTATATTGGTAGAATTGAACCCAAAATACTTGATGATGTATGTTATTGCTTCCCAAGAATGCTCTTTTACTTTGCCATACAACGATTTGTCTAAGGATATTTCCAATTTAATTTTATTTCCACTTGGACTAAATAGTATTATATTTACATTTTTTTTGACCTTTATGGAATTTGAGAATACACTTAGTCTGGTATATTGAAATCAATGAACTTTTATTATTGATAGAGTTATCTTTATCAATACGTTGAAATATCTCACTCATCTTTTCCAAATATGGGCCACCAAGTATAATTTTTGAATTTTTCCAGTATTTTGAAGATTCAGTAAGAATATACTCTAATAATACTCCTCTCTCCTCATCTTCAATGTTTTGAATTTCATCAAAATAAATTAGATTTGGTATTAATGCAGAATTTCTATTTAATTCAAATAATTTTAAACTTCTTTCTGGAGTTAAAACAAAAATTTCTTTTTGAATCAATTTTTCTTTCGGATTTCCAATTCCAGTTTTAATTTTTATCTTTGGATCTTTGAGTCTTCCTTTAAAATAAGATTGAACTTCAGAAATCAAAGCTCTTGTAGGTACCACATATATTGCTTTGAACTCTGATTCTTTATTCAGTTTATCTATAATGTAATTTTGAATTACAAATGATTTACCAGATGATGTGGGCCCAGAAATAGAAATATATTTTCCTTTATTCAATGATTCATAAATATCTTTTTGGTATTCGCTAATATAATATTTTTCATTGCCAATTTCTATTTTAGAAAATATTCTTTTAGATCCTAACTCATAATCTAGAAAAGGATCGAAAGAAATCTTGAATAAATTCTTTTTTAAGTCGAATATTTTTGTTAAGCTTTCGTCTAAAGGGATATTTCCAGTTCGAGAAATTATTGTATAGCACAAAGTGCGATAACAAGGATCATCTTCTTTTTCTAGATAAGCCAAAATCCCAAACATTAATGATTTCGATTTACAATCGTCGAATTCACTTAAAGCCAGTATTGAAGCTATCCAAGATGAATATCTTAAATTTTCATCAGATATTTTTTCACGTTGATCAGATTTGCCTATATCCCTATAAAACTGGTTTTTAGTAAGGGCATCTATAGTTGAATTAAAAGTATCATGATTATAAATATAAGAATATTTATTTTTCATCTAAATCACCATCTTTGTACTTATAAGGAGTTAAATGTATTTGATAATAGAATTCGTCACGAAACTTATTAACTTCTTTAATTGGAATAAAGAAAAAATCAAAGTATATGCTTCGTAAATTAGGATATTCTTTATTCAATAATTTATTTAGGTATATTTCTATATTCTCTTTTTCCGTCTTCATATAACTTGAAATTAATACTTCACATTCTTTATTATCTAAGCCAACTTTTTCAATTTCATTTATTTTATTGCATTGATATACAATTAATATTGGATGAACTTTAATCTTTTCTTTGTATTCTTTTGACGAAGGAATCAAAGATTTATGTATATGCTGGTACACTTCTTCATATTCTTCATCTTTTAATTTATTAACTAGATTTTCTCGAGCAATAAATAATTCATGATGTAATTTACTTCCAGAAGATAAATCTCCATGAAATTTATTAATTGACTTAAGAGATTCAGATATTGCTTTACTTCTTTCTGTTTTTATTTTAGATTCGCCGATAAATAAAGCTTGCTTATCTCCATATTGTCCCATAAATATCCCATCTGACCCTTTAACTTGGTCATTTGGGTTAGTTAGAATTGGAAGTTTGTGTGCAATCATTGGTACTTTTAATAATGCTTCTACGAGACAAAACAACATTAACTCCCCATATTTTCCATCTGTTTGTGGATTTACATCGCCAAATAGTTTAGATGCCTCCCTATAAGGTATTTTTCCACTTTGTTTAATTTCTTTGATTTTGCTTTCATTGAAAACATATTTTTCAATGTTATTCACTAAATAATATATTAAATCAGTGTGCTCTTGTTGAGTTCCAGAAAAAGCCACACTATAAGCTCGAATTTTTAGTTTTGGAGTGTCAGTTATTCCATGATCAACTAGATATTTACTAATCCATTTTTCATCTATTTGTATTAGTTTAGAAAAATTTTCTAACATTTGAGATTTTTAATTAATTATAGTATATAAACTTTAAGGTTCATCAAAAATATATAATATGTTTCTAAATTATAATTAGATTATTTTTAAATAAAAGGGGTATTTTTGACATATAATACGCCCAATTCAAATTATGAGTATTCTATCTTTGTTTTCTGATCTCTTATTTTTCTCCTTAATTCAGTTAGTTCCTTCTCCGTATAAATTGATTTTAGTATCATATCTCTCAAATATCTCAATTAATTTATTTGCTTTTAATTCAAATGAATGGCCCTTAAAATTTTTAATATATTTATATCCAGTTATTTGAGTAAGTATGGTAAAATATGCATAGTTCATAATATGTGAAGAATTATAAATTTTTGAAGGTATAATGGATTCAATCTTCTTATCTATTCCAGCAATAGCATCGTCCATCTGCTTTTCTAGAGTAATAAACTGAAATTCTCTTAATCCTGGATAATCCTTGTATATCCATTCCTCAATTTTTAGATCAACAGGTAAGTTAGTAACCTGAGATATTAATCCGTTAAATAGCATCTGGATTAGGCCATCTACCTTTGATTTTGGCAATAGCTTGGAGATTTTTTCAATATCGGCCTTCATATCTTTTAACGCAAGCTCATAATTTGTAGAATTTGTGTAAGGAATAACTCTATATGAAGGATCTGATTCAAAGATTCTAATAATGTGACCACATTCGTGAGCAATAATATGGTTTAGCTGCCGGCTGTTGTTTTCTCTATAATAAATTATGTGATGATCCATTTTTTGTCTAGCTATCTTTACCTTGCCTAAAACATTTAATTTAGGATTAAAAACATAGTCAAAATCCTTGTTAGTTAGATCTTGAACTTTTTTCAAAATCTCATTTGTTTCAGGTAGTAGCTCCATCATCTGTACATTGCACCTATTGAGCTTCTATTGTTTTATTATTATAAAAGTCTTGAGTTACTCTTACTATATAACCTATTCTGATTACACCGATCCGTTTACTCAGTATGAACTTATCAGTTCTTTCTAAGATATGATTGGCATCACTTTCTCCAAAGTGAACATCATAGATTTTTTTGTTGTATATGCTTATGGAGAAAACTAGTTCGTTGTCAAATTCTTTGACATCTACGAGAGTTCCTCTTACCTCACTAAGATTTTCTAGAGTGATCTTTTCTCTTGAAAGCTTTTCTATAGGGGGATGTATGTAATAATTTATTTTTTTCATAAGATAATTTAGTTTTTTTTGTATTTAAGAATATAGGAAAAATATGGGGAAAAAATAACTATTAAAAACCCCACAAAACTTCAACACTTTTTAACACTTTTAGTAGGTAGTTTATAAAGGAGTTACTTTTCGGTAACTTTTTTGTCATACTTTTTCACACTTTCGGGGGCAAACTTTTTATGCTAGTAACATATTCTTAATGTTCATGGAAAAAATGTGGGAACAAAGTGAATATGAAAGCTCGAAAGCCTATGAAGCGTTTAGATGCTATAGAGACATGGGGTCTTCCCGGAGTATCTCAAAAGTTTCAAAGCGCTTTGGAAAGAATGACTCATTGATATCTCGGTGGTCAAAAACATACGAATGGGTACATAGGGCAAATCAGTACGACGCATATATGGATAAAGTCCGATTAGAAGAGCGTGAAAAACAAACGAAACAGTTTGAAGAACTGAAATTGAAATATGGAATGTTAATGACGCTTAAAGGTGGGCAAATCTTAGAGTCAATGGATCCAAACAAAATAAAGATAGTTGATGCAATTAGGATGTTAGATTTCGGGGTAAAACTAGAAAGAGAAACAGCTGATCACGAGCTTGAAATGCTCGAGAAAAAGCTTGCTAAAATTAACAATCCACCGCATGAGGTAGTAGTTAGGGTCGTAAGTGCTGAAGATATCAGAAAAGAAAGAGAGAAAGAAATGCAACAACATAAAGAAAAGGATTAGGGTTCAAGAGATAAACACTTTTAGATCCCCATATCCTCACCCCAAGCGTAATATGGTAAGTATATAAATGGAATGACTTAATATTGTTTGATACTTATGAAAACAAAAATAATTTTTGATGAAATTGAGCCTAAATGTTTTGCCACCATATTGGGATTCATTTTAGCTTTGCCCAGTAAAAATATAAATATTGAAAAGATCGAATTCCCACGAATGCTATCAAAAGATAATTTTGAATACTCTGATGAGATAGCTCTCAAATCAAAAAATGGAACTCTTACATGGAGTGATATGGGTAACTCACTAAAAAGCTCTATCCCCGTAACTATAACATGTCAAGACAAAGTGAATGTAAAGGACTTGGAACATATAAGAAATCTCTGCGATTACCAGATAGAAGAACGATTAGAAGAAAACAAAATAATTTTCTGGCCCAAGAATAGAGAAGTGCTATAGGTTTTTATTGGCGATAAAAATGGATAAAGATACTCTCCTTGGGTATAAGTTCACTACAGATTTATTAGAAAAGGCCCTGGCAGATAGGTCATTTCGAACCCTAGGGGATTCTGTATTAAGCACCGTAATTATTGAACATCTAATCAATGAAGGGCTAAACGATCCAGGCGATATTACAAATAAAAAGAAGATCATGGAGAGTAGGCAAGTTCTAGATATTATTTCAAAAAAATGCCATATTGACTCTGGAGAAAAACTAGAAGGGGTAATTGGCGCAATCTACCTAGAAGAAGGATTTGAAACAGTCAAAAATATCATTGAAAAAGAGATTATCCCAATCTATGGATCCATAAATATTGAGGATTATGAGGACTACGTCACCAAGGTAAAAGAGATTTTTGATAAGTTGAAAATTAAGCGCCCCACCTATAAGACTCTTGAAGCTAAATCAAATAATAGGCCTACATTTTATTCTTCACTTAAGATAAACGGAGAAGAGATAACAGGGGAGCTGTGCAATAGTAAAGACGATGCAGAGAACAATGTAGCTAGAAAAGCCCTGCCAATTCTAGAGAAAATGTATGGAAATAAACTTTGAATAAATAGCATCACTTTATGGTAATAAATGACATGCTAGGTGTGCCCATTGAGAAGAGGTTAGTAAGATGATTAGACAGCTTCAAAAAGATGAAGAAATTCCTTATAATCTATTATTGCTAGCCGATGAAACAATTGAGGCAATTAATAAGTATATCAATGATTCTGAAATTTTCGTATTTGAAATGGATAACGAAACTATAGCAGTCTATGTACTCCAAGAAATAAGTAATGACACTATTGAAATAAAAAATATAGCAGTGGATACAAAACATCAAGGGCGGGGTATAGGTAAGCTATTGCTAAGAGATGCCATATCTAGAGCAAAAGCAAAAGGATTCAAAACTATTGTTATTGGAACTGGTGATACAGCACCTAAACAGTTACATCTATACCAGAAAGAAGGTTTTGAGATATTTGACATCAAAAAAAGCTTTTACCTAGATAATTACCCAAATCCAATATATGAAAATGGGGTTCAGCTAAAAGATATGATAATGCTAAAAAAAGAACTGATGTAATTTGAAACTAATTATAAAAAAATTTTTCCCATATTCTTATATACAAAAAGTCAAAATGAATTACAATGTCCCAATTTAGGAATCCCGCCGGGCTTTTTGGAAGATTATTGGCTAGAGGTATGGCATGGGGGCATAAAGATTTTTACAAAAATACCGCAAAGGTGCTTGATCTTAAAGAAGAGGATAAATATCTTGAAATAGGATTTGGCTCGGGATTGTTCATAAGGAGATATGCTTCGCATGTTGCAATTATATCGGGCAAATTAACAATTTTTGTTACTTTCTTAGGATTTCCTTCTCGATCAGTTTTTACCCAAGTAGTAATATATAATGTCATTTTTTCACCTATTTATTAATTATTGTTTATAATCCGATGCTAGTCACTTTGTAAGAAAATTTATATCCATGTTGCTTTGCCTTTGATTCAAACTCTTTTCTTATAGCCCCAACGTCAAAATTATACTGGTATTTCTTCCCAAAAAGATTTGACTGTTCTTCTATAGTCCCTGCTCTAGGCCCAGACAAAGTATTGTAAGATTCTTTCTTAAAACCAAAACCTGGGCCCATATCGCTATCAATTCCTCCAGAAGATACTCCGGCCCCAGATTCTTTTAGCATCTCAGTGAATCTAACTTCTTTATTTGCTTCATCAACTCTAAATTTTGCCGAATACACTAGTT
>DAKN01000053.1 GCA_002499185.1 Candidatus Pacearchaeota archaeon UBA284 | reverse complement strand
GAAACACTCTTTTACTTCTTCACTACCATCGTGAAGTAGGTTGGCAGGAAAACGACCAGTGGTTTGTTCTTGCCATTCTACACCTTTTGCATCTCCACCCCCAAATCCTATCTTGCCATTACCAAAGCCACCAACTTTTTTATCACCATTTGGTATCTCAACCCTACTCCCATCAATATTTATTCCACCTGTTCCCCATTTTAGACAATTATCTGCCACTGTTTTCTCTGATAATGGTTTTCGTGCCATACAAATTGGTTCATGTGCTGGTTTAAGTGCGGTTCCTTGTTTTTCTAATTCTAAAATAAAATCAGGTTTATTAAAAGACCCATCTTCGTTTTGAGTTATTGCTATTTCTTTACCATACAAAGTTATTGTATATGTTTTCATATTATACCTTTTTTAAAAAATATATAAGTTTTTCCAGTTCCTCAATTGTAGCATCTGACTTTATTCTATTTGCTCTGTTTGAAATGATTTGAATGTTGCCCTTTACATATCCCTTGTTGTTATCTATTCTATCTAATGATGGGCTACTGTTCAAAGGTTTGTTGGTTGTGTTTACTTTTATTTCTATTCCTAATATGGGACATTTTTTAGGTATTTCTGGAATATCTTCAATTTCCAAATCAAAATCAAATCCCCTTTTCATTGCTCTTTTTTTAGCCCCACACCAAATAGTATATCTTTTATCTTTCTTTGCCCCATGCCCTCCCAATCCATGTAATCTATTACCTAAAATTACATTGTTTCCATTGCCTTGACAAGAACGGCTACAATAATGTTTTTTTGTTCTGTTAAAGTGTGCTTTCCCACCAATGTAACTAAACTTCTTTTTACAATAATCACATACTACTTCCATATTATTTCTCCGTTAAACTGTTTTGACAATTCTTTTTCCATCAGTTTTTGAGTTGCCTTGCCTATATTCAATGACTTTGGAAATCCACTCCCGTAACACCAATTTATCATATCCCTTATCTCAAATCCAGCGTCCTCAATAGCACTCGCCATCCTGTGATATTTCCTTGTGCCACCAAAAGCAAGTAAATGCCCGCCTGGTTTTAATACCCTCAAACATTCTTCCCACATATCTGGGTTGTTTGATATACCTGTGTTATCCCAAGATTTACCCATAAATCCCAATTCATAAGGTGGGTCTGTGACAATAGAATCAACACTATTATCTTCTAATTCTTTTAATTTTTCAAGGCAATCACCATGCATAAGTTTAAAAGTCATTATTAACTCCACCATCTGTTCATATTTTTTTTAATTGTATCCCATATACCATTCCAACTATCTTGTTCCTTCTTATTTCTAACTTTCATATACCTTCTAAACGCTTCTTTTTGTTCGTTTGTATCAAATGAATGTAACACATTTCCAATAAATTTTATGGGTGTATGAACATACCCAGTTTCTTTTATTGTTTCTTGCTCTATTGAATCAGTAATGTTTAAAAATCTGTTAATGTTTGCTATCGCAATTTTCAATGTTCGCAACATATCTTTCAACTCACTCTCTTCTATTATATTCTCATCCTTCAATTCCTTATATTGTTCAATTAAGGCTCTTCTAAGTATCTGTAAAGAATAATCATAATCCCATCCGTAAAACCCAATTACAACTTCCCTAAATACAAGAAAGTTATATACTTTACGAATGAATAACCTTAATGTTATATATTCAGGTAAATCTAAATCTTGCTCCATTTTTGACATTATTTTTAATGCTTTATATAGTCTCATCCTTTTTCCACCTTTTTCTTTCTATTTGTCAGAAAAAAAGTAATAAATGGAATAAGTAGAGGTGAAAAACTCTGGGTAAGTTTAGTTATTTTATCAACATTATTCGCAACTTTTTGTAAATCAGATATTTTATTCTCCAAGATTTCTATTCTTTTAGTAAAATAATTGGAATTACTATCAACAACTCCTAAAACATACTTCTGAGACCTCTCAATATTGGCATAAATCTCTTCCTTGCCTCTTTCAAATGGTAGGCAGGTGTCAAAGGTAGGCTTTATATTAAAGTTGAATGTAGGTGGTTTTTTGTTCGTTATTTGAGCCATTGGCTCTTTTATTATAATTGTAGTATCTTTTAATGAATCGTTTTCTACAATTTCTTCTTTTACAGTGTCTTTATTTGGTGACATTATTTTTGACATATACCCATAATTACTTTCAGAAACAATAATAACCAACCCAATTGCCAAAAGTATAGAACATATTAAAATTAGTTTTTTACTCATAACTTACTCCATAAGGTTTATTATATAATCAAACTCATCAGGCATTCCAAGTGTAATAGAATTATTCATATTTCTTAATATATGATGGTCAACCCACATCAGCCCTTCATTCTTTCTCTTTTCTTGTCTTTGTTTTACAACATCAAAAGGAAGAAGAAAGTTTATTCCAATAGCAACATACTCTTTTTGTCTAAATTGAGAATATATTATTCGTCTTGATTTCTTTGCAAGATTAAGGTTGCTTATATAAATATATGGGGGAAACTCAGACATCTCTTTTCTTAAAAGTGATACTAAATCAACAGATTCTGCTTTCTTATGTGCCTCATAATATTTCTCATTACTTATTACATCAATATCTTCTTCCTTAACCCCCGCCAACCTTGCCCTTATTCTATCAAACCCAAACCTATTAAACCCAAGTTCCTCAAATTTAGACTTAAATAAATAATCCTTACCACATCCTGATATGCCAATAGGAAAAACTATTATATGTTTGTTGCTTGTTTGTAACTCTTTTATTAAATCTACCAATGAAGAAAAATCTATTACTTTTGCACCTTTACTTGCAAACATATCTTGATATTCAAAAGAAGTATACTTGTCATATATCTTTTCCACATCTTCTGAAAAGTTCTTCGTTGACAATCTACCTACTGCATCCGATAACAACAACTGCATATAAAACTTTGCGGAATCAAACTTTGTGAATCCATAAAATAATTTTTCTATTGCTTGAATGTCTTTATACATATGACCTTGAACAGAAATCACATACTCCCAAATCCGAGTATAATCAATTCCCAAAGTTTCTTTATGCTTTAGTAAACATTCTCTTAAATCCGCTGTGCTATTTTCGTGATTATAGTAACATACATGCCCATTTGTGTTAAGTGACCTTGTATATAACTTACCAACATCATGCAAAAATATTGCAATCCTATCTGCTACACTTCCAGTTGTTAAATCATCAAAACTTTCCAATACCATTTTAGAGTGGTTATACACATTACCCTCCTGATGATATGGAGAATAATGCTCCTCAGTCTTGTGCAACCTTTCTATAAGTTCTTGTGGTATAAAATTAAAAATATCATTAGACATTTTCTTTTATTACTTCCCCTGTAAATACATTTTCGTCATAATGCTCTTTTATTGCTGTATAGTAAAACTTAATAGTTTCCTCATCTATTGGTGTAAACTTATGACAATCAACCCCAACATTTAACCCATTCTTTTTTACCATCTGAAGATTATGAATATGCCCAAACAAGTAAAAATCAATCTTGCCAGCATGCAAACTCTTATACACAGGCTCATGAACCATCATTACCATTTTTGATATGTCATTGTCTTTCAAGCAATCTAATGGCATAACAATAGGTGCTGACATTACCTCTACCCTGCTATCCAACGAAAGTTCGTGGAGTATCTCTGGCTTATCATAATTCCCAGGAACAAGGTATATTTTCTTTGCGTTAAGATGAGATACCATAGAAGCATCCCCAAAATCCCCAAGATGAAATACTGTATCATTATTTGAAACAACACTATTCCATCGCTTAACCATATCCCAACCCATCTCACTCACAGAGGAATAAGGTCTCTTTGAAAGAGTAAGTGTTCTTTCGTTTCCAAAATGAGTGTCCGCAGTAAACCACATCTTTGATTGTTCGGTTTTTTGAGTAGAAAGCATTTTTATTGCATTATCCACAGTCTGCTCAATAGTATTACTAAATGGTATTCCAAGTTTGGTGCACCTATCCTTTATATAATCCATACGCTCTGCATCTTTTGGAGCACCCACAACTATTTTATTTGAATGCATCCATTCTCCAAACTCTATGTTTGTAGTGAATGCTGGATTACCAGAATCCCTCGGTATCCAAAATATAATTACTTTTGCAAGATTGAGATACTTTACCTCCCAATCTATTTGACGAGAAAGTGTCCAATCGTCAAACTTTGCATCTACTTCTGGATTGGCTATTACAATATCTATGTCTTTTGATTTGTGGATAAGTAAATTAGAAACATCAGTCCTCCACAAATAAGTATCTACCGTTCTATTTTTTGGTCTTACAGAGGGTCCTGCAAGAAAAACTATTGTAGAATCCTTTT
Organism: Candidatus Pacearchaeota archaeon UBA284; assembly: GCA_002499185.1. Taxonomy (GTDB): domain Archaea; phylum Nanobdellota; class Nanobdellia; order Pacearchaeales; family UBA284; genus UBA284. The sequence goes on along the minus strand of DAKN01000053.1, from coordinate 27,125 downwards.
CTATTGTATTTAATGGCTTTACTACTCTTACTGACATACACACTCCTTTATAAATGTTTATCTCTTACATTAGGTTTTTCCATAACCCAAATTGTATCATTGTGAGATGTTTTAATTTTAAATAATGTGTTAGACCAATCAGCAAATTCTTTTCCCTCCCCATAATTTTTCATCTTTGCTAAAAATGAAATTTCTGTAATAGACGAGAACGATTCTATCTTGTCTATTATCTCTTTTCGTATTGGTCTTGTTATATAAGAACCATCGACCAATGCAATATAATTATAAAAAAGAATCTCTTTTATTCCTGTTCCACCACATTCAGGGCAATTTTTCATACCAATAAATGAATGCATTTCCTCTATTGCTTCCCACGGTATATTGTGTTCTATAATTTCGTCCAATGAAATATGCTCATACCCATCACACAACGGGCAATCAGAGCATATTTCCTCCCCCTGAACATATTCCCCATCATAGTCAGAGCAAACCTCTCCACTACCACCACATTCTGGGCAAGTGAAATTTTTTGTTTTTAATATTTCATCAGAAATACAATCACAAGGAACACTGCTTGTAGAGATTTCTGTAGTTTTTTCACCACGAAATTCCCTGCATGTTATTAGAGAATCTAAAAATTTACCAGCCTCCCCACACTTTGGTTGTATAATGAAATCAAAAACCCCTTGGGGTCTTTGATTCCACTTTATTAAATAGTTTTGTAAGTCTCCTTCCAAAACTTTGTCTTTATACTTCCAAAGTTCTGTGTTTTTAAACTCTGAACAAATTAGATTATCCATTTACACTCCTCATTGCATCATCTGCTGTTATTCTGTCTCTTTTAAAAATAGATTCTATTGGATTGTATGTCCCCTGGCGAAGAGTTTTCATTACATTAAATATGGTTTCAAAAATACTATATGAAACCTTTCCAAGAAGATATGGTATGTGTTCTGATGAAATCAAATGTTCTTTAACATCAAATTTTTTGGTATTCAATAGCATCAACGCCCTCATTCTTTTATTTCCAAGTTTTTCTATTTCTTTATAAACAAACGAATCTTTTATAGCGTCCATTTTTTCTTTATTAGTCTCATTTTGAAACACAGAAATTACTTCTAAGTTATGACCCAATAGTTTCTCTAATACATCACGACTAATAGTGTATGTAGGATTATTTTTTGAATCATATGCTGGTATTACAATATCCTTATAAAACTCTCTAACCTCACTTTTTACTTCCTTATTCCACTTATCAAGTTGAGGAACAATAATTGTTTTCATCAAATATGCAGTCTGATTATTCACTATTTCTTTTGGTTCAATGTGATTCAAGAATATAACTTCCTTAAACAGAAGACCACGCTTTCTGTCATAAATTATTATCAAAGTTGCCCAGTCATCTATTGTCCTGAATCCAAATATTATATTCTTCAAAAATGACATCTTAAACTTTGCTAATGATTCCACCCCCAAATCATATATTGTTTTTTTCAATGCAAGATTATATCTGAAGTAATCCCCAAGAATTATATTTTTTTCATCTATTGGATGCAAAAATACAACCTTCTTTCCATTATCTACTTCTGTTGGAACACATTTCCAATCACCAAATAATGTTCTCAAATCTATGCCAACCCCACCATACAAAAATTTATTAATCCTGCTATCCAACGATAGTGAGTTTTTCTTTTCTTTGTTTGTTTCTTTTACATTCTTTTTCATAAATCCTCCGTGTTTTAATTTCAACTATAATTATAACCATTTTTTACTATTTGTCAAGGGGTATGTTTAAAACTATTTCTGTGAAATTCAAATACATCACCATACCTATCTGTGTATATGTATTTGTAATTATATGGTGCTATTGTTTCTATTTTAAATGTGGCATTATTTTCTTGGGCATAATTTTTTACTGCTTCATACCCAAGTTCCACAACTTTTTTTATTGCAGAAAATTCTCTTTCTCTTATTGTTCTGATTCTCGGTTTTGCAGTAAACCAACTTTCTGAAAGATTTTGCATTTCTTTTCTCCTTTCTTTTCTTCTATTATAGCATAAAAATTTATATTTGTCAATACATCACATACCAAATTTTATTTATTGGTAAAACAAAATAATCAATCCCGTCAATCTCTATCTCTGAAGTATCCTCTCTATTGAATCCAATCCTCACACCATTCTTTAATATATCTGTTTCATCTTCTTTTCTAATAGCAACAACATCCCCTTCCCAAATATCTCTTTTCTTTTTTTGTACAATTTCCAATTTTCCGACATAGGTATTGTTTAACTCGCATTCAAAAAGAAGTATATTTCCAAGTGTAGGCTCAAATGAAATCATTGTAAATCCCCCCTCCTGATATTTGTTTTATTGATTCTAAATCTGGAACACCTTTTACCATTATTTCAAAATCACGCTTTAAGTATACATTAAATTTAAACGACTCACTTCCGATAAAATAGTAACTTATAAGTATATACCTATATTTCTTTGAATAATCTTTCATTACAAGTTCACTTATTATTTTCCTTAAATATAATATAAGGTTTTGTTTTGACAATTCAACCCCTTTTCCTCTATACTTTGGAAGTTTTTTTGTATAAGTATTAAACACCTTAATTAAGTTATCTACAAACTCATTTAATTCAGTATTGGATTCAACAAAAAAACCATTGCAAAACTCATCCCTATTTTCCAAATCCTTTATTGGAATACAGAGACCCTCATCATACCCCATTATAACAAACTCCTCTGGAGTATATCTGGTAGTTTGTGTTCATCAGATATAACAGAAAGAAAATTAAGAAATTTATTGTCCATAGAAAATCTATACATGTTTCCAACTCTTTCAGCAATAGACAAGTATGTTTTTATATCTTCTTCCCATATATTCAAAAACTCAAAAATGGTAGCATCATTCTTGTAATCTTTTTTTGTATTCTTTACATACGAGTATAATTCTATAACTTTCCATGTTGGAAGTATAATACCTCTGTTTTTCATTTACACCTCCCACCAAGAAGCATAGTTTTGTATTTTTTCAATACCATCTAACACAGAAACCAACCCTTCTTTGCCATCACCATTGCGAAAAATGGACAAATCAAAATCAAACCCATCTAATGAAGTTTCGCTTATATGATTCTTTTGTTCTTCAGTCAAGTCATTTTGAAATTGATACTCTGCTGATGGGCGTATTCGTATTGTTAAAAATTTATATGTGTGGTCTTTTGATGATTCCAGAATGTCTACAAGGCTTGAATATTCATTTGGATATCGCCAATCAGGTAAAAATATAAGCGTTGAATGTGTTTCTTCTATTTTACTTGCTATAAACTTAACCCACAAATCAACATCATATTCCCTCCCAACTTCTGTGCCAAGTTTTTGTAATAATGTTCTACCTCTTAAATCTTTTTTACCATCCCACCCCATATTTCTTGCAACCTGCTTGAGTTTATCGGAAAAATGCATAACTTCTGACTGAATACCACGAACATTAAAATAACCACTTGCCATATAAGCAAAAGTATCTTTACCCATTCGTGCCTTTCCAGAAATTAAAACTATTTGTTTTTGCATATTTGCTCCATTATATGTTATTAAATAACAATGCTTCCATATCTTTTGGATTTCTTATATGAGCATAACAACTATTTATATGCCAATTATAAGGGAACACAACCAAAGCAATTTTATTATACTCTGGGAAGTTTGGATAATCCTCAACGAGAATACAATCTGACATTTTGTTTATTGTGGAGTATTTTTCTTCTGGCATAAGCCATTGAATATCTTTTATTTCTTCGGAACTAAAATGATTTTTTATCCATTTTTCCGTAGAATCTCTCCAAGTAATCGGTTGTGCTGTCCAAATAGTTATTGGGAATATTTTTGAATACCTGTGTATTGTTTCATAATAAGAAGTTGGCTCACTATTTACAAGAGATTCTATGTTATCCTCAATTAACTGCCACATATTCTTCCCATCCGAAGAAGTATAATCCCAAATGGGAGGAACAAATCCAATAACTCTTTCGTGTAAATTTCGTATAACACTATCCAAATCAAACACAAACCGCATTTTTATCTCCTTGAAATCAAAGTCATAAGATACATATATGAAGTGTTCTTTGAATCGTTTATAATAATTGATTTTGCTTCATTTTCATTATACCTTATAATTACAGAATCTCCATCAATATGTTTCAATATCTCTACCAATAAATCTGAGGTTATATGTGCATCAATAGGTATTTCAATACCATCTTTTATTGATATAGAGTCATTTGATTCTCCAACTTGTCCATTTGAGCAGGACACTTCAAGAGCATTATTGTTCCCAACAATATGTATAGACCTTACAACCTGTGACAAAAACAACATTGCTCTTTCTACTGATTTAATTAACTCCACTTTTGGAACCTGAAAAGAACAAGTTGTTTGAGGTATTACTCTTCTATATTCTGGGAATTTGTTTTCAAGCAACTTTCCGTATATTTCTATGTTACCTAAAACAAATTTTACAAATGAATCTGATGTGGTTATAGAAGAAACTTCTATATCTTCCAGTAAAGCAGGAATGTTGGAAAGTAATTTTGCAGGCACAACCATAGAATATTTTCCAAGAATGTTATTGATTTTTATTGTTGCTACCCCAAGTCTATGTGCATCAGTTCCAACAAGATTTAGTTTATCTTCATCAAAATCAAACAGCACCCCTGTTATTGAATACTGATGTGCCTGATTTGATACTGCAAAAATTACCTTTGAAATACTTTCTGAAAATTCTTTTGGTAATATATGTATTGTTTTAGTTCCATCAAACTTTGGCTCACCAAGGAATGCATCTTTACTTCCAATAATGGATAATTTGTATTTTCCTTTTCCACCTTTAATAGAAACATTATGAGTCTTTTCAGATATTTCAAATATAATCTCATCTGACTCTATTGCTTTACAAAGATTGAAAAATAATTTTGAATTAACAACTACGCTACCCTGTGTTTTTGTCATACAGGGTATAGTTGCTCTACAAAAGTTGTCCCCATCAGACATCGACAACTGTGTATTACCGTCTTCCATAGTCTCTACTAATACCCCATTAAACATTGGGTTTATTTCATTTCCCTTAATAACCTTATTTATCTTTGATAAAGCACTTACAAGTAAGTTACGATTAAATGTTGTATGCATTTCTTTACTCCTATAGTTAATTTATTCCCTTAAATAATTTATGTTCCCATTTTTTATCATAATAATCCTCATCATAAAACAAAGTAAATTCTGGCAATATACTCGACACGCCACCAAACTCATCAAGAGTTATTGTTAACATTACATATCCTATTTCAGAAGATATGTGTTTTTTACGCATCCATGGTGTTTGTGTAAGAGTAGATGGAACAAGAATAACATTTACATTTCTTATAAGAAAATAACCTTGTTTATGGTAATGCCCAAGAAGGAGGATTTGAGGTTTTGCCCCACCCTGCATTGACTCAACTATTTTTTGTGGGGCGTATGAAAGAGCATATGCTGTCCCATCTCCTGGATGCGACAATCTCATTCTACTTTCGCCTTTATTTGATTTGAAAACAATGTCCGACTCCATATGTCCAAGAAACTCCATATCACTTCTGCCTGCATCTTCAAATCTATCCTGCATTATTCTCCCTATATTCATACCCTCTCTTGTATTGTACCACCCCTCATGGCACTCACCAGTAATAAAATGTGTTTTAATGCCTTTCCTTTGTGGATATGAGTTTACCAAATATTCCATCTGTCTTTCAACACCAGAAGGAACTAACAAATCAGTTTTGTTAAATTTTGATTCCCCATCTATCATATTTCCAACATGATAAACATCAGATATGCCATTTTTTTCAAAATCATTGTATGCTGTTTGTAATATATCTTCCCGTGAATATGAAGAGCAAAGGTGCGTATCTGCTATTGCACCAACCTTGTATTGTTTTGATTTTAATGTTTTTAAATCAATAACCTTATCTTTCCCACCCATAGCAACATTATCTGGAATTGATACAACATTATTGTTTTCTATTACAATATTATATCCTTTATTTGCAAGGTCATCACAATATACTTTAATTTGGTTTACCCCTCTATCGCAATAATTTGACAGTTCTTCATATGTTACATTTTTATTCTTTTTCTTTTTCAAATAAGCAAGAATCTTATTTGACATATCCTCTATTGCTTCTCCCTTTATGCCAAGGTTGTTTTGTTGCATTGATTTTGGGACATTAAGGCTTGATATGTCAATTCTTGTGCTTACTAAATTATTAGACCTTAAACTTTCTCTTGGCAAATTAGAGGTTACTATATCTCTAATATGTCTTTCTGATAATCCAAATTGTTTTGCAATTTCAGGAACAGTTTTAATGTTTTCAAGATACTCCTGGATTATTAATTTATTTCTTTCTACTTTCATAAGGTATGCTTGTGCTCCATTGCAGGCAGGTATATTTTCTTTTGGAGCAACAACTTTCTTTACCGCCACCAACTTCTTTTTAGATTTCATGAATTCCTCCATTTATTAAGTAATTTTTCCACTTTATCTGACAAGTAATCTACCAATACTTTATTTGAAGATTTGTCCAAGAATTCAAAAAATAAATCCCTCAATTCTGGACTTTTCAAAATAACTTCTATTATTGTATCACCATAACTATCTAAAAAACTATTTGTAAATATAATACCCCAATCTCTACGCAACAAACAACTAACCACCTCCTTGGGCATAGTTATTGATACCTCATTAACCTTTACTGGAATTTCTACATTATTTTCATAGTCAAAATCATCTAATTCACTCGGTTTTTTTACACCCCCCTCTGATAGAAACGAATCTGCCTCTTTCATCGCACCCAAATCAAACAAAGAATGTTCTGTGCTTTCTGGGGCTATTCCAAATTCTCTATCGATGTCTTCAATGTCCTGTCTTAAAGCAGAATCATCTGCAACATTTATGCCATCAGATTCTCTCGAAGAAAAAATTCCATCATCCTCACCAGGAGTAAATCGTATGGATTTATCAGTAGGTATAGGCTTTTCCTGAATGCCAACATTCTCTTTTATTGTTTGTGGTGGTATGTTTGATTGTTGTGGTGTCTGTATTTGAGAAGATTGCATAGCAAACCCTCGCCTCATTTTTATCTCAAATTCTTCGGGAGATAGTGTCTTTGGTGCTTCGTCATAAGGGCTACTACCAAGAGACATCCTACGCTCTGCATTTTTCTCTTTTAATTCTTGTAATTTTCTATTCCATTCCTCCCTTTGTTTTATAAATGCCTCTGGAATTTGCGTATTTGATTTCTGTGCCAATTTAATCTTTGGTGGAATATCTTGGGCAACCTCTTGTTTTAAAATAGGCTGTTCCATAGGATGTGGTTGTAAAATAGTTGTTTGCTTATTCATTATATGCTTTTTAATATTACTACTTACAAGTTCTTCTGAAATATTCAAAGATTGCAATTGTTCCTGTGGGATTGTATCAATAATCTTTACAAAAGCATCTTCTTTAAGAGTTGTCTTCCCAAGAACATCTGGTATATCAGAAATTCCATTTGAGGAATACTCTTTCCCACGATAAGTAAATTTAATAGTCATTCAAGCACCTCATTTAGTTTTTGATTTAGGTTTTACAGTCTTATTGGCATTTTTTTGTTTGCCACTTTTGTTTTTATCATTCTCAAAATTAAATGGCAGTATTGTAGGTGGCTCATTCCCATCTTTTGAAACTTCTGTTGCTTCCTTGTCGCCATTTGATTCTCCTGCTTCTTTATTATCAGATTCATTTTCTGAAACATCAATTGTTGGATATGGATTTTTAAATCCTTCTTTCCATTTTGTCCTATATTTTTTTGTTATTTCAAGAAGGGAAGATGCTTCATCAAATTTTCCGTTCAAAGTAACACCACCAATACCAAACTTTTTTTCTGATTTTTTCAAATCTGCCAAAAGTATTGCATCACTAAAAATAGGAAATAGTTTTAAAGTTTCTGTGTCAGTAATTTCTGACATACTTTTTATACCATTTTTTCTCAATGTTTTCAGCATACTCTCTATTTTATAGTATTCCGTAGTTGAAAATTGTTTATGAAACAGACGCAACCTTCTAAAATATAATTCATATGGAACACCATCTACTGTATCAAGTTCCCTGTAGCCAAAGGCGTATTCATGCTTACCACCCACTCCAACCATTACATTTACTAAAAAATCATCCAATGCTTCCTTGATTTCATAATTTTTTGAATTAAGTTCCCCAAACATAACATACTTATACAATACTTTACTTGCCTGTATAAACAACCTAAATTGTTCAAAAAAACAATTAACTTGTATTACAAAGTTTGAAAATAAACCACTTAATTTTTTCAGCATAATAACCTACCTTGCTTTAATTTTATCTTTTTTATAAACTCTCCAAGCACCTTTTATTTCGTCCATTGAACGAAACATACTATCTACTGTCTGAATAGAGGTTATAAATCGCTCAGGAAGTTTAGAAATATCTAACCCACCAATATACTTATCATCTACATTAAGAACAAGAACATATTTTTCCTCAAGTTTTCCCTCCTTATCATACAAAAACCGCATTGGGGCAAATGCAGACAAACCATTTTGGTTCTCAATTGATACATTTGAATCTGAATTAAGAAGCCCCGCTATCTTTTTAAATTTTTCAACACACAACTCCATATATTCTTCATTATTCAAAAATGAATTTGCAGATACCCCCTGCCTTAAATAATAAGAGGGATGGGGTATTGGTATTACATCAAATGAATGAACCCCGCCGAATGTCTTTACCTGTTGTTTTACAGAAAAACTACTCTTACATAACGAAATAATACTTTTAACTTCTTTCTTTAAAACAAACTCTGTGCTCTCCTTACCAACAGAGATAACAAATCTTGGTTTTCCTATTTTTATCTCTACATCAACCAACGCCCCAAAGGAACTTCTTACGGTTGGCGGGAAAACTTCGTTATTGAATGGTTTGTATGGAACTACATTTGTAATAAACATTTCGTTCTCATCAAGTCCAGCAAGTTTCATTGATTGCCTTAATAATTTACCAGAGTCACCAACAAATGGCTTTCCCTGCTCAACTTCATCCTTGCCTAAATCCCTACCGACAACAAATAATTGTGACGGGAACTTTCCATCATATAGCACCAAGTCTTTATATTTTGAATCAAAAGCCTCATCCACATCTAACATACTTTCCCGTATTCCAATTGCTTTACTTTCTAAATATGGGTAGAGCCCTTGTTTAAATACATTATGAGGTTGTTTTTCTGCCATTATTATACCTTGTAAAATTGTTTGTAATACTTGTAAATAACACTAAACCCCTTTCTTGTTTCTGGTATTGTTATGCTATTTGAATAGGGGTGTTTCATCATACATAGAATCAACGCATCCATTGCCAATATTCTCTCATGCTCTGTGGCGATGTGCTCAATATAATGAAACAAATCCATTGTTTCTTTTTTAGTTAACTGCAATTCTTTTTTGGTTTCCATAAATACAATATAATTAAAATGTGGTAGTTGTCAAGAGTTCTTTTCTCTTTTTTGCAAGATTTATTATATAACTTATATTTCTTGGGTAGGTAAGATGTTCTATTGAAACATTTATTGCCATTATTTCTTTGTTATTAACTACAACATCTTTTATAAACCATTCCGAATGCACATGACCACAAATTATATAATCTATGGAATCAAAAATCTTTGGGTTGATAATATTCAAATTATATATATGATTTACATCATGAATTAAAAACAAAGAATACCCCCCATCAAATACAACCTGATAAGAATTCATAATTTGAAGTATATCTCCATAGGTTTTATGCTTAATATTTGAACTCCTATCATGGTTACCAATAACAAGCCTCTTGGTTCCTTTTAATTCTACAATCAGTGGCTCTAATTCGTTTCTCTTGCCCAATCCAATATCACCTACAACATAAATAACATCCCCAGTATCAACATGATTATTCCAATCATTTATCATACAAGCATTCATATCAGCAATACTTCCATAATTTCTACCTTCATATTCTATTATGTTATAATGATTAAAGTGCAAATCAGATATATATTTCAATGACATACTAACACTACTCCTTATCCTTATCCCCTTCTTTAATCTCTAACGGAGCATTAGCCTCAACTAACTCATCAGCATCAGTTTCTTTCATCCCCATAACATTAGTTGCTATCTTATTCATAAACTGAGCATAAAATTCATCATACTTATCACTTCTTATAGGCTGATGCTTGTAGTTTTCTTCAACCAATAATCTCTGCTTTTTCAATTCATCAATAAATATATTGCTATTTGCAATCATAGCATCTATTCCTTGTATCTTTGATTGTATATACATACCATTAGGGTCTTCACTATTTTTTAACAAGTCTTCTTTCTGAAGGTTATATGCTTCAATATTTTTCTCAAATAAAAATATTCTTGAATCAATATCAGCAAGGGCTATTTCATACCTTAATGATTTATTGTATGCTCTTGTTTTTAATTTAGATTTTCTATCCTCATACCTTGTAACTCTTTTTTTGTTATTGCTTCTTTCTTTTCTTTTCAGCATAGCAAGTTTATTTTTGGACATATTTGTCTCCTTTTTGTTAATTACTATTTAACAATCGCCTTTATATATTGTTTAGTTTTTATGTCGGCTATGTTTAACATACCTAATTGCAAAGTAAAACACATAGTAAACTATGTTGTTTTTTCTTCAGTTGGGCTTTCTTTTTTTACAACTTGTTTTTTAGGTGGCAATACCCCAGCATTCCTATAATCACGAACTATATTATTTATATGAAATGGCAATACCTGAATAACTAAATACAAGTGCTTACATACAACACCTTCAAGTTTAGTGTTTCTTCTTTTTTCTGGATTTTTAGGGTAAGGTTTTGGTGCTCTTGTTTCTTCCTCACCCTCAACAGCATCTAACTGAGTAAGTATATACTGAAAACCCCAAAATTTAAAAGCAGGACATGAGCACGACATCTTTAAATCCCCACTTATAGCCAAATTAACTTTTTCCTTATCTAACAAATCATCCATAGCCAATACATCAGACAGTTCTACTGGAACTATCTTTTCAACATAGGTTAATCCATTTTCACTATGCTTTGCAGAAAGTGTTGTAAACATTATCATCCCATCTTTGGTTACCCCTTCATACTTTGTTCCATTTACTAATGTCTTCACTGTCCTACTTACCATCTTACCTATATCTTTTTTTATATCCTTATAGGTAATCTCATATAACATTTCATTTGGTTTATAGAAATATTTTATTACAGCAAAGAACTCTTCGGGTGATATTCTTTCCAAAAACAAAGAAACATCATTCTCTGTTTTAAGATTATTTATTTTCTTTACAAGTTTTTCATTAAGTTTCATAAAATCCCCCGTATTTCGTTTTGTAATATGGAATGAACCTTATCTGATTCAGTAACTAACGATTGCAGTAATACTTGCATTATTTGTTCTGGCTCACTTGGTAGGTCTTCATATGCAATTTGTGAAGAGTAAACAGCAGACTTTATTGACTTATGCTCAAAAGACATAGAACAACTTCCATTTTTATAGAAAAACACACTAAACAATCTATTTGAATATATTGTTGGGGCATATGCAACAAATCCCTTTTTAAGTAAATACTCTTTAAATTTAACCAAATCTTTATCATTCATAGTATACTCCTTATTTTAAGTTAATGTTCCTATCAAGAAAAATACCATTTTCATATCCTTGTATTTTAGCATTGCTATTTGACATATCAATCCTTTTTTCGCATAAACAAGCGTAATACTCCTGCAACTCTATACCAAAATATTTTCTGTTAAGTTTTTTTGATACCACAGAAGTTGTTCCACTACCAAGAAATGGGTCAAATACGAAATCGCCCTGTTGCGATGAAGCACAAATAAGTTTTGCAACAAGTTTCTCTGGTTTTTGGGTTGGGTGCTCTGTGTTTTCTATCATAGACCAAAAAGGTATAGTAATATCTGTCCAAACATTTGATGGGTATGTGTTTCTTGTTTTTACACCATTTTCAACATCCCAATCTCTATTACTTCCATCGACATTATGGTACCCAAAATTTACTTTTCGTTTTATCATTACAGCATCTATGTTAAAATAATAATTTTTTGATTTTGTGACAAACCAAATATCTTCAATGTTATTTTTCCAATTGTTTTTGCACCCCCTACCTTTTTCCCGCTCCCAAGTTATCCTATTCTGTATAAAAAAATAATCTTTCAGTATGCTATGCAGTAACTGGGATGTTTTCCAATCACAACAAATATACATTGAGCCGTTATTTTTTAATGTTCTATAACATTCTTTTATCCACGAATCTGACCAAGACATATACTCTTTTTCAGAAATAGACGAAAACTTAAAATCCTTGAATTTCTTGTCTATATTATATGGTGGGTCGGCAACTACAAGATTAAATATTTCAGATTTTATTTTTGGTAGAATATCAATAGAATTTCCTACCATTGTTTTATTTACAATGTCAGAAATATCATCATAAATCAAAAACTTTTTATAATGCTCAATTTCTACATCTGACATAGTTAATGTTTTATTAAGTTCTGATTTTTCAACAACTTGTTTTATTTCATCATTACCAAACAAAGACATATTACTCCTTTAAAATAAATCATTTGCAACTACTCTTTCTGCATTACTACCCAATATAGTTAAAATTTCCGTTTTGTCAATACCGTCAAGTTTATTTTTTAGTGTGTCGTGTATAAAAGAATTAAATTTACTTGCAACCAATGAGTTTGGGGTATTTAATCTATATTGTATGTTTTCACAGTATTGTTTATTGCTTTCAATCCCAATATAGTTTCTATTTAATAGTTTACTTGCCAATAAAAATGTTCCACCACCAGCGAAACAATCTAATACAACATCATTTGGTTTTGTTAAATAAGAAATCCACTGCAATCCAAACAAAATAGGTTTTTGAGACGGGTGTCTAATTTTACTTCCCTCTGCTGATGGAATGGGTGCATTTAATACATCGGTAATCAGCCCAAGGTTTTTGTTGTAATGTTCTTTTTTTACACTGCCTTTTGTAAACCAAACAGCCAATTCCATAGAAGTCATGGGACCAATCCCATCTGCCAAAGGGACAGGGTTTGTCTTTCTCCAGAATAATACCTTTCTAAACTTTAACCTACAATCTTCTCCAATCTTTATAATGTAGGATAAATCTTTTTTATCAACAAAAAGAATAATATGCCTATCATCTTTTAATACTCTAACTAATTCAATAAAAACATTTTTTATAAAGTTGAGATACTCTTCTTTTGATTCCCACGAAATATCCCAACTCATTTGAGTGTTTATAGTTTCCCCAGAATCATTAAACTTTAGTTTATTTACTGCCCTATTTTTTTTCATTTCCTTTCCTATAAAATAAGGCGGGTCTGTTAAAACTAAATCTATTGAGGAAGTATCTATTTTTGGCAATACAGTTAAGCAATCATCATTATATATCATATTAAAATAATTCCCCATCACTATAAGAAGTATCAGTTTTTTTCATTGCTAATTTACTTGATTCAGTGTCCTCAATTCGTTTCTTTGCAATATTAAAATATTTTTCATCAAGTTCAATTCCTATAAAGTTTCTATTCAAGTTAACACAAGCAACCCCAGTAGTTCCACTACCCATAAATGGGTCTAAAACAGTCATATTTTCATTTGAAGAATTTATTATAAAAGTTTCAATAATGTTAATTGGCTTTTGTGTAGGATGCATTCGCTTTTCTTGTTTAAATGAAATATTAAAAACATTACCAACCCCTTCCTTTGCATTAAATATATATTTGGAATTCTTATATTCTTTTTCTAACTCTGCATACTCTTTTTTAAAACATCCCGTTACCTGCAATTTTTGATATTGATTTTTATTTATAAATCTTGGCTGTCGTTGAATCCTGTTTGGTTGCCAAAACCAATGAGAAGCAATAGATACATTTGAAACTAATTTATTTATTTCGTTTATTGATAAATTACATTTGTGTTTCTGTTCAGTCATATAATCAAGATACCTTTCATAACCATTACTAATTTTTGATGAATTGTCCGAATCATTTTGTAAAGTATAAAACAAACAATACTCTACCATATTAACATAATTTCTAAAATGTTTTTGAGACCCATATAAATCTTTAACATAAGAATTATCAGTTTTATTTAATACAAGCATACTTTTAAATATAAAATTTGTATTGTGTTTAATTGCTTCGATTATTTGTGACATTTGAGACATATCGTTATGAAAAAAATACAAACACCCGCTATTTTTAAGTATTCTTTGGATTTGTATTATCCAACTAATATACCAAGTTATATATTCACCCACAGATGCCCATCTATCCCACTGGGCTTTATTAATATTATAAGGTGGGTCTGTTAAAACTAAATCAACACTACCATCAGGTATATCTTTCATCTTTTCAATACAATCACCATGTATAAGGTTTATCATATTCTGTTATTCCCTTTTTTGTTTTTAGAAAATTCCAATATATATTTATATTTCTTCAATATCATTTTACCTACTATTATGTAAGTTCGTTTACTTTCTCCTTTTTTATTCCAATTAAATTTTTCCACCCACCATTCCGCAAGTTTTAGTAATTCATTATATTCAAGGAACATATTGTGTTTTTTAGAATACCACAATGCCCACTTATGAGCATCATATTCTGATTTTATTCTTCCATATCTTCTATATGTATAAATATGACCTATCTCATGAAGTAGTAATGCCCTTATAGAAGCGTTAAAATTAGACATAACAACATCTTTGCTTACAAGTATAATGTTATTTGTAGGAACAAAGGCATCAAATTGTGGGGGTATAATTGCATTGTCCATATCAAACATAACCGATACTTTTTTCTTGCAATTTGTATGAATAAAGTTCTCTATCAATTTTTGTTTTTTATTTATGTCTATTTTACCTTTAATAATAACTCCTATGTTATTTTAAGCATTCAATTTTATTGGTTGCTTATTTATTATTGTCCCTTATGTCTTTTAATATTTCAATGAATTCATCATATTCCATCCAATACCGACCATTATCCATTGTATCAACAAGAGAATCAAATTGGAAAATTCCATCTATATCCCCACAATATTCGTCAATTTGGTCTTCTAATAATTTCTGCCATTTTCTATGTTCAAATGCAAGTTTCCTTACTTTTTTGAATAATCTCTTTGATGGTTTTTTCATTTTTACATCCTATACTCTAATTATACCCCAAACCATTCTTCCAACAATTGCAAACTACTATATGAATCATCCCAATCATATTGAGGTGCTTCTTGTAATTCTAAAAAATCTGATGTTTTATCCCACCATTTATTTTCAAGATGATAAGAAATCATTGACCCGTCTGAATTAGTTATTCCAACTAAAAAATAACCCTCTATTTTTCTTCCAATACTTTCCTTTCTACTTTTCCATAAAAACAATCTGTGACTCATATATGAGTTTTCTTTTATCAATTTACACAATGATAAAAACAATACAGCCCTCTCATCATACATGTCTTGAAATGTGTGGTATCCATCACTTAAATCTTGCAATTTTTTTGACATATTATACCACCTGTCTATCTTCTATTTCTTTCATTACTTTAACATAAGATTTGGTAGTTCCGTCTTCATCAAAACACTTTACCAATTTTATCTTCTTATGTAAAGCAAACGCCATTCCTAAATCAAAATGACTTCCTTTACTATTACTATCCCAGAATATATGAACCTCATCACACATTTCCATTGCCTCCCTATGAGAAACACAAATGTTATATCCTGTTGAGTCGCTTTGGTCTACATCTCTTGGAGGGTAATGAAACTTTACACCATCTATTTCATTGTTTCTTACATAGTCAGCAATTTCAGTTTGTTGGGATGGGGATATATTCCGAACTGGGCATATCAGATAAATAAATTTGTTCATATCTGGGTATATATCTTTTGATATACTTGCTACTGATATTATCTTAAAAATATCCTCCAAAGAATCCAAATACCCTTTTATCAATTCATAATTCTCCGACCCATCAACATTGGATATCTCAACACAATACTCAGAAGACATTGTTTCTATTGAAATAGAAATTGAATTATTATTAGATTTACAAATAAACCTACACCCATTTCCATTAATAACAACCCCATTAGGAAATGTCTTTGCCTTCTCAAATATTAATTTCTTAAAACTTGTCATATGTCCTCCTGATTTTTGTGTTTAAATTCCGTAAATAAACTCCAAAATGTTTCTACAAATATCATTGTTCGTTTCATATATTACTCCGATTTCCAAAACTTACTTTTTTTAATATATTTTTCTTTCCATTCTTTATCTTTCTCTGGTGACACATATGAGTTGAATAAATTGCTTAATCTATCGGCAAACTTCAGAATTACTCCTCTCATTGATGTAAGGTTTGGGAATACATTATACTTTGTTTTGGTGACTTCTTTTACAAGCAATGCTACTGATTCTCCAAACAGATATTTTATTTCATTATAGGTTACTGGGGTGTCTTCTAAAACATCGTGCAATAATCCTGCAACAAACATTCCAGTATCCTCTCTTACTCCAAAAGTGGCTTTCAAAATATTATATGTATGTATTGCGTGTTGCATAAAGTAATCTGGTTTTTTAAAATGCAATGTTACTGCTTGTAAATAATGCATTGCTGTTACAATTCTGTTTGTGTTTTTTAATGATTTACTGACAGTAATTATCCTTCTATATACGGTTCTATTGTATCGCTCATATTCTTTTGGTATTTCTGTCTCTATTACCTCATTTATTATTTCATTCAATGCTACCACTACTCCAGCACTTCGTGAAATACCAGCAGAACAATTTACTACTATTTCATTTATAGATGGAGCAATCCAATTCCCAACTATACAATTTCTTTGTGCAAGAAATGAAAATATCTGAAATGCCATATAATCATCAAACTTTACAAAATTATGCTTAACATTACACCCATCAGGATTTTTAGAACAGTCTTCCCAATCTTCCTCAATATCATCAAACTTTAATTCAAGTATATCTACATATCTTTCTTTCATTATAGAGTAATCTGCTGTTGGTTCTCCATTTGGACTACTTATAGATATAAGCACAGCCCTTTCTTTATCTTTTGGTATATAATTTGCCACTTCCTCTCTACTAAACTTTTTTAATATCAATAATTTCTCCTTTTTTATAATTGCCTATATTATACCATAAAATAAAACTTTGTCAAGTGAAAATTAAAATAACTTTTCATTTTTTTGTTTTTCTTCATAAGATACCCTTGCCTTTGCTATTTCAATATATTCTGATTCTTTTTCTATTAAAATAAAATTACGATTTAATTTAACACAAACAACAGCAGTAGTTCCACTGCCTCCAAATGGGTCTAATACAACCCATCCTTCTTTACTTATAAGAGTTATAAGCCAAGACATTAGTGCAACAGACTTTACAGTAGGATGATTATTTTTTGAGGGTGCTTTTTCACTTCCATACTTTCCACTCGCAGAATTAACATCATCTAAATAATCTCCAATACCACCACCACCACCACAAGTTTGTTTTTCCTCTAATCCATCACACCCAATTTCCTTTTCTTTTTTTGGTGGTTTTGGTATCTGTAATATTCCATTTGTGGTTGCCCATAAGTCTATATCAAAATACCGAGAATTGTTATCACTGCCTAAAAAGTTTAATGCACTATCTTGCACAATAACATTAGCAGGATACCTGCCCAATGGACTTGTTTCTGTATTTTCCCCATATATTTTTTCATCTGTATATTTATTTGACTTATATATTCTTTTTACACTTCCATGTGGTGTCTTTTCATTGCTTATACCTATTCTACATCCATCTATATTTAATCCACCAGTCCCATGTTTCAAGCAATTTTCTGCAACCGTTTTTTCTGATAATGGTTTCCTTGCAAGTATCCAATGTTCACAAGCAGGTTTTAAAGCAGTCCCCCAACCTTCAAATTCAGATGTTCCTTTGGTTATATCAAACTCTTTCTGTCCTGCAAAATTGGTGATATTACCTGCCGTTAATCCTGCTTTACCACGACCAATCACTTCTCTTTCGCATTCACTTATATTAGCAAACGGCAATTGTAAAAAATCTTTAATCTTATGATATTGCTCAAGTGTAATACCCTGTGTTTTCTGCTTATTCCATAACCACCCAGTTGGATTTCCATTTTTACTTGGAAATAGCATCGTTAGTTCTTTTCGACTTATTCTCTTTTCATCAGCAACTTTCAAAATGTAATCTATGAACCAAGACAAAGATTTCCCTCCCGATTTATCAACCGCTTTACCTATATTAAGTGATTTAGGGAACCCAGTGTTAAAAATGTGGTGAATACATTCTCTTATCTCAAACCCAGCATCTTCTATTGCAGTTGCAGTCCAATGGGATGTTTTTGGCAATGCCCATACAACCATATGACCACCATCTTTTAATACCCTATTACACTCTTTCATTACTTGTGTCATCCATTCTATCCAATTATCTCTACCACCTTTATCTCCATCCCACACTTGATTCATCAATGAAATTCCCGCAGGTGGGTCTGTAACAATAGCATCAACACTATTATCTTTTAACTTTTTTAATTCAACTAAACAATCACCTTGAATTATCACAACCACATCTCCTTGTTATGTTTAACAAAAATAAGGGGCATTTATTTTTGTTATTTACTTATTGATTTATCTATCCTACTATCTACATAGGATTTAACTTCACGAGTTGCAGTCTCAATTTTCTTTTCATAATCCACGAGAATATACGCTATGTTGTCTTCTAACCCATAACATTTGTTCTTTAATGAACTTTGATTCTTCCAAAGCACCACTACTGCTATAGAATACCCAACTATCAATGATAACAGAATACCCATAACAATACCAATACCGATTAAAGATATATTCATAAATTACTCCTCACTTTGCCCCTTATCCTTGTCCTTATAATCATTCACATAAAACCCATCTCCAATAAATGAAATACCGCCAATTCCAGTTATAAGTTTTTTTAAATCAATGCTGTTACATTTTGGGCAATTAACCACAGCATCTGATTTTACCCTTACCTCAAAAACTTTTCCGCATTTATTACATTTAAAATCATAAGTTGGCATATTACCTCCAAAATAAATATGTTAAACAAAATACAACAGCCATAGCAACCATATCTATAACCAATGTTTGTGTTCTTGAAAAACACCTAAAAGTTTTAGTTGCATACTGCCAATTGTTTGCCCTGAAAGGAAAGAATCCATCATGGTTGAACCAAAACTTATCTTCCCAAGTATGTTTTTTATCAAACAAATATTTAGCACCAAGGTATATGCCTTCTGTAATATCAGGAAACATTGCAAGTAAAGTTACTATAATACCATTTGTAATACTTATTACATTAAACCTAATTGATAGAACATAAAACATTGTTAAAAATAGCATTGCTTCCAATAAAACAAACAAAGCATCATATAATGTAGATTCTCGTTCATCAAATACCATTTTATCTCTATAATAATCTGGATATTTGTCAAAAAGAAAGTGTGAAAAAAATATAAATAAAAATGTTATTGGATTAGGAAACACAATAAATACAAGAAACGATAAAAGTGTATGCCCTACAAGTGTCATTTAATACCCCCCGTTAAAAAGGAACAATTTGAAATCATCCTTATAAAAGATGAATTATTTTTAAATATAGAATACTCATCAGTATATTCTGAAGTTGAAACACTATAATTTTTATCCGTTCTTATTTTCATTTGGGATGCTATATTTCTACACAATGATTTATTATTCATATTCCCTATTTTTTCTCCAAGTGCAAGTTGTGGAACTGTGTGCCAATTCCAAACCTCAAGGTATGAAGGCATATTGTTTAAAACAGCATCTTCAAAATATATGTCATACAAATTATTTGTAAGAGAATCAACAAATCTTATTGGTATAACAACATAACTATCTGCATTCTTTTTATATACAAGGCAATGTCTATCCCCCTGCAAATAAAAAGTTGAGCGAATCAAATAAACACCCCACACATCTATCTTCCTATTTGTAAGATGATTATACAAGGATTTATAAGTTGAGTTTTTTAATAGTTCTTTTTTATATTCATTCAAAAAATCTTTCAATATTACTTTATCATAAAAACTACACTTTGAATCGATAGAATCCTTGTCTACCGAGTCTATTGGTATTTCAGAATATAACTTCAACAACTCCACCATTTTTTCTGACTTCATACATTACCCCTAATGTGTTATATTTACATTTTTATTTAAATAACTTATCCCAGCAGTATGCTTTTCCTCTAAAATTTCTTTTGTTTTATGTGCAATAAGTTCTTCTGTCAATAAATGTATTTGAACATGTAGCCATAATTTTTCATCAATAGAAACACAATCATTCACAAGATTATAGTTTCCCATATTTGACCTTATTACACTTTTTAACAACGAAATCATTATATCAGATTTCTTACATAAAACAATTCGTTCTGTATTATTTTCAAGCATATCTGTAGGCACTACCTGCTCAAATAACCACTTTATACCTATCATAAACTCTCCAAATCATCCTTTGGTGCTTCTTTCTTTGGTAGAACTTCACCTTCCTTTATGACAGCACCTTTTGGAACTTTTACTTTTTTAACTTTTTCCTTAATTTCTTTCACTTCCTTATTGCTTGGTTGAGTTGGAGACTCCCCTTCTTTTATTACTTGACCATTTGGCAATTTTGGTGGCAAAGAATCTTTATTATCTTGTTCTTTTATAGGCTCTGAATTTTCAACTATTGATGGTATTTCAACAGGCTCTCTTTCTAAAATCTCCTTTCCATATAAAATAATATTTGACATAAATGCATCATCTTCTTTCTTGAACAATAATATAAGGTATCTCAACCAAGCCTTTGTAACTGAAATTAGAAAATCAGAATATGTCATTTGAGAACCATCTTTATTATATTTTGGCTTATCAATAGAAAACTCTTTTGCAGATTCCCATTTATCCAAAGTTGTACCAAATTTCAAAAAAACCATGCTATAAAAATCC
This sequence comes from Candidatus Pacearchaeota archaeon UBA284, assembly GCA_002499185.1. GTDB lineage: Archaea > Nanobdellota > Nanobdellia > Pacearchaeales > UBA284 > UBA284. Next base: position 5,889 of record DAKN01000053.1, on the reverse strand, counting down.
ATATTCATATACTTACTGTTTGAAAGCAATTCCTTCATATCTATATGCCACTTAAACTTTTTCTGAATCATCTCAACTGCCTCTGGGGTTAATAACCCATTAAACATTGCCCTTGAAATTATAAAAGAAGTATCAAAATATCCATTATAAGTAACAATTGGATTGTGTTTATTCGCATCATCCAATAAAAAGGAAATAAATTCCATTATCAACTGATTTTCACTCCCCTCAAACAAATGTAATTTTCCATTTTCTCCCTCATTACTATTATATACCCCTATATGATGTATTCTTGAAAGGGATGGGGATAATGTTTCCGAACTATCCAAATCTGCTTTATAAGAAATCAATGCCTCGTCATAGTTCTTTTTTATCGTCTCTGGTTTTACTGCATTACCCTTTGGGGGGTTAAAATTCTTATATAATATCTTTTTTCTGGTTTCTACCACCGCTGTGTTTTCCATTTCGGAAGTTTGAATTTTTAGATAAAGTGCCATACCAATCTCCTTTTAAGATTACTTTAACTTGTTACCCCGACCTATATACCCATCTATAAATGAATCAAACATATTCAATTTATTCCCCTCTACCTCTTTTGTTTTACCGTCAAGGGCTTGTTGTAAAACATTCATTTTGGTTGTAAGCAATTCTACCATATTAACATCTACACTATTATTCAAAACAAGGTAATAAATATTCACGGAGTTCTTTTGAGTTATTCTATGACATCTGTCCTCTGCTTGTGTCATATCTCCTGGCGACCAAGCAAACTCAACAAATACAACATCGCTACTTTTTGTTAAGGTAATCGCCTCATTAGATGCTTTTATTGAACCAAGAAAAACTCTTATTGAGCCATCATTTTGAAAGGATGTCTCAGCATTTTTTCTGCTATCATCAGAATCTCCACCGAGTATCCCAACCCATTTTATTTCTTTCTTATCTAAAAACTTTTTAATTGCATCATATGCTATCCTATGGTAAACAAACACAACAACCTTTTCCTTTTGAGAAAGTATTTCCTTTAAGAAGTCAAGAACATACTTATACTTTACCTTAAAAGTTTCTTGTCTTAATTTATTTATTGTTGAAAATATCATCTGCTTTGCTTCAAAAGATATTTTTGACCCCATTTTATTTTCCAATATTATCTTATTAACTTCTTCCTGTGCTGTATTATTAATTTGAAACAGAGCGGATTCCTCATCTGAACTTACCACATTTATTGGTATCATTGTTCGTTGTTTATCTGGCAATTCAGTTAAAACATCTTCTTTTAATTTTCGTATCATCACAGTTGAGGTGAGCAAATCATGTAATTTATCTAAATTACTTGAACCACTCATATCATAAATTGTTTTTCTTCCTTGCTTTGTATAAATCATTCTTGGTTTCATATCGCAAAACATCTTTGCATATTGTGATTTATTTGAAAAGGTAACTGGGTCTAATAATTTAATTATATTGTATAATTCTATGGGCTTATTAACAAAAGGAGTTCCCGAAATAGCAATAATGTTATTTGCAGTTTCTCCTATTGTAAATATCTGTTTTGTTTTTATAACATCTGTCGATGACTTTTCAAGATGTTTCTTTTCTCGCTCATCTTTGGATATTCTTCTCTTGCTGTTTCGTATATGGTGTGCTTCATCTATTATCAAAGTTTTGTATTTCAAATCGGAAGTATTTGTTCTATGCAACATATCATAATTTACTATTACAATTTCAGCATCTTTTGGAATCTCTCTTTGTTTGTGTGCATCAATAACATATACCTTATCCATATTTTTATGTAACAACCAATCTTTTATATGGTTATACCAAACATACTTTGCAACATTTGGACAAACCACAATAATCGGGGTTTTATTTAAATAATCTTTATTCAAGGAAACAAGTGCCATCGGAGTTTTTCCAAGACCCATAGCAAACCCAAGCAAACACCTATTGTTTTTCCTCCAAATAAACTCAACTCCCAACTTCTGAAACCCATATAAATTTTTACCATTAGGAGTATAGTCTTCCCAAACTATTTCATTTGAAAGGATATCAGTTGAAGAATGCTCTTGTATGTCTTGTAATTCATCTCTTAACCTAAATACTTCTTCATCAATATCAAACTGATGTTCGGCAAAAAATTTAATATTATCAAAAAAGAAATTGGCACCAGAAACAGGGGTAACCCAAAACTTACCCTTAGCAGTACTCTTGAATGTAGCAAAACAATTGTTCTTAACAAAATCCTTAATTGTTGGTATATATGGAAATTTGTAAATTATATACCTCTTGTCTTTTGATAGTTTTATAACCCGTGCCGAAACATCTATTGCTAAATTACGCAAATTTTGTGGTATGTCAAACCCAGCATTCTCTAATGCTACCAACAATGCTTTATTTATATTTGGAAACTTTATTTTCTCTAAATACCAAATCTTATGTATAGGGTTCCATTTCGCCCCAACAAGTTTTAATTGATTGGCTACATCTTTATTGTAGTCAAACTCAAACACAATTACATTATCTTGCATAACTATATTATTCATAGCAATATAATATAATTGATAATTTTAATTTGTCAAGTGGTGTTAGTAAAAAATACACAAAAATTTTATACCATTTCTAACTTTGCAAAAATCATCCTGTGCTCCAAAAATGCAAATGTTTCGTAAGTTTCGTTGTTCTCTAACATTTCTGGCGGAAATACATATTTATATAACTTATATGCAACAAGCATATCCCCTGCTTTATACTCTTTATCAACACTACCAATTACCTCTACCACAGAAGACAAATCATCTGTATCTGAAGTATATACTGGCTTTTCTATTGTTGTTAATAATTTTGAATATATTTCAACCTCGTCTTTCCTTAATACTTTAACTAACAACAAACCTGGAACTGGTGTAATTTTTGAAATATCCATAACTTCTCCTTATTTATTACCTTATTTTATTGGCTAACTCATATTTTTTTGTCAATATGTTTGTTCGCATATTATTTACCAACCTATAATATTCTAACCCATTAGTATTCCAATACTTCCCAGCGTTATATTTAGCAAGTGCAATCCTATAATTCCCTTTGTTTTCTTTTACTTTTTGAGACAAATACCACACCCCAATCTCAATATTTCTATCTATGTTAAAAACCTCTTCTTGTGATACTTTTTCCTTAAATAACCTTTCATACTCCCGTATAGCATACTTTGTAATTTGAGTAATCCCACAATCCCCATGCTTCCCTCTTGCACGAGGGTTAAAACAACTTTCTCTTGCTTCCAAGGAGAAAGCCCACAGAAGGTCAACACCAAACTCCTCAGACCATTTTATTGTTGATTCCAGTATACTATCTGCATATATTTGTCTTTTATTTTTAGGAACATTGTATGACATCATAGATAAAATAACCGACCCATACTCACATTTTATTTCATTTATTTTGACATCCTTTGTTTGGTCTGTCAATTCAGGTTGACTCCCAATAGACACATATAATATCCCACATAAAAGAATTACCAAGAATAATATAGTTATTTTTTTCATTTTTTATCTCCTTTATATTGCTCCACCTCAAGTGGGTAATTTACAAAAAATCGTTTTCGTATGTCCTCAAAGTGCATCATACTTCTGTTCATAAGGTAAAATTCTACTTGGTCTTTGTTCAACTTGAGTATGCTCAATTTGTTTTTTATGGTTAGTATAAACACATCTGTCCAATCCATATATGTTAAGTTTTTCTTGTCCCACATATCCAACGAATCTTTGTAGTATAATGACAAGTATGGGATGAAACTACAAAATATTATCTCATCAAACACTGCAAACAATTCTGAAACCATACTAGCACCTGACATCATATCCATATCAAAATTATTATCATAAAACCTATTTCTACCAATAAGTAAACTATATAAGCAAACCTCATCAGCCAAAGTTGTTCCACAAGAATAAAAATAATTATTATTAGATTGTGTTATATGATTTGAATTTTCTAAAAATATATTTATATCTATTATAGTTGATTCATCTTTACATATTGAGTTAAGTGGCTCATTACAAAAATTTTTATTTGATTTATCTGTAAGAATTAAATTCTTAAACCCTTTATCCTTGTAATACCAGTAGCATATTTCTTTCGCTATTTGGTCACCATAACAAAAAGTATTCATTTATTTTTTTCCTTAAAGACAAGTTTGTTGTTCTCAATACCTATTACTTCTTTAAGACCATATGGATTTTTAACACTATCATATTTATCCCAATTTTTTCCAATCAACACCTCACAAGTAAACTCTGGAACCACATACCCATTCTTATAGACACTATTCATATAAGTTTCAAGTAATGGGTGTAATTGTGGCAAATATTCCTGAAAAATCTTAATTGCATATAAAACATCTTTTTTATGAACATCAAATATAACTGCATCATGAATGGTGGCAATAAAGTATGCATCTATATTATTTTGAATGAAATGCTCATTTATTCTACTAAAATTATAAATAGCCAAATCAGATGATGAACTCTGTATTGGTGAATTCATTATATACCTCTTATATTTACCAGAGGCGAGTTTTAACCTTTCTGATTCATCATCTATTAACATAAACATAGGGAATCTTCTTTTTTTAAGAGTTCCACCAATTATAAATCCATTTTTTGCACAATACTTAAATAGTTTTTCTCTATATGGTTGAATACGATTAAATGTTTTAAAGAAATCATGGAGAACAGACTCTGCTTGTGATTTATCAACACCTAATTTATCTGCCAATCCTACTGCTGACATACCATAATTAAGCCCAAGAACTACTTGCTTCATCTGTTGCCTTAATTCAGACGAAACATTTTCAGGAGATATTTTATAAACTGTTGAAGCCATTTGTTTATATGGGTCTACACCATGCTTAAAAATATTAAGAAAGGATTGGTCTTGACTTAACATTGCCAACATACGAACTTCTGCTTGAGAATAATCTGCATAAACAATATACCTGTCCTTGTCTCTTGGGACAAATATCTGCTTCATACCAAACATATTTGGTATATTTTGAATGTTTGGATTTTTAGCAGAAGTTCTACCAGTCTTTGTTCCTACCAATTGAATGGAAGGAAATATAATTCCATTTACATTGCGATTTACATAATCTTTAACAAATGTAGTTAACATTTTGTCGTATGACTTGAAATTAGAGTATGCTTCCAAAAACTCTCGTATAGATGGTGGAAGTTGCTTTTTCAATAATACAGAAACCACATCATCATTAAATAAAAACTTTTCAGTTTTTTCTGATTTATCAACCAGTTTTATTTTCAAAAATTCTGTAAGAAATTGGGTCATTTGCTGGGAACTATTAAGATTGAAATTTTCAGCATTGTATTTATTGTTACTATAATTTTCAATGTCTGTAAAAAGTTTATCAAGACATTCTTGCCTTGATTTCAATAACATTTTATTTGTGGATTCAACCTTACTCAAGTCTAAAAACAAACCTTGATATTCCAAAGCAAATATATTTCTTATATATAGCGGAAAATATTCAGAAGATAACCTTACATTTCTGTCTTTTGAGAACTCATTTTGTTGATACAAAAATAAGTCATATGTTGCTTCTGCATCTATGCTTGAATATTTCAATAGTTCAATATCTTCCTTTGCTCGTTGTTCCTTTGTTGATTTTTCATCCGCATATATTTTATTCCATTTTTCAACATTACCTTTCCACTCCCTATATCCACATAAAGACACACACAAATCCTCAAGAGATGCATTGTCTGGACTCAAATTATCATTTAACAAAAATGCCATATCCATTGTATCATAAAATTGAATTTTATTAAAATAGAATTTTTTGTAATCAATCTCAAAAACCGAAACTAACCATTTTAA
>DAKN01000087.1:4803-7801 GCA_002499185.1 Candidatus Pacearchaeota archaeon UBA284 | reverse complement strand
CCATGTTTTCAATTCAGTACCCATGTATTACCTCCAGATTCAGCAAATGAGGCTATTCTTCGGATGCGCTCTAACATTGGCTTAACCTGCACCGCGTACATTGGCGCGCTTTTTGCTTCTTTGGCTGGAATATTGTTCTTACCATTCTCTTAGCAAAAAGCGTGACAATAGCGGTGTCAGGTTGAAGCAGTTGTTAGGTGAAAACCTTTTTAATTGAGTCAAATAGGCTTTTTGTAAAAATGTTACTAACATTTTCTAGGTATCCTTTTTTTATTTTTACTCTATTATGACTATCTAATTCAATTAATTTATTATTCTCTATAAAATACTGTTTGTGTTTATCAACGTTATCTAATTTTCCTAGATTATGAACAATACAATTTCTAATTTTATTTATATGAATAATATCATTCCATTCTTTAGTATTTGAAATTTGAACTAAACAGACTTTTTCTAAATATTCCTTTGATCTATATATCCCTTTACCTTTTATTAATTCTATATCAATACTTAGATTTTTAAGTCGTTTTGCTTGATTACATATATCATACATAAAATATTCATATAATGAATGAAAACCAATTAAAAAACTATTTCTTAAAGTCGTTGGTAAACTTTCCGTATATTTAAGATAATCTTCTGCATACCATTGTACTATATCCTGCCTTTGTTCTTCTTCCATTAAGCTAAGTTCTTTATCGGAATATGGTAATACTTCCTTCGCTTGGCTTTTAAAATAATTTTCAGCTTCTCTTAATGATTCATTATACTCATCAAATCGAATATCAATATATGATTCAAGAATTCTTTCAACGTACTGTTCCATCTGATCTCCTTTTGAGCCGAAGGCGTCCACCTAACATTTGCTTAACCTGCGAGGCGTTAAACTGGCGCGCTTTTTGCGTCTACTTGAATATTTTGCTTTTACTCCTAAGCAAAAAGCGTGACAGTAGCTGAGTCAGGTTGAAGCTTTTGTTAGATTGTATCTTTTCCTCGATTAATTACTATAAAATCTCTAATACCAGGTTTAAAAAATACGTAATTATTTGTTATATTATCTATAATACTGTAATACTGCACACCTTCAAATCCTATTTGTTTTGCACAATCTGCAATATAATTTGGTAGTAAATATTCAGTATTTATTTTGCTATTTTTATCTTCTGATTTTAAATGACAATATTCAAATATTGGAATGTTATTATTTCTGATATCTAATATTTTAAAAGGGTTTTTTACTTCTAAATGAATCCATGTATATAAATCTTCCTTTTTCATGTTAACTTCTTCCTTTGCAATATTTAATTTCTCAGACGTATATAAGTAATTTTGACCTGTGCTAGAAAATCTACTTTGTTGTGTCAGTTTATATGGAGCAAGAAACATTTCATCTTCTGTATACATTGCTTTTCTTCCATATTCATGTTTTCTAACCCTAAATACTTTAATATTATATATTTCTACAAAATCTACTTTTTCAATAAATTCATATATTTTTTTACCAATATCGTTTTTAAAACTTAACATTGGATATTGTGATACATAATTTATGAAATCTTCGCATTCGCTTAATGTTATTTCTGGAAACATCCTTTTTAATATTAATGCATCTGTTGCTTGGCTTGATCTAATATTTGTCTTTCCATCAGATATATATTTAATATTATTAATAATATTAATAAAAAGATTTGAACTTTTATAATACTTAGATAGATCAGTAATAATAGAATTTACTGATGTAAAGTATTCAATTATTGAATCATCAATTTTAATTTTAGGAATTTTTATATTTTCTAATATACTAGTTACTGTAGAAAGGTTTTGCGAATATTCTTGTAATGATATTTGATTTTTATTAAAACTATCCATTATTTCATTTATACTATTATATACGGTTTTATTATCAATAACATTCATTACTTCTTCTAATTGTTGTTTATACTTATCATCAAGAATGTTCATTCTATCCTCCTAATTATCAATCTAACATTTGCGTGACTTGTGAGGCNNGTGACATAGCCGAATCAAGTCAACGCGGTTGTTAGATTAATATTTGGATATTATGTTTTTATATATTTTTGCCAATATAAAATACATATCCATAATATTGCTTGTATTTTGAATACAACTCAGCTTCATACTCCATATATTTAATAAATAATTTTGCGGCCTTATTCCCTCCATTTGCTTTTAAAAATGGTTTTTGTATTGCTTTCTGTGGAATAAAATAGGTATCCGTCCAACATGTTTCAGGCAAGGTGAATGCAGCAATAAGCTTATACCCAGCTTTTTGCAGTATTGAAATATTATTTCCTATTGTATCTATTTCAGGAACAGCGTCAACCCAAAATTTTTCAATTTCAGCAGGTCGTTCATCGGTAAACCATGACTCATATGTTACCGCAATATAGCCGTCTTTTTTTAGAAATTCCTTCCAATAATTCAAGCCCTTTCGAAAACCTATATTGGCAATAGCTCCTTCAGACCATATAACATCAAAATGTTCCTTGGGAAACGGCAGATTATCCATTGAACCGATAATACCTTTTACCCTATATTTCAAATTGAGTTTTTCAACGTTTTTGTTGAATTTTTCAATAAAAGCAGGACATATATCAAGCCCGGTAATGGTCCAATTTGTGTTTTGTGCGAGAGTTATCGTTTGGCCGCCTGTTCCACAGGCTAAATCAGCGATTTCCAATTCATCTGAATGATTGTCAATAAAACTTAATGCTTTAATAGTAGATTCAGGGCTACCAGGTCCCTGATGATCCAATCTTCCAAAATAATCACATATTAAATTTAAATCAAAATCGTGAATAATCGGCGTTTTGTTTTTCATTTAAATACTCCTCCATGACCCAAGGTAGCATCAATTTTTCTTTTTCTATAAGTCTTTCTACCAAATTAACTGGCATTTCGTATAACATCACTATGCGTCTTAATTATCTTTTTTCTCTTTTTTATCTCTAGCGCGAAGCGTCAATCTAACGTGCGC
>DAKN01000087.1:4143-4792 GCA_002499185.1 Candidatus Pacearchaeota archaeon UBA284 | reverse complement strand
TCAGGTTGAAGCAGTTGTTAGATTTCTCTATATATTCCATTTTTTAAAATCATCTAGAACTATTTTATATAGCTTTTCAACTATTTTGGGCAACTCTATCTTAACTTCTTCTTCAGGTGGTATTATCCAAGGTACATCTATTATACTCATATTATATAATGATTCTATAATATTTAACTCTTGAATAACTTTTTTTGAGTAGTATGGATAATTTGGTATAATTTTCTCCAAATTATTTCTACAATCTTCAATAAAATTTTTGTAAATTTCTTCATTATCAGGCCATATAGTGATTCTCAAATTTTGAATAAATTTAAAAAGATCTTTATAAGCTTCTAATTTATCTTTATCATGAAGCCGAATGTATTCAATCTTTTGGTTATTTTTTAAAGCAATAATGTCCTTTATGAGTGGAATTAATGATCCAATTAATACTCCGCCAAGAGTAAATAATCCACTTACTATAATTGCTTTCATTGAATCTTCGTTTGGCATTTTTACTCCTGTAAATAATGAGATATTTCAAATTTAATAAATATTTTACTCAATCTTTTTAATATTTCCATCTACTAACATAAATATATGTAAAACAATAATAAGTTTAATAATATTTCTCAGCGCGAAGCGTCAATCTAACATTGGCTTAACC
>DAKN01000087.1:0-4131 GCA_002499185.1 Candidatus Pacearchaeota archaeon UBA284 | reverse complement strand
ATAAGGTTGAAGCAGTTGTTAGATGAATTTCCATATTTTATTATTAAATTAAAGTTTTATTAATTTCTTTAAAAAGCAACTCAAAGTGGTCAAGAGTAGTATTTGAAAGCCTTGGTAATATTTCATCACGTTTTCTTAAAAATAGATCAGCGGGTTTACCATGATCAAATCTTTCAATTCCAAGGTGCCGTGCTATCTTCCTAACAATAGGGTCAGAACCATTTAATTCATTTAACATTATATTACTACTAAATGCGATATTGTATAGCTCTAAATATTCTTTAGGATCAAACAAATCTTCTATATCTGCTTCTGTTAATCTTAATATAGCCCCTATAGTAATAATCTTATTTGCTTTAAGTATTCCTTGTTCAACTATTTTTCTAAGCTTTTGATTTCCCCCTTTTTGTGAATCAATAACAACTGTAACGTCAAGGTGATTTCCCAATAAAGCAACAAATGTTGGGACTAAATCTACTCCTCCAACAGGTACAAATGACCATTTTTCATTCAAAAACTCTCTTTTACAATCATTTTTAAAATAGTCAGATATAACCTGGAGGTAAGTAAAATCAGAAGTCCCTTCTACAATTAGGTTGTTAGGTGCAATAAATAGATTTTGCACGAGATCATAACCAAGTGCTCCTTGTAGAGGAAATAAAGTATCTGCATCAGTAGTTGTTACATCTTTCGATACTATTGTTCCTAGCTCCTGTCCTTTATCTTCAACAAGACGAACTCTTTCCAGTTTCCCCGGTTGTATCATAAAAGGAGAATGGGTTGTATATATTACTTGACACTTTTTTGCCAACCTATCTTCAATGAACCTTAGAAAATCTGCTTGAGCCTTTGCATGTAAACCTAGAGCTGGTTCATCTAATAGAATAATAATCGAATCATTTCTATATTCATATTCCGAGAATGCTGCAAGAAAAGAAAAAAACCATTGAAAACCTGTTGAATGTTCGTTAAATGGTAAGGATAGTTGATGCCTTTGATCCCATATTCTTATCTTTAATTCATCAACAACACTTGTTCTCCCTGAAGGTTCGTTTATAGTTTTTAAGGTAATATCTGGCAGTACTCTCAGTTCAGGATTTTGTGTCCAATATTTAAGAACATCTTGTGTTAATGCGTTAGCAACGTTTTCAAGTTCTCTTTTCCTTCTTTCATAATCTGGGTTAATAAGGTAGTCTTTATCTGCAGCAGCAAGATTAAGAAGTGCTTTTGCCGTTATCTCTTTGTCATTTAGCTGACTTTGATCTGTTGTTAATAGTTTTTGAATTTGAACAGAATACGGTAATGTACTATATTCAGACATATACAAAAACTTTGGCATAATTTTTTTAAGATAAATAATTAGCTTATCATCTAGTGTCTTCCCTTGAAGAGAATTTTGAATTACCTCAACAATTTTACTTGATACAGCTTTTTGCTCTACAGTATACTCTTCGTTAATTCTAATTTTTTCAGAGTACTCCTTAAGTTCAGAAATTGTTTTACACTTTGTTGCATCTGTCTTTGTACCCTTTGGCCAATCAATTTTATTAATAAGATTGGCCACAAAATAGTTTTCATGTGATTCAATAATAAAATTTTGTTTTCCTGAGTATTCCATATTTATCGTAAATGGTTTTTTGCAATTTATAAATCCTTCTCCAAATATTTCTTCTATTTCTTTCGTTTCTTTATCTGAAAAAGAAAATACTGCATTAATAGGTGTAATACTTTCAAGAACTTTACCTTGCATTCTATCCTTTTTTTCAAGCCATGCTGGATATTGATCAGGAATCGAAAATGATACATTTGTTCTTGAAGGATTCAACCTATATAGAGCATGAAGAAAAGCAGTTTTACCTGATTCATTCTTTCCAACTAGACATGTAATATTATTCTCAATGACTACATTATTGGAATTAATAATATTTCTAAAACACTGAACATCAACAGATTTTAGTAGCATAATAAATCCTCCTAATTATTCTAGCTTATATTTATCACGTAAAAATATATTTCTCTATACAGTACATTGTATTATTTTTTGCGCCGAAGGCGTCCATCTAACATATTCTACCTTACAANNACCTGTAATCCGAGACTGGCGTGGTTCGTGCGTCAATGACTTTAGCACGAACCATGACAGGCCGGATTATCAGGTCGAAGCGATTGTTAGATTTCTGAGTTTCAACTTTCTGAGTATTTTAATCTTAAACATAAATCATCGTTAATTTTTATGACTATTAATACCATCAGTTTTAAAAATACTATATAGTTATATTTATGTATTTCGGCATCTTCAAATTCGTTCGGCTGCGTTCCATGCATATACATATTCCTTAGGTCAAGGGAATTGCCGAATTTCGTTTTATTCAGATGATAATCAAAATAGTCTTGCTCATTTATAGAAAACAAACTACTTTCATATTTTAGAAATTTGTTACTTATCATTTCGTCGATTTTTTCCCTACCCAACAGTGGATAATGAAGATAACTAATAACTTTGTTATAATTTAGGTCTCGTATAATTATAACACGCCATTCATCTGCAATTTCAATATATCCATTATTGATTATGAGATAATTATTACCAATTAGCCAATCAATATCACCTTTCAGGTAGGTAGGATATTCTTCAATACATACTTTTCGACTTTTTAGGAGCTCAAAAAAGCACTTACATGAAACTTTCTCTTCCGGTAGATAGGATAACATACATTGATCAGAAAAAAAGTAGTAACATGCTCGATTATAATCGTCGCTATTTGGGTACACATATTTCTTCGAGATTAGGCTCTCACAATTTGAAAAAAGCAAATGTCCTGAAGATATTTGCAGTAGTTCATGATCAATACTATTATCTTCTTTGTATAAATTGTATTGTTTTAATACACTTTCAATTTCAGGTACGATTGTTCTACACTTTTCAAGAAAGGATGCTTCTTTAGTCGGGATCTTGAGATAAAAATTGCTTATCTCAAACTCATCTTTCAGATAGTCTGTAAAGAACCATTTAATTACATTTTCAAACGAAACTCCAATTGATTCAAGAACATTGATATATGAGAACAATTGGAGATTAGCTATTTGATTCTTTTGCCTAAAAACAATACTTTCAAAGTACTCATTTTTCGCTTTAATACCCATTTCGCGTTCTAATATGCCAGCCTCAGTATCTCTGCTGTCTAGTGTTATTCGCATTTGATAGTCAACGTATTCGAATAAGTAAATAAAATTGTTTAGCAGTGTTGCCTCATCTAAGTTATCACGTATCCATTTCATGCTGTATGTTATATCTGCCATTCCATTTTTAATTTCTATTTTTGATTCGGCATCCTGCTCTTCAGAATAAGCAACACTAGCACCAATTTTAAATCCATTACCGTCCTCAAAGAATTTCTCTGTTTCCTTTTCTATTCTTCTTTTCGCCTTTAGCTTTGTTTTATCCGATACTCGTAATACATCTCTATTAGTAATGTTTTTAATTATCTCTAAGTATCCAATACTTGCATCAGGGCATTCTACATATTCGTTGATTATTTTTTCCTTTTCCATCAATGAAATCGAATTCGGTAAGAACAATTCATTTTTTTTAAATGAGCTTCTGACTTCAAATATGTCGAGAAGTATTGTGGCGTTATTACAATTAGAAAGCAAATACTCTTTAATCTCAGTATCATATTCATCAACAAGTTTTTTGTTCTGCAATATGTACCTAATACTAGGAGCAGAAGAAGCCAGGAATTCAGAGAACTGTTGTTTTGTAAATAATGTATACGTTTTGAAATTTGAGAATATTTGCCAGAATTCTTCTATAAGCTCTTCATCAACTTCACGATATATTTCACATAATTGCCTTTTACCGAAAGCAGCGAAATACTTGCCAACAATAGTATTTATTCCATCGGAATCTTTTAATTTTCCGTTTTCAATTAGCCCATCGTCTATATATCTTTTGATATTAAAAAGCTCGATTATTTCGCTTATTGAATGATCGCTACTAGATATATCAAAGTTTTCCAAGAAAGTACTTGCTTTTTCTATATAATGCCTAGCAGCGAGATCATACTTGCCATAGTATTTTATCCTATCCATTGTACTCTCATTTCATCGTCTTTTAAGCAAATCTAACAT
>DAKN01000026.1:3165-6586 GCA_002499185.1 Candidatus Pacearchaeota archaeon UBA284 | reverse complement strand
CAACCAATGCCTGCGTTGTAAATTAAGAATTGTATTCTTTATCAGCATAAAATTTAAAAACAAGGATTAAATAAAAAAGCCATAAGAAAAAAAGTAAAATGGTGTTAACAACAAAACAAGAACTCTTGCAAGGAATGACTAAGTATAATACTCCTGAAAGAAAAATTGAGTTTCTAGAAAATGAATTAAAAAAGATACAAAATCCGGAATTGAAAAAAGAATGTCATATCTTAACTGCTCAACTTTATGAAGGAAAAAGATGGTGGTCAAATGCCGCTAAAAATTACAGAATAGCTTCAGATTTAGCAACACTTTTCCCTGAAAAAATGAGTTTATTTTTTAAAACAGCCGAAACAAATGTTAAAGCAGAAGATTATTTTACTGCAGAAGATTCTTTCAGAAGAGCATTGGCCTTAGCTACACAAAGAGAAAGAAATGATTTAGAAAAAAAGTTTTTTGCTTTATTCTTAACAATCGCAAAAGATCACGAAGATGGAAAAAGGATAAACAAGGCAATTTCAGTATATAATAAACTTCTTTCATTACCAGGATATCCATTCAACGAAGCTCAGAAAATAAGGGATAAATTAGTTATTTTGCTTGATAAAATCGGCAAGCCATTTGAAGCAAATCAGATGAGAAACCAAAAAAACAATTATGATGCAATGTCTGAGCAGGTAAAAGAAGATGCTGCAAGAAAAGCAGAAGAAACAAGAACAGCGCATAGAGCCGAAGGATTTTATGAATTAGATCTTTAAGATAACCTTTAAGTTATAGAAATGAATCGTTCAAAAAAATAAATTTTTCTCACTTTGTTAAATGAGTCATTCTTGGAAATCTTAAGATTTCCGGAATCTAGAAAATCTATGATTTTCTCGATCTCAATGACAAATAATTTCTAGAAAGAAATTAATGCATTAACAACAAATTTTCTTGAAAGATATTTCTATTTGATAATTATTGGGCCAGCCCTCTCCGAAGAGAGGCTGGCGAGAAATTCAAAAGGCTAAGGGGAATATGATATATTTGTGAATGATTATGATAAAATTTGTTTTTCCCGTCCCTCTTTTTTTAATCCCCTCTCTGCTATATTAAGAAAAATCCCCTTAATAAATGTTTTCCTGATATAAAAATAATTTAGAAAAAAGAAAAGCTGGGGGACTACGTCCCCCTTAGCTCAAAAAATTATCTGTAAAATTGAACTCCGATATCTGCCATTCCAGCACTTGAACTGTAATTGTCAAATGCTTTTTGATTCCCAAGGACGTATGGAGATTTAACACCAGTTATGATGGTAATAACTCTTACTCTTCCCTTGAATTCTCTGTTGATTCTTGCTCCGATGATAACTTGTGCATCTGGACTTAAGTTTTCAGTAATTAATTGTCCGATATTGTTCAATTCTTCCAACTTCAAGTCTTCACCACAAATTACGTGGATCAATGAACCTGTTGCACCCTTGTAGTCGATGTCCAATAATGGATGACTCAAAGCTTGCTTTACAGCTTCTTCTACTCTATTTTGAGTGTCGCTTTCTCCTATTCCAATAACTGCAACATCTCCGTTCTTCATAATTGAAGAAACATCTGCATAGTCTAGGTTAATTAAGGATGGAATTGTAATTGTTTCTACAATACCCTTAATCATTGTTGCAATTAATTCGTTTGCAACTGCGAAAGCTTGTTCAACTGGTAAGTTTCCAGCGATGTCAACTAATCTGTTGTTGTCAATGACAATAACAGTGTCTGCTGCTTCTCTTAATTGCTGTAAACCAAATTCGGCTTTGTCAATTCTTGCTCTTTCTGTTTCGAAAGGCATTGTGACAACTCCGATAGTTACTGCGCCAACTTCTTTTGAAAGCTGTGCAACAACTGGTGCAGAACCTGTTCCTGTTCCCCCACCTTCACCTGCAACTAAGAAAACCATATCAGCTCCGCTGACTGCTCTCTTTAAATCTACCATTGCCTCTTTGGCTGCTTCTCTTCCTTTTTCAGGATAACCACCACAGCCTAATCCCCTTGTCAATTCCTTACCTATAAGAATTTTCTCGTCTGCCTTACAGACGCTTAAATGCAATGCGTCTGTGTTTGCTGCAAATACAGTAGCGCCTGTGATTCCTTTGTTATAAAGCCAAGTAATTGCGTTACAACCTGCTCCACCAAGACCTATAACTTTGATGCTTGCTTTTCCTGCTTTTAGTTCATCAAAATTAATGCCGTATTTGCCAACACCGTCGATTGCCTCTCTTGCAAAATCTAACACCATTTTTTTCTCCTCTATTTATTTAATATTTTTTTATTTTGGCATTAATTGGAAAAGTTTAAATACCAATTATATGTGCCATTAATAAATAAAAGTTAGAGAAATCTTACTTTAGAAGAAATTTGTTTCCCCCAAGAGTCGTGCTTTATTTAATAAAAAGCACAAATTAGTTCTTTATAAATATTTCCTAAGGGAAATTGAACCAAGGTTTTTTAAACTAATCAAACATTTCTAAAATAATTTCAAAAATGTTATTAGAGTTACTTTTATCTTTATCCTTAATGTCTCAAATTTCGGATAAAATAATTAATCAAAAAGATTCTTCTTACTCTTTAATCAAAGAACAGAAACAAAAATCTTCTGCTGTGCCAATTTTATGTTACCATTGGGTTGTTCCAGAAAACCATAAAATTCTCAAAAACGCTCGGAGATATGCACAAACAACCGAAGAATTCAGAAAAACCATAAAATACTATAAAGAAAAAAATTTCTGCTTTTTGACAGTAAACGAATTTGATAGTATTTATTCTGCTTACAAAATATCAGAAAAACCTAAGGAAGATACTTCAAAATATGTTTTAATAACTATTGACGACGGTCTTAAATGCATTTATGATTATGCTTATCCAATATTATTAGAAGAAAAAGTAAAAGCTACATTATTTGTAACTAATCGTTGTGTAGAAGATAGTCAACATAATTTACGTCTTAGCTGGCGGGATTTAAAAGAAATGTATGGTTCTGGTTTTGTTGATATTCAAAGCCACACCTATAATAGCCATATCTTAGTTAAAGAGGAAGATAATCTCAATTCTATATTAACCGTAAGGAAAAATAATGAAGACGAAAAACAGTATGAATCCAGAATTTTTAGAGATTTGAGCAAATCAAAAAAAGAAATTGAAGAAAAATTAGGAAATAAGGTAACTTCTATTGCTTGGCCTTTTGGAATTTATAATGAAAAAATAATAAAGATTGCAAAAATGGCAGGTTATAAAAATACATTTACTGTTTGTGGAAATAATTTTTATTTTAATAAGAAATATCAAACCTTACCTAGGATTGAAGTAAGAGCAGATAATAACAATAAAACAAAGAGTAATTAATTTCAAAAAACTATGTCAAAGAAATAGCATTGTGCTTGCATGCTAAAACACAT
>DAKN01000026.1:0-3133 GCA_002499185.1 Candidatus Pacearchaeota archaeon UBA284 | reverse complement strand
ATGATTTATTTTTATAGCCATTTTATTTTTATTCTACAAAATCTTCACTGAATAATGTTCTTTCATTGAGTTCTCCGCGAAGATTTTTTGTCAATAATACTTTTACTTCTTCTTTTTTATAATTTCCTAATAGCCATGAAAGTTTTATGAATGCTGTTTCTGAAAGCATATCTCCACAAAAAATGCACCCTATTTCAGAAAGCCTTCTTAAATTAGTATAAACATTTGAATTAACCCTTCCATAAATGCATTGGGAAGTTATTGCTACTATTCCACCATTTTTTATGAATTTTTTTATAATTTCATAATTTTTTAGATTTTTTCCGAGATTTGTAGGCATATGCCCCAACCCTGTTGTTTCTATGATTATTGCTTTGTAATTTTTACTATAAAATTCAAATAAGGAATTTTTCATGTTAGGGTGTGTTTTTAATATTCCGACTTCTTCGTTAAATTTATCCTTGAATCTGGCATTTCCATGCCCTTGTTTATGTTCATATTTTTTCATGAAAGTAATTTCAGAGTTTTGGGGATTGACTAATGCGATAGGAGAATCATTAATTGCCTTAAAAGCATCTCTTCTTGATGTATGCATTTTTCTTGTTTTTGTTGCAGGCAAAATTGCGCAAATATTATCATTGCTTGAATTATGCATGCAAATTCCTACACCTATAAAATCAGATTTTGCTATGAATTTTGCAGCTGAAATTAAATTGAAATTTGCGTCTGTGCTTCCCCTATCTGAACTTCTTTGACTACCGACAAGAATTATTGGAATGTTTATTCCCTCTAAAGCAAAAGACAATGCTGCAGCAGTATATGCTAAAGTATCTGTCCCGTGACCTATTATTATTCCATCGCATTTATGTTCATGTTTTTTTATCGAGTTTATTATTTTTTGATAATCAGAAAACATCATATCTTCTGACATCATGTTGGCAATTAATTCTGTTTCTATATTAGCTATATCTGCTATTTCTGGAATCATCCCGATTAAATCTTCTGCAGAAAATTTTGCTACAACTCCGCCAGATTGATAATCTACTTTAGATGCAATTGTTCCGCCAGTATGTAAAATGATTATTTTTTTAAGATTTGGATTTTCTTTTGTTTTCTTTTTGTTTATTTCTGGTTTTTGCTTGGCTTTTTCAAGAATTTTAATAGATTTTATTTTTGATTTTTCTATACCAATGTTATATCCAGATTCTAATTTTAAAAGAATAATTTTAGGATCATAAGATTCGAAGAATATTCCAGAGTATTCCTTGTCTGCAATAATTTTAACTTTATCTCCTGGGAAGTATTCTTGCTTAGATTTGGTTTCCTTTGAAGATTTTTTTGGTTTTTCAACTTTTCTTGATTTCACCAATTTTTTCATATTAAAAATACATTTAACGCTTATAAAAAACTTTCTAATTTAACCAATAAAAAGAGAATAAAGAAGAATTTAATTAATTCTTCTTTGATAAAAAAACACCGTTTTTCCAAAGAATTTTGTCCGGATTGAATATGTTCCTCTTTTCCTGAACCTGTTTTATTGCATTAAATGCAGGAAGATCCATTGCGACAAATGCTCCTGTTTTTGGATCTAGTGTTTTTGATTCAATAAATCCAATAAAGGTGTTTATATCTTCTGCAGGATATTCTTTTGTTTGTTCATCAAAATTGATAATTCCTCCACCCCTATCTAATGCCCATTGCCTAAATTTGTCTGAATAAAGCAGATAGATGTTGCAGTTTTTCAGGTTTGCCAATTCTGGAACAGAGACTACCAAATAAGATGCTTCTGGAAGTGTTCTTTCGGGATATGTCATTTTTTACCTCGTTTTTTAATTTATTTAATTAATATTAATTATATTAATTAGCTTTTTTTCGGAAAGATTATTTATAAATATTTTGATGATTAAATTCAATAATTAATCTTGCTCAATAACGAATAAAATTATGCTTCGTCGGAAACAAAAAACTTCGTTTTTCTATTCCCAAATTTTTTATAAAATTTAAAATTTGAAAATTCTTTAATTTTGCCTGAACGAATATGCAAAATTCTGGAATTAATTCATTAAAAACTATAAGCCCGAAGGCACGAGTTCTAAAAAAATATAAAAATAAAAAGAAAAAAAGTCTAATTAAACAGAAATCATCTTGACTTTTTCACTAGTTGCTGTAAAATTCTTTGCAGCAATTGCAGTCAAATTCAATCTTTCAGCAGTTATTATCAATTGAGTGGTTGCTGTTCCGTCAATGATTAAGACATCTATTTTTTTGCCTCTTCTTTTGCTTTGATAAAGTGCATTCACAGCATCATTTACAGAAACCATTTCAAGAACCTCTAATTTCTTATCTTCTTTATTTAAGAGAAGTGCTTTTCTTTTTCCATCAATAGTTTTTGCCTGTTTTTCGATTTCTTTTTTATCTGTTGCAGTCAATTTTATTGGTTCAAAAGGCTCTTCTTTTATTGGTGTTCTTTCTGTATTATCTCGTCTTCCATAGTTTCTTTCATCATATCCGCGAGATTGATTTCCTCTTCCAGACATTGTTCTTGACTGTCTGTCAGAATAACTTCTTTGATAATTTGTTCTGTCTCCCCTTTCATTTGTTTGCCTTTCCCTCATATGCTTTTCTCTGAATTCATCAACACTCATTCTATTTCTTAAACAACCGATAATTTCTTTTTCAAGCAGCTCTTCTACTTCTTTTCCATCAGGAGCTCTCGCAACATACTTTATGTTTGCGTTTGCTAGAACATCTTTTGCTATTAAAATTCCCCCACGATCTCCATCAACAAATAAAGTTACTTCTTTTTCTCTTGTTAATTCAATTATGCTTTTAGGTAATTTTGTGCCATTCATTGCAACAGCATTTTTGATATTGCATCTCAAAAGATTAACGACATCTGCTCTTCCTTCTACAATAATTATCTCTCTGCTTTTTTCAACATCTGGTCCTGCTGCTAGTTTTTCATCTCCGAATTCAACAAGCTTTGCTGTTTTTGTTGTATCTATAACATTCTGTTTTATTTCTCGCATTTCTGGAACTTGTGAACTTAATTTTTCCATAAGTGATTTTGCTCTTTCCATGATAAAATCACGTTTGCTGCTTCTTACATCATCTATGCTTTCTATTTCGAATT
>DAKN01000049.1 GCA_002499185.1 Candidatus Pacearchaeota archaeon UBA284 | reverse complement strand
TATAAATTAGACATTGGATTTGCTATCTCTACTATTTCTGTTTCTTTTTGGTTTGTTTTTTTAAATAATGTATCTTTATTTGTAAGAATAAAATTAGATATTTCCTGGCCCTTCAACCCCGATAAAAGATTTGCTATTTTTTCTATAGCATAGTTTTCCTTTGAAATCTTGCCTGTTGTTGAAAGATTTGGAAGTTCTGGCTCAAATTCATTATATCCGTATGAAATAGCTATATCTTCAATAATATCTCTAGCATCAATTATATCTTGCCTGTAAAAAGGAATGGTTATAATAATCTCTTTTCCTTTGTCTTCTGAAATATATCCTGATTTTTCCAATAATTCAATTATTTTTTTATTTGTTAAGTCTAATCCAAGTGTTGAATTTATTGATTCAATAGAGATTTTCATTATCTTGCCTTCAATATCTGGACTAATTCTTTTTTCCTTGCCCCCTTCTTTAGTTATTGTAACTTGCTCTATCTTTGCCCCTCTCTCTAATAATGCTAAAACAACCGTGTTTAATATGGGCATAACAAAAATTTCGCTACTTCCTGTTACCTCTATAAATAAGTTTTTTGTTTTTTCATTAATTTTTCCAGAATAATCCGAATTTATTATTGGGGGCATGCTTAAAACATTATTTTTATTATCTATTATTATTGGATATTCTTTACAATTTTCAAGCAAATGTCCATACTCTTTACCCTTTTCGTGAATTGAAAGAATTTTCTTTAACGAATACTCTTTATCCATTTCGAGAGCCCTAAATGAAAAACTATCTGGATTTTTTGTAGTATATGTTATTGGCCAGTTTATTTTATCAAAATCAAAAATGCCTAATGCTGCTTCTTTTCTTTTTCTTCCAAAATACTCACCTAATTTTTCTTGCAACTGGATTAATTGTTTAAGTAATTCTTCTGTTACTTCAACATCTTTAGCAATAGCACATGCAATAAAGGGTCTTATTGCCTTAACCTTCTTTTCAATATGAATCGTGCAATCTTTTTTTGTTATTTTATATTGCTTTGCTGGTTTATCCACTCCTGCTTTTAATTTAATTTCTTTTGCTATTCCTTCAACAGATAATAAATCTGGTCTGTTTACATCTTTTAATTCAACTTTTATCCTATCTTTGTTATTTTCGTCAATGCTCGCCTCTGCTTTAATCATCGGCATAGCTTCTTCTAATTCTAATTTTATTCCGGTTAGTTCATTCAGGTCTTTTTTTGAAATTTCAATTGTTGGCATTTTTGTGTTTTTCTAAATATATTTTAATTTATTTTATCATTAAATTGTTAAATTGGTTAATTCCAAGGTTCGCAATTAGGTTCAGGCGAACGACGCCCGGAAGTCTAAATGGCGTTCTTGAATATCTTATTAGGTTAACTCCTTTTATTTCTCCTTTATTCAAATTTAATTTTAGATTCTCTAAGCAAATTTAATTTATGTGAGAATAAATCTCTAATGTCTGTTAATTTATATTTTAACATTGCTAATCTATCCATCCCCAAACCCCACGCAATTACCCTTATATTTTCTTTTTCAGCATTCGGCATTAGGGGATTTACTACCTCTGCTCTGAATATGCCTGCTCCACCAAGTTCAAGCCATCTCCCATCTTTATAGACATCAAGCTCAACACTTGGTTCTGTAAATGGATAATAATCTGGAACAAAACGAAGTTTTTCTGCATCTGCTATTTCTACGGCAAACATTTTCAACAAACCAAGCAAATGCCTAAAATTTAAATCTTTTCCAATAACAATCCCTTCCATTTGATTAAATTCAGATAAATGAGTTGCATCAACAACGTCTGGCCTGAAAACTCTTGCTACTGCAAAATATTTTCCCGGAATCTTTGGCATATTCGCCATTGTTTGGGCACTGATTACTGTTCCTTGTGGTCTTAGAATCGGCTGTTTCGCTTTTTCTAAATCCCAGGAATATTTCCATTTTTCTTCATGAATTTTTTTAACACGCTCAACAAATTCTTTTTTTATTTCATCGAATTTAGTTTTATTCTTTATTCTATAATTATCAGTCCATTCTCTTGCTAAATGGAATTGTGGCTGAAATAATGCATCAAAATTCCAGAATTCATTAACTATCATATCGCTTTTCATCTCTTCAAAACCAAGAGCAGTGAGTTTTTCTTTGATTTCTTGTACAAATTCTAAATAAAATTGTCTTCTTCCAGCAATTAATTTATTACCACTTGTGTTTAGATCATATTTTCTGAATTTTTTCCCCTTCCATGATTTTTTTCGAATTATTTCTGGAGTTAATTGTTCTATTAGTTCAATTTTAATTTCACCAGATTTAGAAATTATCTTTTTGCCAAAATCGGTTATTTCATAGTTTGTTTCCTTTTGTTCTTCAATTAAAAGAATATTCTTTCTTAATTTTAATTTTTCAAGGCATTGCTTTTGTTCATCAGTTATATTATCTAATGGCAAGGGTAATTGTTCTAAAAATTTTTCTTCTAAAAATTTCTTTGTTGCCTGTTCTTTATTTCCTGAAAATTTTATTTTGCCATTTGTTACTGTAATAAATGTCTTGTTTTTTAATGCTCCAAGGGCTATTGTGAATTCATTGTCTGTAAGTTTTGACTGTTTTTTTGCTTCTTCAAGAGAATATTCTTTGTTGTTTAGCATAAGAAAATTTAATAAGCGTCTTTCGGGCAAGCCCCCCCTTAAATAATTAGCACCATTAATATCTAGATTAATTATTTTTTCTGCTTTTGTTGAAAGTTTTATTATTTCTTTATTACTAAGAAAAGATAATGCTCTTAGGATTGTTGTTTCATCCAAATTGGAATTTTCAGCTATTTTATCTATATTCATTAAACCAAGATAAGGTATTATTTGCTTTTCAATTGGACTTAATGTTTCAAGAATGTCTTTAACGCTAAAATTATCTTTATTCTCAACACTCTTAGTTATCTTTGTCATCATTAAAAAAGAGATTTAGATTTTAAAAAGGTTACTTATTGCAGAAAAAAGAATTATTTCTTTTTGCCGTTTCCATTTCCGTTCTTAGCTTGTTTTAATCTTATTTCAGCTGCTGGAAATGTTTTTTTTCTTGGCCTAAAAACAGCTATTAAAAGAATGATTATTCCAATTAATAAAATAAGATTTATTCCAAAAAGCCACCATTGTCTGTTAAACTCAAAGATTAATTGATCTAAAATAGATGCTGGTTTGCTTGTTCCTTGCAAGTTTACCGTAATTATTTGTTCTTTTGCACTTGTTCCAGAAGCCACACTTACTTTAAATGTATTTACTGCATTTGCTTCATTCAATGGAGTTAAGGCAATATAAACGCTTGATGTTTGTCCTGGAGCCAATATAAGCATTGTTGGAGTTATGCTATTAAGAACAGCCCATTCTGAATAATCTTTTGCTAAAACAAGATATTCTGAAGTTACATTGTTCATATTAGTTACATCTACTTTTATTAAAAACTGACTTCCAGTAAAAGCAGAACTTAATTGATTTGTAGTAAATAATATTTCTTTTGTTACATTAGTATAATTGGTATAAGGTGTTGGTGTTTGTATCTTACATCTTGTTGGCAGAACTTCTATCTTGTAGGAATAAGAATTTGAACTATCCATATCGTCATAATAAACAATCATATTCAAGGTATAATTTTTTGGGGTAGCATTTTCTGAAATTAAAAAATTAAAGTACATTGTTTCTTTATCTCCTGAATCTAAATCAAATATTTTTGAAGCATCTATTCCTAATTCCGTATTATATATTCTAAATTTAACATCTTCTTCGTCTTGTGAACCTGCATTTGCAACTCTTGCTGTAAAATCAAAATACATATTACAATCAACTTGGTCTGAGCTTGAATACGCTCTATCCAGAACAACTAAATTAGATTCTCTTTCCAAAGATATTGAAATACTTTTTTCGTTGCAATTATCATCTTCATTTCCTGATTGATATGCTTTGATTTGAATAATGAAATCATGGTCTTCATCAACATCATATGGAACTATTAATTTAATTGAATAATCAACATCATCATTTTCATCAATAGTTTTCTTTATTTTAACTATAGATATTTCATCTTCATCGGTTAGATCATATAATCTTGCTTCAACATAAACGCTCATATCATCGTCGCCTTCATTTTCAACATTAACTGTAAAGGAAATATTTTCACCAATAGTAAATTCGTCTCCACTATCTAAATCATCTATTGTTATTGAGAAATCCCCACTTGTTGTGTCATCGCAAAATCCAGGGGTATCAATTATTTCAATTGTTCTTGAAGTGCTATTTCTTTCTGATTCACTATCTCTGCAGGATATATACCATGTGTGTGTTCCAATATTTAAAGATGGGCTTGCGGTTATTTTCTTTGCATATCCTGATTTTATATTATTTGACGTCCCATAATTATTAGAATCAATTATTAAAGTACAATTAATATTATATCCACTAATGTTATTGTATGGTTTAAATTCAAAAATAGGAGTAGAATCTGTTGTTTTATATCCGCTATTTGGACTAACTAAAGATATTGATGTGACTGTTGCACTTACATTATTAATTAATAATATAGAAACTAAAACTGTTGCCAAGATAAATACAAAATTCAAAATCCCCTTGCCTTTCATTTTACTTATTAAATTCGTTACCATTCTATAGTTTATAAATATTTCGATTTTTATTTATCAGATTTTTCTTTGCCTTGATTAACCTAATATCTTATATTTTAATTAAGCAATTATTAGGTCTCTTATTTTTTGGATATTGTTTGCAACTTCGTTTCCCTTGCTTGTAAGTTTTATCAGTTTTATTCTTCCTTTTTTCTCAAATTCAACCAAACCTATTTTTTCAAGGGTTTGTAAAATTTTAACTGCGTGACTGTATGTACAATCAACTTCTTTTGCAAGCAAACTCCCATATCTTGCTCTTCCCCCTCTTTTAAGAGCAACCAAAATCAAAGCGGGTTTTTTTCTGAAAAAAATATTGAATGCTTCCTTTGCCATTTTGAGTATTTTATTTTTATTAGCCTTTCAATCAAACAATCCTCAGAAATTTTTAATTTCTGGGATGCNNTGCCAAAAAACCTATAGTTTTTTAAGCATATCTTTTTAATGATATCATTTTGATTTATACATTTAAGTATATATGTCATTTATAAAGTTTTCGATAAACCGATTAACTAAAAATATCCCGACGAGAAAATTAAAATAAAAACGAATAATAAATTAGAAAAATTAAAATAATCTTAAAAATAAGGATAAAAGGTAAATAAAATTCTATTTATAACCATAATATTTTTTCTTTTTCTTGTGTTTTGTCGTCAGAATTGCTACTGCTGTTAATATCAACAAGACAAAAATCACCATTAAAATCGGCCAAATTGAAATCTTTGGTTTCTCTTCTGCGGTTGTTATTTCTGGTTCAGTAGCTTGAATTTCTTCCAATTCCTGGAATGTGAGCGATGCAGTTTTGTTTATTATTTCATTCAAAGTGATTTCAAGTTCAGCAAGATTATTCTTGTCCAAATCTAATTGTTTACTTTCCCCAATATTCAATGAGATAAATATCGGCTCGCTCCAAATCCATAAATTGACATTACTACTGTTAATTCCATCGATTTGTGCAATATGCTCTATGTTCTTTACAATAAACATGATGGTTTCATTGCTGGATATGTTTAAAACGCAATTTTTTTCGCTTAAATTTCCACAAACATAATCTATTTTTTCTGGAGGATTTTCCGGAGCATGACAGTCTTTTGCACAAGTTAGATAATTTTCCCATGTTTCGCATTTTCCATTTCCGCAAGAAGGTGTAGTTATTCCTGCACCACTGCTAGGCTGTTTTACGCATTCACCATTTGCTTTGCAGGAAGATCCATAATTGCAGCCGCAAACAGAGCATCGTGAAATCAAAACCCCGTTGCTGCAGTATAACGGCTTTGTTGAAGAGCATGAATTATATGCTGTTCCATCAGAACATGTTTGCGTTTCATTTGTCACATTGCTAACTGTCAAATTAACCGGTCCATTATCTCCGACAATATAATTTCCCGTAAGATTTATTGATTCTGTTTCTGAGTATGCATCTCCTTTTGTCGCATTTATAGAATAATTAGTATAATAGAACACCCCACTTTCATTTGCTAAATACTCACTTAGGTTTTGTTGCGTTATATATCCTGAGGAATTTGTTGTTTGATTAAATACCATATAGCTTGGAACATTTCTTGTTATGTTTGTATTATCAAATGTTGTATTAATCCAATAACCTCCAATTCCATCATATCCTGATGTTAAATCCAAGTTGCTTCCTGAAATAGTTACATCTATAAATGGAAAAGGACGAAATAATTTGCAAGTTAATGTGCTTCCATTTCTTTCAAAATAAATATTGTATTCTGTATCATAATCAATTGAAGTGGTTGTAGAATCTATTTCTGTGTAAGTCCAGCAACTTAAATCATTACATTTATACAGTCCAAAAGACCAAGTTCCAGGCACTTTTTGAACCCAACAACCATAATAAGGATTATCTCCACCTTGATAATCTAAAAATAAAACTGTTGCTGAATAATCCTCTGCTGAACCAGATGCGATGCTGAAATTTGTTTCAATCATTTTATATGTACTGGGAGAAATATCTGGTTCATAAGCTATTCCTACATAGTTCCATTCATCTGGTGTTGCATAAAAATTATATTTTCCACCAACAAGACTAAATGTTCCTTCTCCTGCTGTGCTAAATCCGGGTTCTGAAGAATAATCATAATAAGTGCTTTCTGTTTGTGTATCACTATAACCTATTGGAAGTGTAGCATAACTCAAAACATTCGCATCTTCAACAGGATTTCCATCGGTATCATTAACATAAACATCTAAGTAATGTTTAACATACACGTGACTATCATCATATAACTCTGTTGTAATTGGGTTTGTATCTGCTACTGGGTTAATAGAATAAACTATTCCTGTGCCTGATGCACCAATTGGAATGCTTGTAGTAGAATAGTTTGTATCAATATCCCAAATAATATAACTATCTGATGCCCATATCCCATAGGGCGAATTAAAGATTTTATTATTAATTAAAGTATAATTTCCACTTTGTAAATCCATTCCCAAATTTGTTGCACCATCTAATGTATTGTTTATTATATTTGTATATCCTGCTGGATTTACTATGTAAATTAAGCTCTGTGCATTTAATAAGGTGTTATTCTCTATTGAAAGGTTGGTATTCCCATCTACAACAATACAATAGTTATCTAATTCTAAGATATTATTTGTAATGTTTGAATTGCTCATTCCAATTAAATAAATTCCAGTCCCTACTCCAGAAATGGTTACATTATTTATTTTCATTCCATCAGCATAAAGACCATAAATGTTAGATGTTCCACCACACGTACCACCAGATAGATTAATATTTTTCAATTCAAAATTGTTTGCTCCTTCTATGTAAATATCTGCTGTTGCCCAGCAATTTGTTGTATCGATAGTATATCCATTCCCATCTATAGTTATATCATCAACATAATTGACATTAAAACACCAATCACCTTCAAAAGTTAAATTTCCATTCATCGTACA
>DAKN01000104.1:6582-8123 GCA_002499185.1 Candidatus Pacearchaeota archaeon UBA284 | reverse complement strand
ATATAGAATAGAATGGAAAATTAGCCAGTTATAAAAAGTAAAATAGCGACTACTGGGACAACGTGAAAAAGAAGTTATATAAGAGAGTTTAGTATTTTTTGCCTGATTATTAACTATTTTATGTAAACTTGCGACATTTTATCCCCGTAGAAATTAACCCCGTAGGATAATTAAATGATAAAACGCAAAATGCTTTAAATTAAGCACATATCCAACGGGGTTAAGTTTGCGAAAACTAACGAAATTAATCTATTGTCATACATATATTTATGATTCCTTAAAACTGTTTTCTACGGGGTAAATATTGCTGTTAAGTCATGAGTTCTGTATTTATTAATTCGTTTATTATTCAGTTAGTGAATTTACAAATTCACCAAACCGTAATATTTTTTTGCTATTCGTTTTATTGAAAAGCAAATGTTCAAAGTCCTTTTGCTTTTTCTTTAAATCAACTGTTTTTAGGAGTTCGACTGCTGCTTGTTTGAACTCTTGCAAATTGCTGATTCCGCAGCGCTTTGACAGGAAATCATAATCCGGTTCTGACTGTGAAAGCAAGAACATCAGGTCATAAAAATCACGGCCTTTAGCACGGGCTAACAATGCAGCTATTTTCATGCTGCATAATACGCCATCGGAAGGGACGGGAAAAGGAAAAAAGAATCCGCAGCCCTTAATATTTGCGATAACCGGAAGATAAACAATTTTCTGGTCCTGGCTTTCGATTTTTATCAGGAAACGCTCTTCCTTATGTCCGCTTAATCCTAAATCGAATAACAGCTCCGGAAAATGGATATTACGCCGGAAAGCCGTTAGTCTCGGGTTTTCTTTATCCTTTACTTCTACCCTCAACCCTGAACGTTTTAAAAACTGGATTACTCCGTTTGTCATTTCAATAAATTCATCTTTCGACAGGTTTTTACAGTCAAAGTCCATATCTTCGGAGAAGCGGTCTATTCCTTTTACCAAACGCAGATTTGTTCCACCGATAAGTTTCATTTTTCTGATGAATGGAGTAGAAGAGAGATAATCCAGAATCATTAACTGTAAATACTCTTTCAGTATATACTTATCGAAGACAGAATTTTCACGTATTTGAGGTGGAAAATAATTTCTTATTTGTTCAATCTGTATCATAAATCGTAAGTTTTAAAAAGCAACTTTACCCGATGGTTAAGAGCCTTGCTTTTGAACCTGGCGCAATATTTCGCCAGTGAATCCATATTCAAATTATCGTGCAGATAATCTTCGTCCAAACGCAATTCTTCCAATTCCTGTTGGGAATCATAGAATGGATAAAGATACAGCAAATCGAGCAATGCCTTTTCGGGAGTGGCAAACTGTATGGTGCGGTTGTCGGCCATTGGCTTTAGTTCGTAACCGAATAGCAGGTTTTCCTTGACATTCTTATAAGAGTATTCGCCAAAATCATTGGCGAATGATGTAGTTTTTAGTGATGTCACACTGGTAATCTGCACCACCGCTTCCGGTATCATCCCATAGAACGACAATGCTGTGTGCAGGCTGATGTACGATGGGCGGTA
>DAKN01000104.1:6191-6558 GCA_002499185.1 Candidatus Pacearchaeota archaeon UBA284 | reverse complement strand
ATAAGATACCCCTTCTTCGCCCAGCGGGTAAGGTTATTCCGGTCAAAATCGGGTTTCCAGGCATATACCTGATAGATATTAAAACATGCCAAATCAAACATTTTATCCTTAAATTCCAGAAATGTCATTTATTTTGTTTTATTTCTATTATGATGTAAATATACTGCATATTGGAAATAAAAACAATTTTCGGGATAATATTTCGCCAGGCAGGGCGAAAAATATTTCGCCCCGATGATATTATCATTTATTATAATTATGCCATGTATGTGATTGGGCATTATTAAAAATTTGTCCAACGATACATTGGGAAAATGCAATGGAATTTCCAACCAATATTGTTTGGCAATTTCCCCATTTTCATTCA
>DAKN01000104.1:0-6119 GCA_002499185.1 Candidatus Pacearchaeota archaeon UBA284 | reverse complement strand
TCGGCGATGATGTTTTTCGGGATGGTATTTCATTATCGTCTTTCTATTATTTTTATTTCTTCATCTGTTAAATTATACAGTTTATAAACTAGTTGGTCAATCTGGTTG
Organism: Candidatus Pacearchaeota archaeon UBA284; assembly: GCA_002499185.1. GTDB lineage: Archaea > Nanobdellota > Nanobdellia > Pacearchaeales > UBA284 > UBA284. The sequence continues at coordinate 6,011 of DAKN01000104.1, read as the reverse complement.
TTCATATTCTTTATTCCTATGAGATAGCATGTCGCATCTCACAGGGTAAACTTTTGCCTGCTTGCTTGGATTATTTCAGTCCCTTTTCTATATCTTCTCCGGTTGGTAGTTTCTTTTTTAATTTCGGAGGTAATTTTTTAATTATTTTGTATTTTGACACACCAATTGGCTTATCTATACCTTTTAATGCATATTCAACTTCAAAACGGTTACGGTCCTTGCAGATAATAATTCCTATTGAGGGATTTTCTTCTGGTAATTTAATCTTCTCATCAAGTAAATTCAAATAGAAATTCATCTTACCAGCATATTCAGGTTTGAATTCACCTATTTTTAAATCAATCGCAACTAAACAATGCAAATATCTGTGATAGAACAAAAGGTCAATATAGTATTCCTTGTCATTTAACTCAAGTTTATACTGGTTACCGATAAAACAAAATCCGTATCCTAATTCTGTAAGAAATTTTTTAAGATTTTCCAACAGTTTTCTTTCTAATTCTCTTTCTAATAATGGTTGTGCAACATCAAGAAAATCTAAAGTATAAGTATCTTTCATTGATAAATCTGCTTGTTCTGACAAGTGTGCCGGAAGTGTTTTAGGAAAGTTATGGAGTTTTATTGTTTTTGTTTGTTTGTGTGCTTCTGCTTCTATTTGATGGATTAACACATTTCTGCTCCATCCATATTGTATTGTTCCTTTAATGTAAAACTCTCTATCTTTTATATTTTTAACACGGGATAATATCACTAAATTTTGACCCCACGGAATTTCTCCAACAAGTTGTTGGAGAATTGGTGACGATTGGTATTCCAGATAGAATTGGCGCATATACCATAAGTTTTGAGCGGAATATCCTTTAATTCCTTGAAATTCTTTTCTTAAATCACTAGAAAGTTTTTCAACAATACTTTTACCCCACCCATATTTATCCTGTTTTTCTACTATGCTTTTCCCAATATACCAGTATAAATTTATTAATTCTTTATTTAAACTCTTATATGCACTAATACGGGCATTTGTAATCTTATTTTTTATGTCTTGTAAAAACAAAACATAATCTTTTGATTTTACCGGCAATATTTCTTTGTTTTTCATTTTTATTTTTATTGTCTTTCTATTATTTTAATCTCTTCCTCCGTCAGTTCATATAGCCCATACACCAACCTGTCAATCTCCCGCTCCCACTCACTGGTATCGGATTTGGAATTTTCCTTTTTAGCGTAAAGGATTTTATCCACCATCGCCTCAATTTGTTGAACTATGGATTGATTGGATGGCGTGATGGGGGGAATGTGCAATTTTTCTAAAAATGCTTTTTTATATCTATAGCCTTCTTCACCAAGACCGCCTCCGGCATACCATTTCTTAAAAAAATATGTCACAGGATTAGAATTTAATAAGCCACATATATATTTCATTTTTTCACCTGTCATTAGAAAACTTGTTGCTTCAACATAAAATTTTTCTGTGTCATAATAAAATTGCGGTTGTCTAACAATTTCCGAATACACCACCTTCTCCTTCTCAAACTCGGGGTAGTAGGCACAATGACGAAGTTCCCACCAATAATCGCCCTGGTCGTCTCTTTTTTGTGCTTTTGCTTTGAATGGCAACAAATACTTCATCAGCGAAGGCAATAGTTTGATTACTTCATTTTCTGCATTTTTCTCAATCAGGGATGATTGAGTTACTTTATTTGTCCAGCCTGCTGGAATTACTATCATCCACAGCCCAGCCCATTCGTAATGGTAGCGCTTGATGTCTCTACCTCGTAAAATTGGCTTAATAATGGCTTCGGTACGCATGCGTTCGGCTTCATCTTTACAATTGGCTAAAATCTCTTCTCTCTTTTTGCTATCTATAATAAAGGCTTCGTTGAGACCGGTTAATACTCCACGATAAATATTCACATCCCACTCTTTTAAAGGCTTACCGATGCGTTCTATTTTTTCCTTGAGCTTTTGCTCGGCGCTTGAGCCGATAAACCAGGCATCTTTGGTAAGGCTACTGAGTGTAACTCCCCTTTCTTTTAGCTGTGCTTCAATGTATATCGGCTCGCCATTTTGCCTTTGAAGCGTAACTGCTTTAAGTTCTTTTTGGGTTGTTTGTTTTTTTTGAATGATAAGAATGTTGGTATCCACCGTTGCACTTTCAAAAATGCCGGGACCTAAGTCAATAAGTATTTTGGGATTGTATTTTTGGAAAAATTTTCGCAACCCTTCGCCATACCCTGCCCGCATCCATTTGTTGGAGGTGATGAAACATAAATGTCCTTCAGGCTTTAGTAACTGTAAACCTTTTTCATAAAAGAGGGTGTAAATATCTCCCATGCGGGAAAAGGTTTCGTAATTTTGTTTTTCATAGAGCTTGGCAAGATTACCCTCGTCCTTTTGCAGCTGAATATATGGCGGATTGCCAATCACCACATCAAAGCCGTCTGTTACACCGAACATCCACTCAGGGTCAAACCAATCGGACGAGGCGTTCTGGTCAAATAAGTCAAATTTTGCAATCTTTTCAGATGAGTCAATTGAAAATCCAATATTTTTCAGTTCCTTCGCCAAAAGTTCTCTTAATTCTTTGTCTTTATTCTGATAATCAATTTTTTCCCTGCGTGTCTTCGCCTGAAAATATTTGTGCCTTAAGGATTTTATTTCATCTTCCAAATTTCCTATTTTGTCTGTATAAAATAGGTGTTCGGGTTTCTGGACACCTATCAATGTATTTGCTGACACAAACCTTGTTTCAAGATTTGGTAAATATCTAATGCCGAAATTTTCCTTGTTTCTATCAACCTTCTGGTCTAAAACAAGAGAAATAAAAAACCGCAGTTTTGAGATTTGAATTGCTATGGGTTGGATGTCAACACCGTATATGCAATTTTCTATCAGATATAGTTTACGGGCATAGTCAGGATAGTTTATGCCTTCGTCAAATGTCTCGTTTATCTCTTTTAACCTATCTTCCCTCTGATTTTTGTCACCTTGTTTAAATACTTTTTCAGATTCTTTTAGAGCCTTTTGATATTGCAATTCATACCAGTATTTGTTTTCAGGGTCTAACTTTTGAAGAGCAGAAACAAGTTTGTGCAGGACACCCATTGGGAAAGCGCCTGAGCCGCAGGCAGGGTCAAGAACCTTAATTTCATCTATTGCTGATATTATTTTTTGTCCCTCTTCTTCTAGAAACACAGGATTTTCTTCTGAATAGGAAAGAAGTTTTTTGATTTTTTCTTCTTTTATATCAGGAAATTTTGTTTTTAGATATTCACATATACTTGTTTCCGCCATATAGTCAACAATTTCTCTTGGGGTATAATAACTTCCAGTTGCTTTTCGCGCTGTGGTTGCTGTTTCCGGGTTATATGAGGCAAGCAGGTTTTCAAATACTTTGCCAAGCAATTCAGGATCTAATGCTATTTCCTGGTCTATCGGTGTGTTTTCATCAATGGTAAAATTGTAATTATTCAGAATCTCGATAAGCCCTTTTACAGGTTTATTTGCACCAAGTCCATAATTTGAAAGGTCAACTCTTTCTTCATTTTCCTGAAAAAATAGGTAATCAGGTATTATTGCTTGCTTTACAGGATTTCTTGAAAATCCATCAATATAAATAACTTTACCTGTTTCATCTTCTTTATCAAGGCAATCAAATAAACCACCGTTTAAGAAAGGAATATTCTTAAAAAGATTTAGAACTTCATTTTTATCTATCAGGAATTTATCAGCATACCTATAGAGATTTTTAATGCCATATTCTTTTTTATTTGCTGAGTAACCTTTATCTTCGGCAAATTTCCTTTCATTCATTTTTTGATTCAATGTGCCAAAGAAAAGATTTTGAAGGATGGCATTATAAAAGTTAGATGTCTCGTTGTTTTTTATGAAGTCTTTGACAATTTTTTCAAGTTTTTCTTTTAAAAATAGTTCTGGTGGAATTAAGCCCTTCTTTTTTAAGAACCAAATAAATATAATCCTTGTGATTAAACGAATAAGATTTGTTGCGTTGCGTATCTCTTTATCCTTTGCAAGATCATTACTGTATTTATAATCATTGGGAAAATTAATTTTGTCCATTGCCCAGAAATACCAAGTCTGAATCTCACCATAAAACTGCTTTGTAACGGGTTCAACAGAGAATGCTTGCTCTAAATCTTCTAAAGTTGGATAAAAATTATCATCTTCAATAATTGGTAAAAACCTGCTTTGAGCAGTGTGGCTTTTTTCGTTTTCGCCAACCAGAAACGACCATCGGCGTGCACGCGTAAACTCTTCCTTAACTTTGACTTTTCCTGTAAGGGTTTCCTCAAAGCGGTAATCCATCTTCACCAGTGAGAATCGCCAATCCTCATTATCAGGTGATACAAAGGCAACTATGGCTGCATCTTTTAGGTATCGGGCTATAAAGTTTCGCTGCATAGTACGTGCACGGTAGAGCGAAGTTTCTTTTTCCAAATGAACGACAAGAATATCTATTTCGTTCCCATCACTTTGGTATTTTCCAATTTTGCTCAAACTTTTAATATACTCTCTATACGCTTCAGGAATGTATTGTCCGCTATAAGTAAATTGAGCATCCGGGTTGTTGTCGTACGACTTTAAAAGATTCCTTACAAAATATTCGAATTTTTCTTTATCATAAGAGCTTTCCAGCGTATTTCTGATAAGGTTTTTTGCTTGTTCTTTATCCATAGCTTATTTATTTAAATCTTTTAAATATAACGATAAAATAACTTCGCGTGTACCGGTTGAAGTGGATGAAGTTTCAGCGTAATGTTCCTCTAACAATCGCGATGAGATATGGGTTTGTAAAAGTGCGAGCACCTTAATGGGATTCTGAATATCATCACCACTCAATTGGTTTACTTTTTCTAAGGTTCTTTTTACAGTTTGGCGGGGTAGGCTGCCATTTTCGAGTTTATGAATTACGTTTTGTAGATACTGTTCCTGCTCATCGGTGAGCTGTCGGGTATTTTTTTGGTTGGCTTTTAATATTTTTAATAATCGCAGGCTATTGTCCTGTCCTCTGGATTTAACGGGCTCTGCCATCTCTTCGGTTGTGGCAATGATAAAGGCTTCCTTATTTTTATCGAGGAGATTGTAAACTTCCCGGGGCAATGATTTTCGCGGTTCCTGTTCTTTGCTTTCAAGTAATGTAGCAGCGGTGATAAAATCAATTTCCTGGGCGGTGGAATTTTGGCTGTTGGCCACAAAAAATTTTTGCAGTTTGCCCCGTCTGAAATAAGTAACACAGGCATCCTGCTTTTGGATTATCCGGGTAGGTTCAATCTCAGGACTGGAAGGCTGAATTACCTTCGGATTGTCTTCAATATATTTGCGTATTCTTTCCAACTGAATAGGGCTGCGAATGATATGATCAAAAGATTCTGCCATCCATAATTGCCCCTTTCTGCCTAAAATTTTATTGATTTCATTCGCTGAGTATGATTTCCACGAGTGCATGATTTTGGATAGATTCCAACTTTTTTTGGGGATGACAATTACATGCACATGATTTGGCATAACAACATACTTATCTAAATCATATCGATCGCCATTAAATTTTTTCAGCGCCTCTTCTACAATCTTTTTGCACTGGGGTTTTGCCAGTACACAGCACCCATAGCCATTGTCCAGCAATTCGTCATATCGTTTTGAGAAAAGGTGGTAATATTCAATTCTTTTGGGTTGGTTTAACTTTTTAACTTCATCAGGACTTGAAATTTTGTTGGCTTTCAGCCAGCGCTCTCTTTCACGACAAATATCTTCAGCAATTTGTTTTGGAATTGAGTCATACAACCTGAATGTAACAAAGTAAGCAGTATTTTCTTGCTGCCAATGCGGTAAATTCCTCTGTTTTTTTTCAATTGGCGCATTGGGGTCGAAATACATTATTGAATCAGGGTTATTTAGCCTGCACTTTACTATCTCAGGCTGGGAAGCATGAGTTAATGTCTCAGGCTGAGAAGCCTGAGCTGCTGTATCAGGCTGGGAAGCCTGAGTTACAA
>DAKN01000080.1 GCA_002499185.1 Candidatus Pacearchaeota archaeon UBA284 | reverse complement strand
GGGCGAGAAGTTATTTTTACTTTATGTTTACTTTTGAGATATCAAAAAACATTTCGGCTATATTAGATAATTCCTTTATTCTTACTTTTTCCCGCCCTATCAACAAGGGTTTAGCCTTTGGAGTAGCATAAATATTTAACTCGTTATTTGTTTTATCTATTTCAATATTTTTATATGTTAGGGGATAAATAAGACTTGAAAAAAATTCATTAATTTCTTTTTCACTATTATCTTTAGGAGGGGTGATTAATTTAAATTTTCCTATCTGGTTAACAATATAATTTAGTTTTTCTTTTGGAAATTTCTTCAAATTTTGCCCTTGAACAACAAAAACAACCATCCCGTTATAGGAAAAGCTTAACTTAACTTTTATCCTAGTAACTTTTTCAAAGAAGTTTATGTTTTGTATGTCTTTTATATTGAATTTTCCCTTCATTATCATTCTTGTTTGGATTTTTTAGATTTCTTATCCTCTTCGCTAGAAATCTTTATTTTTTGCTCTTTTGTTTTTTCAGATTTATTCTTTTTCTTTTCTTTATCTTCCTTTTTTTCTGTGGTTTTTGCAGTTATTTCTTCTTTTATATTTTCTTTGAATGTTTTTGTTTTTTGTTTTTCTTCTTTTTCTTCGGATTCTTCTTTAATTTCTTTTTCTTCATTTCCTTTCTTTATTGCGAATGCCGATATGAAAAAAGGTTTCTTGCATAATTCTTTTAACTGCTCTTTATTTAATTCAAGAGTAAAAATTTTGATATCCTGTGATTTTACATCATTCTCTAAACTTGCCAATAAATTTGGCAAAATATCATTAGAAACATAAATTTTAGCCACTTGCTTCTTTTTTAGTGCTTTGGATATGGTATTTACCCCAATAATCAAATCTCCTTTTTTAATTTCCATGTTTAATGTTTTTATGTCAGCCATATTTGTATCTCCTTAAATTTATTTTGATTTAGATTTCTTTTCTTTTTCTTCTTTATCTTTTTTTGCCTTGGATTCTTTTAATTCTTTCTCTGTNNTTTGCGGAGCCAAAGATTCAAGTCCTTTTTCAGATAATTTTACCATTAATCCTGGAAGCCCTGTTCCTACTGGGACTGGTTGGTTTAATATTAAATTTTCTACAACACTAACTAAATGATCTGTTGCACCATTGATTGCTGCGTTAATGAAATGCTTAATTGGCGTTTCAAAAGATGCTCTTGCCAAAATTGAAAATTTATCACTGATTATACCTACTCTCGTTACTCCTTTTATTTTTCCGCTTACAGTCATTGCATCGGCTATTAATTTAACATGTTTTTCACTTATAGATAATCCCTGTTTTTCCAAAACCTTGTTAACTTCATTGATTATTGCTTGTCTTGCTGCTTCGATTCCAAACATTTTTGCAATTTCGTAAAGATTGTTGGTTGTGGTTTTTTCCTTGTTAACTCCTTTTACTTTTAATATTTCTTCAAGATTTGATCCAGCTGTTAAAATAACATAATCACCATTATCTTTCTTTATTGGCAATACTTGTTTTATTCCCTTAATTCCAGAAATAATAAGTAATTTTATTTTTTCTTTTACCTTATATAATTCCTTAAAGCTTATTTCTTTTGTTTTCTTAGGGTATATTATTATGGCATCTTCCTCTTTTCTTACTTTTAATTCCTTTGCTTCAATTGCTTCTGCTATTTTAGCTATGTTTAACGAAAAGTCCCTCATTATTTCCTTATTCAATTTGACATTGATTCTTTCATTCGTAAAATCAACAATAATTTCTTTTGCTATATCTATTAATCTAACTTCTTTTACTTTTGTTGCAAGTTTTCTAATGCTTTCTTCGCTGTTTAGTTCTTTTTCAACATGAATTTCCATTGAAGGTGTTGATGGTTCTTTTCTTGCGTCAAATATTTCAATAAGTCTTGGTAAACCCAATGTAACCTGCATCTCGCTGACTCCTGCGAAATGGAAAACATTTAATGTCATCTGAACAGATGGTTCTCCAAAACTTTGCGCTGTGACTGTTCCTACGGCTTCTCCTGGGGCAATTTTTCCATCTTCTAAATGTTCTTTTGAAACATCTATCCCGTCTTCACCATATAAAAATTGAATGATATTAGCATTTGAATCTCTAACGGTTCCATCATATTCTGCTCTCATATCTTGCAATGCATTTGTTAATCTCCTATATAAGTAACCGGATTTTGGTGTTCTAAGTGCAGTATCCATCAGACTATCTCTTCCAGTAATTGCGGTAAAGAAAAATTCATCTGGATCTAATCCACTTAAAAAACTATTTTCAACAAATCCGTGTGCTCTTGGACTTAAGTCGTTCTGTTTATAGAAAGGCAAGGTTCTTCCGTGATAACCAATGTTTACTCTTTTACCCCACAGAGATTGTTGTCCTACAACACAAGACATCTGTGTTAATTGCAGTAAATTACCCTTTGCTCCGCAGACAGTCATTAAATATGCTGGATTATTTTTATCAAGTCCTTTTTTTGCTACATTTCCTACTTTTGTTCTTACTTCATTTAATGCTTGAGAAATTTTAATTTCCCTACTTTCTTCAAGTGATTTTCCTGGAATAATTTCAAGACTGTTATCATAATATGAACCAATTAAATTTTCAACTTTTTTTTCAGCATCTTTTATTAATTTAGATGTCTCTTCTTTTACAGATTTTAAAGTTTTGATATCTTCTAACGATAAAGTCAATCCGCATTTTGTCAAATATAAAACACCAAGCAAGAAAACTTGTTTTAGGAATTTCATTGTTTCTTTTCTTCCTGCTTGTTTATCCAATTCTCTGATTAAATTATTTGTTTCAACTCCGAGTATTTTTTCATCAATTATTCCTGATGTAATTTTTCCATCTTTTATTGAAACATAAGCATTACTTGGACAATTTTCTTTTTTGCAGTTTTCAAAGTAAGGACATTCTTTTCCCTTACAGCCTTTTGTTTTGCTTGCGAAAGTTACTTTTGGCATTAATATGCTTAAAATTTCTCTTCCTGAAACATTTTCTTTCAAAGAAGCCAGATGTTTTTCATCTGCCCCACATAAAATAAGTAATTGAACTGCTGTTGATTTTGGAATTTTTTCCTTTGAGGTTAATAAATATAATCCAGTAACTGCATCTTCTATACATCCTAAAACATTTGCATTTATTTTAGGAGAAATTAAATTTTGTGCTACATCTAACAAAACTCTTGCTTCTACTTGAGCTTCTTCTGTCTGTGGAACATGGATATTCATCTCATCTCCATCAAAATCCGCATTATATGGAAATGTTGTTCCTGGATGAATTCTAAATGTTCTTCCAGGCAAAACTCTAACATTGTGAGCCATTAATGACATTCTATGCAGGCTTGGATGTCTATTAAATAAAACAATATCACCATTCTCAAGATTTCTTTCAACACTATACCCTTCAATTAATTCTTCGATTAATTGTTCTCTTGTTTCTTCTGTAATTCTTTTCTTTTTTCCATCCGGCCTTGCTATACCTACTGCTCCTGGATATTCTTTTTTATTAAGCAATTCTTTTAATGAATCAATATTTTGTGTTGTTACTTTTTCAGGAACAGTTAAAACTTTAGCAACTTCATAAGGAACGCCCACTTCATTTAAATCAATAAATGGATCTGGACTTACAACTGTTCTACTTGAATAATCTACTCTTTTTCCAGCAAGATTATGTCTTATTCTTCCTTCCTTACCCTTTATTCTTTCAGTTATTGTCTTTAATGGCTGTCCGCTTCTATGCCTTGCTGGAGGTATATTTGAAATATTATTATCAAAGAAAGTAGTAACATGATATTGCAATAAATCCCATAAATCTTCTATAATTACTTCTGGGGCTCCTGCGTTAAGATTTTCCCATAATCTCTGATTACTTCTTACAATATCGCTAAGTTTATGTGTTAAATCATCTTCTGATCTTTCTCCTGTTTCTAGTGTTATGGATGGTCTTACAGTAACCGGAGGAACCAATAAGATAGTTAATACGCTCCATTCAGGTCTGCAAGTTTTAGGATTAATTCCAAGTAAATCTAAATCAGCATCAGAAATTTTAACCAATCTTTCCCTTATTTCCGTTGGAGTTAATCTTTTCTTTCCAATATAAAAACTTGATGGTTTTTCCAATTTTGTTTTATCTTGTTTAGCATTACAATAAGGACATTTTTTTGCAGTTTTTGCTTTTTCAATTTTTTTTATTTTTAATTCATCTTCACCTAATAATATTCTTCCACATTCTTGACATGTTGATTTCAAACATAATTCAATCATTGGCAAAAATTTAATGTGTAAAACAGGACGAGCTAATTCAATAAAACCAAAATGCCCTAAACAAGATTTTAAATCATTGCCACAAGTTCTGCATCTAACTCCCGGACCTATTGCTCCCAATCTTAAATCCATCAATCCACCATCAACAGGATATCCATCCATATCATATAATTCTGGAGTTACTATTTTAGCAACAGCAAATTTCTTTATGCTTTCAGGAGATAACAAACTAAATTGAATTTCCTTGACTTGTTTGATTATTGGTTTCATTTTTATTTTGTTTATTGTTCATATTTATTCTTTAATACTAAATGAGGGAACAAATGCATTGAAATTAATTCCTCTATCAATAATTTTGATGCATAAGATATTTCAATTGGTTCAAGCCTTTGATTTCCACATAATGTGCAGATGTCCTTTTTCTTTATTCTATCGTGTGTACCAAGACTGCCGCATTGTGGACATACATAAACTACAACATTATCTGAACTGAATCTTTCTTTTAGCAATAATGATGCTCCATGTGCTACTAATGCATCTTTTTCCATTTCTCCCAATCTTAATGCTCCACCTTTTGCTCTTCCTTCTACTGGTTGTCTTGTCAATAATGCAATTTTTCCAGATGCTCTCATCTGAATTTTATTTGCAACCATATATCTTAATCTTAAATAATAAATATTGCCGACGAAAATTCTTGCCTCTAATGGTTTTCCAGTTACTGGATCATAGAAAACTTCTTTTCCGTCTTGTCTGAATCCTAAATCAAATAATGTTTTTTCCAATTCTGTTGTATCATTTATTGAAAATGCTGTACCATCAATTACTTTTCCTGAAGCACTGCCAACTTTTCCGGATAATAATTCGATTAAATAACTTACAGTCATTCTGCTTGGCAATCCATGGGGATTAAATATCAAATCAGGTTTTACCCCTTTTGAAGTAAATGGAATATCTTCTTCTGGTGCAATGAATCCTAAAACCCCCTTTTGTCCGTGGCATGTTGCAAACTTATCTCCAATTTCAGGCATTCTTGTATCTCTTATTCTAACCTGGACTGTTTTGTGTCCTTCTCCATTTGTTGTTATAAAAACTCCGTCGACTATTCCTTTTTCTCCTTGTTTAATTACTGTTGAATTTTCTTTCTTTGCTTTTGCCAATGAAATTTCTTCCATTTCAAGAAGGAATTTTGGCGGTGAAACTTTTCCTATAACTGCATCTTCTTCATTTAAATCTGCTTCTGGAAAAACAATCCCGTCTTCTTCAAGATATTTGTATTTAGATTCTGTTCTGTAGCCTGTTGAATCTTTACTTGGAATGCAAATTTCATCAGATAAGTTTCCTGTATAATATAATTCTGTTGATATGTATGGTCTAAAATATGTTGATCTTGCAAGTCCCCTCTGCAAACTTCCCTTATTTATTACTAATGCATCGCTCATATTATAACCATCATATGGCATAACTGCGACGACAACATTTTGTCCTGCAGGATAAAAATTTGCTCTATCATAAACAAAACTTCTTACAACGGGTTTTTGTGGATAATGCAAGATATTAACATCTGTATCAATTAAATCTAAATAATTTGCAGCATATAGACCAAGAGCCTGTTTTTGTGTTTTGCTTCCTCTCGCAAGTCTTGAACTATGGTCGTGATTTGCAAAAGGAACTAAAGATGTGACTAATCCAAACATCGCAATAGGATCTATTTCAATATGGGTATGTTCATTTGTAAGATCTTTTTCTTCTATTGCTATAAACAAATTATCTTCTTCAGAAGCATCAACATATTCAATAATTCCTTCATTGATTAAATCATCCCAGGACATTTCTCCTTTCTTTATTTTTTCTATATGTTCTTGTGTCAAAACGGGCTTTCCATTCTTTACAATTACCAATGGTCTCAGAACTCTTCCTATATCTGTTGTTAATAAAATTGCATCGGTAGAATCATTAAATCTAATGCTTATTTCTCTAGGCAATTCTCCTTTTCTTCTCTTTTCTTTTACACTTTCTATAAATTGCTTTGAATTGTCTGTTTCTCCAATGAAATGTCCGTTGTAAAATATATCTATAGCCATTTTATTTTTTATTTTATTATTAAATTTAAATTATTTTTATTCTCTTTAATCCTGCTGATTCTAATGTAGACACTATCTCTTTATCTGTCTCTTTTGTTGCTGTGCTTACTTTTGCAAGCATTGAAAGATTTTTTCTTAATCCAATTGGTGTTCCTTCTGGAGTTTCTGTTGGACAGAATCTACCGTAGTGTGTTGGGTGTAATGTTCTTGCTTGAAAATTTTCTTGTTCTGTAGGCAATAAACTTGTGACCCTTTGCAATTGTGAAAGCATTGATAAAACATTTGTTTTATCCATATTTTGAGTTATTCCTGTTCTTTCCCCAATCCAAGAACCTGTTGCAAATGCACTTTCAATTCTATGCGATAATAATGTTGATTTTGCTAAGCTTTTTATTGAATAAAATTTCTTTTTCTTTGCAATTTTTTGTAAATTGTGTTGCAAATCTCTAATAAAAATATTTAAATTAACCCTAAATAAATCAGCTAATAAATCTCCACTTAATCTTACTCTTTTATTGGCATAATGGTCTTTATCGCTCATTAATTTAAGCTCTTTTGCTATCAAGAATTGTTTTACTAATTTAACCAAGGTAACTGCTTTTTCTTTTCGGAATTCTGGTTTTGTCCCTATATGTGGTAATAGTGCTGAGTCAATTCTTGCTTTTACTCTATCTATAATTTCTTTTTTATTTCCCTCAAGAGACATTGCTTGAGATATTTCAAATAATGCATCTTCTTGGCTTTGTATTTTTGCCTGTTCGTACAAATTGACAATTACTGTATCTGATTCTTTTCCAATTAATGCAGCAATATCTGCATCTTTAACCAAACCCAGAGCTTTAACTACTAATATTGCTGGTAAATTCTTAAATCTTGAAAAGGAAACCTGCAATATTCCATCATTGCTCTCGTTAATTGATATTGGAATTCTATAGCTTCCACGCTGTGAAAATAATCTTAACATCAACCCCTTACTTGTTTCTTCTGTAAATGCTTGGTTTTGGGCCAAATCTTCAATCATTGTAAGAACTCTTTCATTTCCGTTGATAATAAAATAACCGCCAGGGTCTGCAGGGTCCTCATAATTTTCAATCAATTGTTCTTTTGTTTTTCCGTGCAAATTACAATATTTGCTTTTAATCATAATGGGGATTTTTCCTATTTCAACTTCAGTATATTCTTTTTTTCCTATACTAACTTCCATATAAACCGGTGCTGAATAGGTTAATTTTCTTAATCTTGCTTCTATTGGAAGAATGTTTTTTATGCTCCCATCAGATTCTATTACTCTTGGTTTATCTATTCTTATTTTTCCAAGCCATAAATCCACTTCTTCTCTTTCGATTTCTTCATTTAACATATCTACGATTTGTTGTAATCTTCTCTCAATAAAATCATTAAAAGAAATAATGTTTGATTCAACCAGAGATCTTTCCCTTAAATACAAACTAATCAATGGGTGTTCCTCGTGGATAGTTTTTACTGGGCTATTATTTGACATTTTTAATTTATTCGACAACGACACGATAATAGAAAGTCTTGCCGATGTTGGATTTTCTTTCTATTTTGACTATGTCTCCTGATTGGCATTCTACTGGCAATGCTGCATCTGTAGATTTTATTTTAGGTAATTGTAATGGAGTAATATTAAGTTTAGACAATAATTCCTTGACTTCGCTATCTTTTAATTTTATGTGTTTTGGCTGTAGAACGTGCATTTTTCGTCGATAAACTTGATTACAAAGTTAACATATTTATGGCTAATGGATATATTTTATTGAGAAAAAAGAGCTTTTTAAATGTTTCGCTAAACCGAAGATAAATGATTTTATTATGTGGGCTTTAAAATACATCCTGAAGCTAAGATTTAAATAAATAATCTTAATTTTAATATTTATGAAAACAAAAAGTTGGGGTTTATCAACCCACTTAAACCTAAGAAATTGTGATCCTGATTTAATAAGAAATCCAAAAAATATAACTGATTTTTGTAAAGAATTATGTCATTTATTGGGATTAAACCGGGTTGGAAAATTAAATATTAGAAGATTCGGCAAAGGCACCCTGAGGGGATATTCTATATTCCAATTTATAGAAACTTCTTCAATAGCAGCACATTTTGATGAACAAAATAATAGTGCCTTTATAGATATATTCAGCTGTAAGGAATATAAATCTAAAAAAGCAGCAAAATTTTGCAAAGATTTTTTTAAGGCAAAGTCTGTTTTATTTAAGGTTATAAAAAGAGTTTAAATTAAATAAAAATTAGAAAACTTTATAACAACAAATCTTTTTTTAATAAAAATGAAAAACCAGGAATTTAAACCAATAAAAGCAATAAAAATAGAAAAGGGAATTAAAACAAGCGAGTTGGTCGATAAAATGGGAGACATTGGCTTTAATGCTAGATATATCAGCCAATCATCTAAAATTCTTGAAGAAGCAATTTTAGATAAGGAATGTAGATTATTTTTAGGATTTGCTGGAGCAATGGTTCCTGGGGGTATGAAACAGATTGTTATTGATATTATAGATAATAATTATGTTGATGTTTTCGTGACAACGGGCGCGAATTTAACTCACGATTTAATAGAAGCTATTGGTTTTAAACATTATCAGGGAACAACAAATATCTCTGATGAGGAACTAAATGAAAAAGGTATTGATAGAATCTACAATGTTTTTATGAAAAATGAAGTTTACGTTAAACTTGAAAAGTTTTTTGAAGAAAATTTTGATGAATTAAGTAAGGCAAAATCTCCGAGAGAATTTTTATATCTTTTGGGAAAAATAATTCCAACCAAGGAACGTTCCATATTAAAAGCATGTTATGAAAAAAATATCCCGATCTTTTGTCCGGCTCTTACTGATTCTGGAATTGGATTAATGGTTTGGGGACAATTAATAAGAAAAAAGAAAATTGATCTTGATTTTTTTGATGATTTAGCAAAAATGATTGATATTGCGTGGGGTGTTAAAAAAAGCGCGATATTGTATATCGGTGGGGGCGTTCCAAAAAATTATATTCAACAAGCACTACAATTCAGTAAGGCCGCGTCTTATGGTGTTCAGATAACAACAGATAGGGCAGAGCCCGGTGGAAGTTCTGGTGCACCATTAAAAGAAGGAATAAGTTGGGGGAAAATGTCAACTAATGCAAAATTTTCTGATGTTTTTTGTGATGCGACAATTGCTCTACCCTTAATCTATTCATCGCTATTAGATAGTGTAGGAAAAATAGAAAAGAAAGAATTATAAAAAATTCCTCGCAAAGGTTCTCTCATAAATTATTCGGTAATTAGTAGTTACTGGTAAGTAACACATAAATCGAAATCTTTATAAAGGGTTGTTACTACTTGAATAGTAAGAAAAAATAAAATAAATTTATAATAAATTTAATACAAAATAAAAAATGGCAATTGATATAGCACAAAGATTGGGTGTAAAAGGATTAAATCCTTTTCAAGCGACTTGTGTTGGGTTAGCAAATTTATTTGTTCAAGGAATTCCCGGAAGTCTTCCTGGAAAATGGCAAGACAAAATAAAAAACATAAATCCGAGATATGATTTAGATATAAAAAGAGTTTATTCTAGCATAGATGTTGGAGCATTATATCTTCTTCTTGGTGCATCTATTGGAAAAGCAACCAATCCTGACGAGGCTGGAGCATCTGTTGCTGGAGCAGCAATTGGTGCAGGAGCAGGAGTTTTAGAAGCTATTGTTAGAGAAAGAGGAAGAGAATTAACACCATTTGGAGAAAAAGAATGTGGCCCATTACCTGTTGAAATGGCTTATAATCTTTTAGTAAAAGTTCCTACTGCTGTAGGCAAGAGCTTTTACGAATCATATATTAAACCACTTATAAGATCTGTTGATTAAAAATGACAAATAAAAACGAATTAGTAAAAAAAATAAAATACCATTTTGGTTTAAATATTTATGAAAGCAAGGTTTATGTTGCTTTGCTTGCAAAAAATGTCGCTTCTGTAAGCGAGATAGCAGAATTATCTGGTGTTCCAAGATCAAGAGTATATGATGTTCTTGAAGGATTGGAAAAGAAAGGTTTTGCAATGTCAAAACTTGACAAGCCAGTAAAATATATTGCAGTAAAACCAGAAGCGGTAATTGAAAAAATGAAAAATAATTTAATGAGGGAAGCTGAGGAAAGAGTCAGCTTGATTTCAAATATTAAAGTAACAGACGAATACAAGGAATTGGAATTATTGCATAAAAACGGCATTACACCATATGATGTAATGGATTTAAGTTCAGCAATAAAAGGAAGACAAAACATTTATAGTCAAATGAAAGAAATGCTAAATAATGCTGAAAAAGAAGTTGTTCTTATAACCGGTGCTCAAGCCTTAAAAGAAAAAATTGTTTTTTTAAAACCAATTTTTGAAAACTTGAAAAAGAAAGGTGTTTCAATAAAAATTGCTGCAAGTTCAAATTCAACTGAAGGACCAATGAGCGAAAAAGAATCCATAAGTTTGAGTAAAGAACTAGGATTACCTGTAAGAAAAGTCAAATTAAACATGAGAATGTGCTTAGTTGACAATAAAAAGATGCTTGTCTTTTTGACTCCTTTCCAAGATGAAGAAAAAGATTTTGCTGTCTGGATAAATAGCAATTACCTTTCACAAGGATTGAGTGCATTCATAAATCCAATCTGGAGAGCAGAAAAATAAAAATGACAGAAGAAAA
>DAKN01000106.1:5401-6079 GCA_002499185.1 Candidatus Pacearchaeota archaeon UBA284 | reverse complement strand
TCTAAAAGAGAACCAATATTAATATTCAGAAGAAATGGCAGGAAGCCTTGCATAGCTTTTAATAGAATATATTTTTTAGATTTATTGAGAATGATGGATAAAACATTTAATTTTAGCGAATTAAATATATTTTGTTTTTCTATGCTAACAATAGTCAACTTTGATGATTTTTTAAGTTGGGCAGACCCAAAGAAAATAAATGTTAAAATTTCATAAAAATAGTATATAATAGATATATAAGGAGAATAAAAAAGGAGAATGAAGATGAGTGCTGATAATTATGTATTGATTAAAAAGTTTGGTAATAATGATTTTCGATGGGCAATGTTTTTTGCCTCAGATGAAGAAATTCATAAGAAAGCAAATTGGCATAAGGGGTTTAAAACTGTATTATCTGCATCAAGAAACGCAATGAAAGAATGCGAATATTTGGAGTACGGGATAAGATATACTGATGATTGCTTTGAGGAGAGTAGTCTATGAAAAAGATAGAATTAAGCATTAAGAAATTAAGATTAAAAATATGGATATTAAAGCAAGAATATAAAAGAGTATTTTATAAGTTAATATTTAGAATGTTTGGATTATGAAATTAAAACTACTCAGCTATTCAAAAACATTTACAGGAATAATTGAACTTGATATATGTATTTGTAAAAATGATAAATCAAAAGAATA
>DAKN01000106.1:4854-5362 GCA_002499185.1 Candidatus Pacearchaeota archaeon UBA284 | reverse complement strand
TATTAATCGCAGAGAAACAATTACCCCATTATGTGCTTGTGGCTGTGGAGAATTGGTAAATAAAAATAGAGATGGAAAATATAATAAGTTTTTAAAAGGTCATAATCATGGAATGTTTGGAAAACATCATACAAAAGAATGGGCAATAAATCATTCTAAAAGAATGCAAGGAGAGAATAACCCATTTTACGGTAAAACCCATAGCGATGAATTTTTAAGAAAAATAACTATAAGAATGACAGGAGATAATAATCCTCAGAAGACAGAAGAAGCAAGAAGAAGAGCTTCAGAACAATCGACGGGACATATTGTTTCTGAAGAGGTGAAAAAAATACTATCGGAAAAGAAAAAAGGGGATAAAAATCCTAGTTGGAATGGAGGAAGTTCTTTTGAAGTATATGGTCAAGAATTTAATAAGGCATTAAAAGAAGAAATTAGAAAAAGAGACGGATATATTTGTCAAGTTTGTTTAAAGCCTCAATGTAAATTAAAGAAAAAATTAGATGTT
>DAKN01000106.1:0-4828 GCA_002499185.1 Candidatus Pacearchaeota archaeon UBA284 | reverse complement strand
AATGGCAATCAATATTTGCTAGCCAATAAAGGATATTATTAATGATAGATTTTTTAGAAATAAATAATTTTAGATCGCATAAGCATACTAGATTAGAATTTGCAAAAGGAATTAATGCAATAATTGGGCTTCCTGATTCCGGAAAAACCAATTGCTTGAGGGCTATAACTTGGCTATTAAAAAATAGGCCCTTAGGAATGAAAATAGCTTCTGATTTTTTAGAAGGTATTCCTAATGTAAAAATGGGATTTGACAATAATTTTATTATAGAGCTAAGTAAATTAAGCAATAAAAGTGTTTATTGTATAAATAATGGAGACTCCTTAAAAGCAATTGGTAGTGATGTACCAGATGAGATATCTCAAGTTGCAAATATGACAGACTTGAATATTCAAAAGCAGTTAAGCTCCCCCTTTCTTATTTGTGAGTCGCCAAGTGAAGTTGCAAAAGTATTTAATAGAATAACAAAACTCGAAAAAGTAGACGAAGCAATATCGTTATTAACAACAGATATAAATTCAGAGAATAAAAAATTAAAGATTATTGAAGGGCAAGAATTAGAGCTAAGACAGCAGATTGAAGATTTAGGAAATATTGAAGAAATAAATAGTTTGAATGACGACATTCAAGATAAGCAAAAAGAGATAGTTGATATAGAAAATAAAATTGAAGGTATTGAAGATTTAATTTCCTCTGTAAATAGCTATAACGACGAAATAGATAGATTATCAATTATAGATAAGGCAAATATAGATTATGAAGCAATTATTGCGATTGACAATAGCGTTATAAATTTATGTGGTATAATTGAAGGCTTAGAAGATTTAATAGACGAAATTGAAAGCAAGAATAAAGATATTGAAGTATTTGGCAAAAACATTAAATCTTCTGAAGATGACTTATCTGAAATTGAAACATTATTCATAAAAGAAAATGAGATAGATGTTGGGATTAAGGAGTTAGATATATTTATTACTACATGTAATACTTCGCAGATTCAGTTTAGAGATAATAAAGAATTGTTATTAGGTTTTATAGATGAATATAAACAATTTCTTTCTACAATAAAAATATGTCCATTCTGTAGTGAATGTAAAGAGCCTATAAAGAATCATAATCTTGCAGATATTTTAGAGGAATATAAATTATGATTGAATGCTTAATTTGTAATAGAAAATGTAAAAGCATTAGGTCTTTAGGATGTCATGTTAAACTGCATAATATGACGGCAAAGCAATATAATGAAAAATTTGGGTTAATTAAAAAATGTAAGGTTTGCCAAAAGAATTTATTAAAGAAAAATAAAACTGGATTTTGCAATGCTCATAGAGATAGAAGAGGCAAAAATAATTCTTTTTATGGGAAGAAACATAAAAAAGAAACAATAGATAATGCAAAAATAAAATGTAGAAGAGCTTCAAAAAAGAATTGGAAAAATAAAGAATACAAGGAAAAAGTAATTAAGGGGGTGTCTAAACCAAGAAGAGAAGGATTTGGTAAAGAACAAAGTATAGCTCTTATTAAAATGTATAAAGAGCATCCAGAACAAAAACAATTTAGAAAAATTGCAATGAAAAAATCTTGGGAAGAAGGTAAAATAGTTGCAAATGGATATAGTTGCAATAAAAGCAAAATGCAAGAATTTTTATTTGAAGATATTTGCAATTTATGTGAAGATAAAATATCTAATACAACTATAAGATTAGAAGACGGGCATTATTTATTTCCCGATATTTTTATTGAAAAAATTGGATTAATTATAGAATTTTATGGTGATTATTGGCATGCAAATCCTAAATTTTATAAGGCAGAAGATATTGTTCATCATGGGTTAAAAGCAAAAGATATTTGGAAAAAAGATAAGGAAAGAATACAAAAATTTAATAATACTATTGGTGATGTTTCTTATAAAGTAATTGTTGTATGGCAAGATGAATATATAAATAATAAAGAACAGGTTTTAGATAGTTTAGATGTATTAATTAACTATGAAAGTTGTGGTATGTAATTATGAAGATAGCATTATTAAGCGATTGTCATCTAACAAGCATAAAACCTCAAGGCCGTATTGATACAGATATGCTTTCAGTTGGCCTTGATAAATTAGGGCAGGTGTTCCAGTATGCTTATGATAATGATATACAGCATATCGTAGAAGCCGGAGATTTTGTTGATGTATATCGCAACTGGGATTTGTTGTCTGCATTAACAAAATTTTTAGAATCATGGAAGAAAAAAGGGGTTAATTTATTAGGTATTGATGGACAACATGGTCAATATTATCATTCTACAACAAATGAAAAGACCACCATGGGAGTATTATTTTCTGCTGGATTAATCACAAGATTGACAGGTTATCCTAAATTATTAAATGAAGGCAAGCTATCAAATAAAGAAGAATATGTTAATGCTTTTGGTTGTTCTTATGGGGAAGAAATGCCTGAGCTTACCCAATTTATGAAAGCAGGGATCAATATTCTTGTAATACATAAGCAAATTTTAATGTCAAAGATATTTAATCAACAGGAAGGACATATTTATGCTCCAACTTTTTTAAAAGAAAATGAAGATTACGACCTCATACTCTGTGGTGATGCTCATCAGAAATTTAGCTTTAATATAGGTAAAAGAATTATATGTAATATCGGTGTTATGATGCGTTTAGAAGCTTCGGAAATGATGTATGAGCATAAACCTTCATTTGCTGTTTATGACACAGAAACAAGAAAATTAGAATTTCATGAATTAAAAGTTCAAGATGCTGAAAAAGTATTGTCAAGAGTTCATCTTGAGAAACAGGAAGAACGGAAGAATAATTTTGATTCGTTTATAAAGCAAGTTCAAGAATCAAGTGAAGATTCTAAGGAATTGAGTTTTGATAAAAATCTTAGAATAATAATAAAACAGCATAAAGCAAGCGAAAATGTAAAAGGCCATATTTCTGAATATATGGCAAAGGCGGGATAGTTATGAAATTATTTCGATTAACTAAGAAAGAATATCCGGGAAGAGTTTACGAGGAACAATATATTCAAAAAATAGTTCTTGCTGAAAGACAAGATTTAGCAAGAAAAATAGCCAATGAAAATAGATATGGAGATAATGATTTGGCTGAATGGGAAAATTTAGAAGAAATCATTTGTGAAGAAATAATTCTTGAATCAAGTCACGCTGGTTTTATTGGCGGGGTATTTATTCATTGTTGGAGTTGAGATTATGTATTTTTTTACAGCTGATGAACATTATAATCATCCGAATATTTTGAAATTTATGCCTCGCCCTTTTAAAGATATTACGGAAATGAATGTAGAACTTATAAGGCGAAATAACGAAGTGGTTAAAAAAGATGATTTTGTTATTCATGCCGGTGATTTTTGTTGGAAAGGCAGTGCGGAATTTGTAAGAAATTTACAGAAGTCCCTTATAGGGCAACATATTTATCTTAAAGGCTCCCATGATAATTGGATGAATGGGCATTATCACGAAATATGGGAGAAAAATATTGAAGGGCAACATATAGTGGTTTGTCATTATGCTATGAGAACATGGGGAAAATCGCATTGGAACTCTTGGCAATTATATGGGCATAGTCATGGTAAACTTGAATCAATAGGAAAGCAATACGATGTAGGAGTAGACTGCAATAATTATTATCCTGTCTCTTTTGATAGAATAAAAGAGATAATGAGTAGTAAAGAAAATAATAAAGGGCTGATAAAGAGGATTAATGAAACATAAAGACAAATATATAGTGGAAAAATTTATAGGGGTAAAATGGAGATTTCATTCTCCACATAAAAATCTTGAATATGCAATAATAAATGCAGTAGTGGTTATTAATTCAAAGAAGGCAAGCGGAGTAAGAATAAAATATAACGGAGAAATAAAATATAATTATAAAGACCTATTGAAAATAATAAAGGAGAATAAAAAATGAATGGAGAATTAGTAAGGATTAGTTTGAAGCAGATTATGATTGCAATTCCTGTTATTAAGAAAATGATTTCAGTATATTTGCCGATTCAAACTTCATATTGGATTAAAAGAAATGTTGATAATATGGTTAGGGCATTAAAAGGGCTTGACGAGAATAGAAATAATTTAATAAGAAAGTATGGGCTTAAAGATGAATCTGGAAACATAACTGTTTCAAAGGCCAATGAATTATATTATTGGGCAGATTATAATTTGCTATTAGAAGAAATTGTAGATGTAATAATTAATAAAGTACCGGTTAGCGATTTAAAAAAAACAGAATTATCAAAAAATGATCAAGCGGCAATTGCATTTATGTTGAAAGATGAAAACGATAGTAGTCGCAAATAATCTTATAGTTAAGGAGATAAAATGAGAAGTGATGATAAATTAAAACATGATTTTAAGTCAATTTTAGATGCGGTAGGTTATGAAATATCAGTAAACGACTATGAAAAATTGGATATTGAAAACAAGCCAAGCAGAAAGACATTAGCGAAAAGGTTTGGGAATAAATCATGGGATGAATTAAAAGAAATGGTATCCCCCGAATTAAAAAATGTAAGTAATAAATATTTGGCGATACAAAATAAAACATTATTAAGACAATTGGAACAAGAGAGGAATAAAACGAAGATATTCGAGGAGAATTTTTTAGCTGAAATATCAAAAGTGTCTTTTAAGTCTTTTCCAATTCCTAAAGCAGAAAAGACAAAAGAGAATTTAGAATTTCATGCAATGCGTAGTGATGCCCAGGTAGGTGAGCGAACGGATGCTTATTCAGTGCAAGGAATTTCTCATTATGATATTGCAACTTACAAAAAGAGGCTTGCAAAATGGATAGAAAAAATAA
>DAKN01000110.1 GCA_002499185.1 Candidatus Pacearchaeota archaeon UBA284 | reverse complement strand
TCGCACCAAGAATTTTCATTCCCTCCTCTTGCATTTTTGATGAACGTGCGCCAATTTCTGCAAAATATCCCCCACCGGGTGAAGAAGTAAAATTATCCACTATTTTTTTTACCTCATTTCCAGAATCTGTTAAAAAATCAAGAATCCAAAAATAGATGTGTTCTAATTGTTCTGCAGGGGAATCATAAACAACCTTGTGAGTCCAAATAGATTTTGTTCTTGGATCTTCTTTTCCATTTTTTTTAGGAAATATCTTCGTTAAAATTTCTTTAGCATTATGATAGTCTATAGGCTCCTCTTTTTCTCTCTCTTCTTTCTCTTCTGTCATCTTAAGATATAGAATATTAAGATTTTAAAGATTTCTGTATATATATTATCGGTTGCCCCACAAGCGCCAGCAGGCGCGGGATATTAATAAAATTTAAATAAGGGGAAGAAATAAGAAACATATGTTTGGATTTGGAAAAAAGAGAAATGTAAATTTTGTTTTAAGTCCCGATCCTAAAGATAATAAACCGCCAGAAAAAGAGGATAAGGACATACAAATAGACGCGTCTAAGAACCTTGCTCTTGGGCCAGCTGCAACAGCAGAAGATGAAAGAAATTATTCTTCAGGAAGTGTTATTGGAAGTCCAAGTAGTTATTATGACATGGCTCAAAAAATTGGAACAAAACAAGAAACAAACAATAATTCAAATTCAGAAGAAATTTTGGTGCCATTTATCCCTGATGAACCCATAAGCAATGAAATTATTCCAAATTCAAATCAAACAGAAATTATTAGGTTACAAAGAAAAATTGATGAACTTAACGATAAGTTATATTCTCTTGAAAGAAAAATGGAAAGGTTTGAAGGGAATAAAAATTACTAATTTAAAACAATACAAATAAAATGAAAAAGACTGCAAAAAAAGAAAAAACCGGTTTTTATTTTAGAGAAACAATAATTTGGATTATAATTGCACTATTGTTTTTTCTTGATAGGACAACAAAAGAATTCTCAAAATATAAAACATTCAATACAGGAATATCTTTTAGCCTATTGTCGGATAGTGTGTTTTTTCCAATAATACTTGCAATAAATGTCATTTTTTTAATAGCAATAATATTTATTTTTTTTAGAATAAATAAAAAAGACAGAAAGAATCCCTTGCTTAATCTTGGTTTTATATTTATTATATCTGGTGCTTTGGGAAATCTTTATGATAGAATTTTTTATAACTCGGTTATAGATTTTATCAACATATGCGATTATTTACCCACTTTTAATTTTGCAGATGTATTTAATCTTATTGGGGTTTTATTGATAATTATTTATCTTCTTAGAAGAAAATAATCGTAAGAAAGGGAATGATTAACATTAAAAGACAATATTTAAAATATCTTAAATTTCTTTTCTTTAGTTAATCCTTCATCATTTATATAAAAAGCGAGGTTTTTTTCTGGCAAACTTCTGTGTTTTTTTATTGTTGCTATTCTTTTTCCTTCTCCAAGATTTTTCAATTCAATTATGCATTTACTCCAATATTTGATAATGTCTCCTCCAACCATTGCAACTTTTTTTTCTTTTCCTGCTTCAAAATCCTCTTTTGATAAAAATTCGCTATAAACCTGATCTGTTATAATTATTGGAATTTCTCTTTTCCGGCATATTTCATTAAGAATTCTCATTTGTATTGACAAAGAATTATTTAACATTTTAGCTTTAAGATTATCTCCTTCAGTTACACTTTCCCCTAAATCAAGCCTATAAAGCATAACTAAACTATCAATAACTATCAATCCAAGATCTTTTGTTTTCTTCACTATTTCTATCAATTTTGAAAATGCTTGTCTTTGTTCAGAAAAAGTTGTTGCTTTCAGTAAAAAAATATTTTTCATTAAGGGGTTGATATTTCCCGCAGTTAGTTGATTTAATCTTTCTATGGAAAATCCCCCTTCGGTATCCATATAAATAATTTTTTTTCCTCGGGCTGCTTGTTCTGCTACCGCAATTAAACACAAATTTGTTTTTCCACTGGCGCCTGGGCCATAAAGGGTAGTTATAACATCTATCTCATATCCGCCCTCTAAAAATTCATCAAAATCTTTTGATCCTGTAGTAATTTTCATTATAGCAAAAATAAAAATGGCTTATTAAAAATTATGGTAAAAAAAGCATACTATTCTTAAATACAATAAAATTTATAAAATAACCAAAAATAGACAAACTATGGTAAAAGTGGAGATAAACGAGTTTAAGGTTAGCAAACTTATAATGGGAAAAAGAATGGTTGAAATTTCTTTTGGTTTTCTGCAAGAGGGAATCCAGAAAAAAATAACCAAAGAATATAACATAAATGACGATTCTGTTAGTTTTATCTTAAAAACAATAGTTGATATAAAGAAAGCAACAGATATGCCATTAACCCAGGTTGATAAAGAAGAACAAATGAAGGAAAAACTTGTCAACACATTAAATAGATTAAAGGGTGAAATCAGCGATTTGGCAAAGATAAAAGAATCTGAAAGATATATGAAACAGTATAACAGAATTAATTCATATAAAGTTAATTTCCCGGAATTTGTCAGGTAATTAAAACTTATTTAATTTAATCAGGAAGATTTTTCTTTCTTAATTTTGGTTTTCTTAGTCTTAGCTTTAACAGTAGCTTTTTGTTTTGCTTTTAATCTTTTTTCCCTGGCTTTTTCTTTGGCCTTTGTTTTCTTTTCCATTAATTTTTCTTTTTTCTTTGTTTCTTTTTCTTCAGCCTTTAGTTGTTTCTTTTCAGCATTTTCAGCCATTGTTTTCCTGTAACATTCTGGATTAAAACAAAATTTCCAGGGTGGTTTTCCTTTTTTAATTAAAGTCAAAAGTGGAAATCCACATCTTGGACATTTTTCATTTCCTGTTTTCAACAAACCTTGCTGGGGTAATGGAAAGGTGGTTTTACATTCTGGATATTTATCACATGCTAAAAATCGTTTGCCTTTCCTGCTTCTTATTGCAATTAACATCCCCTTTTTGCAGACCGGACATTCAGTTATTGTATTTTTTTCTTTTTCTTCAGTTTTCCTTTCATTATTTGCATCTATTAGTGATTTTCCGATTGTTTCTTCTTTTGTTTTAAAACCATCTATTATATTTGTTATTATCTTTTTTGCTTCGGTAAGAATATTTTTTTCCTCTTGTTGCATTTCTTCTTTATTCTTTTTTTCTTGAAGATTCTCCATTTTTTCTTCAAAATTTCTTGTTAATTGTTCGTCTAATATTAATGGGGAATTTTTCTCAAGAGTTTCAACAACTTTCATTCCGAGCTGTGTTGCTTGAATTGATGTTCCTGTGATGTATCCTCTTTTGTAAAGTGTTTCGATTATTGATGCCCTTGTTGATTTTGTGCCAAGATGTCTTTTTTCTAGTTCTGTAATAATTGAAGCAGGACTATATCTTCTCGGTGGCTGAGTTTCTTTTTCTTCAATATAAACCTTCAAAATATCAACTACACCATTAACATCTTCTAGTTCTTTTTCTTGGATTGCTGTAGGATAAATTTCAAGCCACCCTTTTTTTGAGATTTTTTTGCCTTTTGCAATAAATTCTTTTCCTTCTGATTCTATTTTTATTTCTTTTTCGTCAATTGTAGCAGAATCACAAAAACATGAAACAAATCTCTTGACAATCAAATCATAGATATTTTTCTCTTGCTGTGTTAATTTTTTGCTTGATTCACCTGTTGGAAAAATGGCTGGATGTGCTGGATCTGTTTTCCCCCCTTGTATGGGATATTCCCTTGTAATATTTTTTACAAAAGGATACTTATCAGAAAGTTTTTCAATTATTTTTTTATAGCCAATTGTTGGTGGTAATTTCTGGCTCGATGTTCTTGGATAAGATATTAACCCGGATAAATATAATTTTTGTGCAATTGCCAATGTTTGAGATGGTGTTAATTTAAATAACCTATAAGATTCTGTTTGTAAATTTGTTAAATCAAATGGTGGCCAGGGAAACATTTCTCTTTGCTCTTTTGTTGTTAAGGCATTTCCTTTTTTCCCCTCTAATTTTTTAAAATCATGAGTCTCATCATAATCAAAGATTTGTTTTGGATATTCTGCATTGAATTCATAATTTTTCTTATCTTGGCAATCAATTGAAACAGTCCAATAAGCTTGTGGTTTAAATGCGTTTATTTCTCTTTCTTTCGAAACAATAAAAGCCAATGCCGGTCCTTGAACTCTACCGATGCTTAAAATTGCAAACCCCCCAACAGATTTTGTTGTGTTTGTCAATGCTCTTGATAAATTTATACCATACATCCAATCAAGATAATGTCTTGTTTCTCCAGCATATGCTTGTCCAAAATCTACATGTTCTAACATCTCATCAAAAGATTTCATAAGTTCTGGCTTAGTTAAGGTTGAGAATTTCATTCTGTGTGCATCTTGTCTATTGCATATAAATCTTAAAACATTAAATCCAATTACCTCACCTTCAACATCATAATCGCATGCAACAATAAAGTTATCTGCTTCTTTTGCTAAATTTCTAAGCGCATTCAAGTATTTTAGTGAAAATCCGCCTTTTGGTTTCCAAATTAAATCAAAAACAGGGAATTCATTTGTTTTTTCTTTTTCAGCCAAACCAAATAAATGTCCAACAGCACTTCCAACAACATATTTGTTTCCTTTATGTTCTATTTCATAATAGGGAACGCCAAAAAAGTTCTTTTTTATTGGACTTGTATCAGCCAAACAGTAAGCTATTTTCATAGCCGCCTGTGGTTTTTCAGTTATAATCAGAGTATAAGACATATTTTCCTTAGAATTATAATTCTTTATATATCTTTGCAGAAAATTTTATTTATTTGTGCATAAACCAGAAATAATAAGTATTTGTTTTTTTATCTATTTTATCAAGCCTTGCATAAAACATTCTTTCAAATTGAACAATATCATCAATTTTTAAATTTTTTATTCCTTCTTCGCCTAATCCAAAAATTGGTTCTCCATCTGGCATTAATATTTCAACTTTTACAAGATTTTTTTCATTTTCTTTATCTCCTGGAAGCCAATGAAGATACTTTGCTTTAAAATTTGTATTAATGCCTTTGCTGTGAAATTCAAATCCCTTATTTTCTTTTATAAAATTATATAATCCCATCAGCCTAAACATTTCTCCTGTTTTCATTTCATGATAATCGTGTTTTGAAACATAAATTTCTTGATTGCTTGGAATCTTTCTTTTTTTATCTTCCTTATTTGGAATAATATTAAGATGAGCAATTTCTTTTGGAGATTTATTTATTTTTATCTTTACAGGATTATGAACAAAGAAAAATCTTTTTGCTATTGAATCAATTATCTTTTTATTTATAGAATATAAATTATCTACTGGAACAATGATATCATTTTGATTTAATCCAATTCCTTTTATGAATTCCCGGATTGCCTCTGCTGTAATTCCCCTTCTTTTTAATGATTGAACGCTCCATGTTCTTGGATCATCCCAACCAATAAACTTTCCTGATTTAACTTCTGATTGTGCTTTTGATTTTGATATTTTGATTCCTTCGATACCTTCAATTCTAACAAGACCTGCATGAATCAATTCGCATGGCTTCCAATTAAATATTTTCCATATGAATCTTTCCATTTCCGATTCCATCATTAAATCTTTTCCCCTTATTACATGTGTAATTCCAAGAAGATGGTCGTCAATTGCCCAAGAAAATTCCAACATCGGCCAAACACTATATCTTTTTCCAACTCTTGGATGTTCTCTTTCACTTATCCTAAATAAAACCCTATCACGAAAAGCAGGATTCTTATCTTGCATACTTGTTTTTAATCTTAAACATGCCTCTCCTTCTTTCATAGAAAACATTTTTTTCCATTCTTTCAAAGTATCTTGTGGTTTTTGTTTTCTGTGCTCACATTCAATTCCTTTTGCCCTATTATTTCTTAAAGTTTCAGAATTGCAGTAACAAACATAAGCATATCCTTTCTTAATCAGTTCCTCTGCATGTTTATAATAAATATCCAACCGGTCTGATTTGTAAATTATCGGCTCTTCAAATTTTACATTCAGCCATTTGAATGCTTCTGGAATTAATTTAAATGCTTCTGGAATTAGTTGTTTTTGTTCGCTTCCAATAGTATCGTCCATAATAAAAAGGATTTTTCCATCGTATTTTTCAGCATAAAGTGCATTTAGCATGTATGTTTTGGTATTTCCAATATGTAGTGCTCCTGATGGAAATGGTGCTAATCTTAAAACAACTTTTCCTTTTATTGCATTTGGCAATTCTTGTAATTCCTTTCTTTCTTCGTGCTCTTTTTTAACAACTAAATTACTAAGAGATTCTAATTTCTCTTTCTGTTTTGTTATAGATAATGTATTCACTTCAGAAATAATCTTCTTTATTATCGGAATAATTTTTGGAAGTTCTTCTTTTTTAAGTCCTTCTTGAAATAATTTACCAATTACTGCCCCTTCTTGGGCTTTTCCATCATGCAAGATAGCATTATCTAAACTATAGGCTAATATTTTATCTTCAAAATTGTTTTGTTTTTTCTCAATTTTTTTCTTAGTTGGCATAAATCTTAAGAAACTTTTGGATATATAAGTTTTTACATCTATCTTTTACAAAGACTAAAATGATAACCCCAAATAAGATTGAAGTTATAGGTTTATTTATAAACTTTCAAAACATTATTTTTTTATGAATAAAAAATATTTAATGATTTCGTTTGAAGATCCAAAAATAAAAAAACTTTCAGAAGTTTTGGGAAATAATACTTGCAAAAGAATTTTGGATTTTCTCGCTGAAAAAGAAGCAAGCAAAACAGAAATCTCCAAGATTTTGAAAATTCCATTGAATACTGTTGAATATAATGTAAATAAATTAACTGAATCTGGCTTAATAGAAAAATCAAAAAATTATTTCTGGAGTACAAAAGGAAAAAGAATAGCCATTTATAGAATTTCAAACAAATCCATAGTTA
Organism: Candidatus Pacearchaeota archaeon UBA284; assembly: GCA_002499185.1. GTDB lineage: Archaea > Nanobdellota > Nanobdellia > Pacearchaeales > UBA284 > UBA284. Next base: position 1,878 of record DAKN01000110.1, on the reverse strand, counting down.
TTTCTCCAAAAAACCAAAATAAAATAAAAAACATTCTTGCATTAATAGGATTATCTGGATTAAGTGCGTTAATTATTGGACTTTTAAGCAAAAGTAAAGAAGACATTATTTACAAATCAGTAGAACTTGGTGAAGATTCAATATCTACATTTTCTGGGGAAGAGGCATTATTAACAGCTACTCCGGAAACAGCAAATGTGTTTAGTCTATTTTCCTCTCAACCCTGGTTTTGGTTTTTAATTGGGGCATTGGGCATAGGGATTATCTTTTTAATATTAAATTGGAGAAAACTATAATTAAATTTTAAATGGAGGTAAAATGAAAAACCAGATAAATTTAACAGCTGTTGTAATTACTGCTTTGATTGTAGTAGGGATAATTGGAATAATATACTTGGGCGTATCATCTAATCAAGGCAATAATGAGAGAACGGTATCTGTTACTGGAAATTCTGAGATGAAAGTTATGCCAGACCAGGTTGTTGTTTATATCTTTGTTCAAACAAGAAATATTTCTGCAGATGTTGCAAAAGATAAAAATGCTGAAATTTCAGATAGTGTTTTAACTGAATTAATAAAAATAGGCATTGAAAGAAATGAAATTGAAACAGAGAATTTTAACATCTATCCAGAATATGATTGGATAAATGGAGAACAGAAATTCAAATATTACACTGTTTCAAATTACATGAAAGTAACAACGAAAAAATTCGACAATGCTGGAAAGATAGTAGATGCTGCAGTAGACAATGGTGCTTTAGTAAGTTATATCAATTTTGAACTTTCAAATGAAAAGACAAATGAATACAAAGCATTGGTATTGGCAAATGCTTCTCAAGATGCAAAGAAAAAAGCAGAATCTATAGTCTTGGGTTTGGGTAAAAGTTTAGGAGATGTTGTTTCTGTAGAAACTTCTGACTGGAACTATTGGCCATACAGACTTTATGAAACCAGTTCATCTGCAGGAGCAGATGTAAAAGAAGTTGCAACAAACATAATTCCAAAAAGTTTAGATATTTCTGCAACAGTAACAGTGGTTTATAAAATAAAATAAATTTTTTATTAGTATGAAATTCTTTTGAATTTCATCTTATTTCTTTTTTTATTTTCTTATTACTTTTCCCTTAGAAATCTCTTTAAAAATTTCTGCTTGAAATTTATAAATTTTGCAGTTTTTATTCATCCATGCAGTTCTAGGCAATCCCGCTTTTACACAGGTTTCTTGTAAAAAATCAAGAGCATCAAAATGATAATCTGTTGCAACTTGCGGTAATAATAATCCCGAATAGCCAGACATTTCAATAATTAAACCATCTTTTCCAATTTTTATTTGTTTTACAGAAGATTCTCCAGAAGGTATTTCTATTGGGAGCGTTAAAACAGAAACTTCTATTTTGATGTCATTTAATTCTTCCATAGTTATTTTTTCAAATCTCGGATCTGAAAATGCTGCAGATTCTGCTGCTTTAACCAATGCATCGCTCAAGGGCATTATTGGATAAGGATAACCTATACAACCGCGCAATTCTCCTTGTTTTGTTAATGTTACAAAAACTCCCCTTTTTTCCCTTAATTCTGGATAAAGCCTTTCTATTCTGTCTTTTTCAGCTCTCAAATCACGGACATTTTGTCCTAAAGAATGTTGCAACCTATATCTTGCTAATTTAACTAATTCAGAAATCGCTTCTTCATTTACCATAGAAACAAGAACATCTTAAACTTTAATAATTTTGTTATGATTAAATGTATAAACAAAAAATTACTTTTTGTTCTTCTTAAAGACAGAGTATATTCCAAAGATACAAGCTCCTAAAAAACCGAATATTAAATCAGTCATTGTATCATCTATTTCGCTTTGAACAGGTTCATATTGTCTTTC
>DAKN01000028.1 GCA_002499185.1 Candidatus Pacearchaeota archaeon UBA284 | reverse complement strand
CCATGAGGTAACGTAGCACAGGAATAATCCAATGTCAGCCCCCTTTGAACAGTTGTGCGGCAAGGGTACTTTCCAGCTGCGCGAAGGTCTGACCCGCAATCTTTCCAGAGGAACCGAACCAGAAGAAATTTTTTAATTAATATTAGACACCTCTTCGGTAGCGGCCCATTCGGTAAATCCAGTATTATTTAGGTTATCTGATAATTCCGGCGCACCCAAAAGATAAATTTTGTTTTCAATATTATCTTTATCTATAATTGCCCAATACCCTGATCCGCAATAAACAAAACCATTATCTTTAATATTTAAATTAAATTCTATTGTCTTTTCGTTTCCTTCGGTATTTTTAACTTTCCATCTTTTTTTCCTATTATTTTCAGAAATACCGATGCTTGGATAATTATACACTTCAATTGCTTTTCCCACTTTAAGCCATTTGTAAAATCTTTCTAACATAATTTTTTTAAATGGACTAATGTCATAATTTATCCACCAATTGCCTAAAAACCGGTCATTATAAACACCATAGGATGCCAGTACATTAAAATTATTATGTTCAATGCTATGTTTCATCTCTATTTCATAAAAAATTCTATCATTATTTTTGACATTAAGTAGCTCGTTCAAATGTCTATTATATTCATATGGAACTTGTTTTTTTCTAAAAAAGAAAATATTTTCATCAGGAATCAAGTCGGTAATAATGACGTATAATCTATCATTAAATATTGAAGGCTTGATTTTTATCAAGTCATCATAATTCGAAATTAACAGAGTTTTAGTTTTTGGAGGTGAAATTATTGTTTTGCCTATATAATGTGGATAAATGCCAGACCTTGCTATGTTGGAATATAATGTACTTGTCATAAAATTGTCTGGGAGTTGATTAGGTTGTCCTTCATAAATTTTTTCTTTATCTGCGTAAACATCAATTTTCGGTCCATTAAAATATTTGTCAATTTCACTATTTCCAAAAGTATCGGACATCAGAATCAAAATTACGATAAAAAATAAAAAACAACCAATAATATCAATTCCTGACTTTATTTCCATTGGACTGAAAAAATTAATAAACAAAACAATCAGAAGAAAAAATATGTAATAAAATATATTTGAATTAATTTTATTTCCCTCTATTAAAGCATTTAAAACTTTTAAGTTGCTCGGTTGAAAAATAGCAAAATTGGCAAAAATTGTGCTATCAGTAAAAATATTTATGACCCCTTTGTGGTATTTTATTGTTAACGCAATAGGCCAATTCCCCTTTTTATCATCTGATGTCCATTCCAAGTTGCCAAAAAAATTCGGTCTTGAATAATCAACCTGCTCGGAAATAGAATTTGTTGCGTACGCCCATATATAACTTGGTCTAAATATTGAAATTGAGCAAGGCGTTTTCATACGAACTAAGGACCAATTTAAATTTTGAAATGGCACTTCTAAAAAAAAGTCCTTAGAATCAAATATTGAATCTTTGTTAATTAAAACACCAAACATAGATAATAGTTTGTTTAAAACTTCTGCGTGCCCGTAAAGATCAGTGTGGTCAGCAATGACGCTAAGGTTCCCACCATTACTAACAAACGCTTCTATCGCATTAATGTTTTTAACTGAAAAAGGTTTTACAGGCGTGAGCATTAACAACACATCCAAATTATTCAATTTTTTTTCTATGCCTTTGTAGTCTTCAATCCAAAGAAAATCATATTTTCTCTTAAGAAGTTCTTTCATTATAGAATAAGAGTAAGTTGCCTTCATAGAATAATCATAATCATATTCTGTTTTTGTATTACACCATTCACTTTCTAAAAGTCCAATTTTCTTTACATCATTATTCGAAGTTATTATGATAGAAAATAAAATCGCGGAAGTAATTCCAAATAGAGCCAATAAAAAATTAAAACGCTCAAAAACAAATTTTCTTTTAGGTGACAACAACAAAGTAATTATAGAAACAGAAAAAACAGAAAGGTAATAAGTTAATTCTGAATATTGATAAAAGTCGCTTGTTAATAAAAATAGAATTGTACATGAAGCCAATATCGATATTAAAATTTTAAAATCGTAATTTGCTTTATAACAAAATTTAGCGAACGAAACGGAAAGAACAAAAGCTATAAAAAAATAACTAAAATCAATGATCGAATAATAAATAAATATCGACGAAAGAATCGGAGAAAAGGAAAGAATAAGAAAAATACTAAAAAATATAAAAATAGCCAAACGTAAAAGCCTTATAACAATACAAAAAAGAAAAAAACCAGTTAAAAGTTGTAAAATTAATATTATTGGAATACTTCTGAGATTAAAAATCGAAAATGTAATGAAAGAAGAAATAATTATGCAGATAAGGATGCTATAAAAATCATTCCCATAATTATAGTTTTTGACTTTATTTGAATTTATTTCTTTATTACATTCCATTTTTAAAAATCATCAATCAAGTAATATTAAGAGATTTTCGATATTTTTTTCAGGACTTCCGGTTGCTAAAAAAATCATATTATCAAATTTTATAATTGGTGAAAATTCTGGCTTATTATTAATAAATAGAAAATATGCATTTTCAATATTAAACCGCCTCTCTTTTATTTTAAAAACCGTTCTGCCTTGTGGTATTTTTCCAGCCTTTATTTCCTTATCTTCAAAGATTATCTTCGTGCCTGGCATAAGATAAACAATTCTCTTTAATTTTTTCCTTTCAAATTTAATCTTTTTGCTTATCACATGAATTTCATTTTTGGTTTTACATTTTTCATTTAGGCAAATCGAAAAATTATTTTTCGAAATTTTTAGGGGAATTGAACTAACGTTAAATTCGTAATGAGGATTATAAATATTAGAATCGATAAATACATTTACATCACTTTTCCCAATTCCTTTACCTGCCAAATATTGCACCCATAAAACTACGGCGAAAATTGAAATTAAAAGGAGTATTTTATATTTATATCTATCTATATAGAACAATGAAATGAATAATAATAATCCAATTACCCAAATTGAATCAAAGTACAAATTCGTATCAGAGAGAAGTGCTTTTATTAAATTACAATTATACGATAGCAAAAAAGGAACGACAGGGTCACTATCACCAAAAAAAATAATTTCCTTTTTATTTAATTCACCCTTACCTGAAGCTAATATAATCGGTTGCCCTGACTTGGTATAATCCCAAATGATGGGAAAATTGTGGAAGTCATTTTTAATAGTACAACCGATATTACTACAATAGAGAGGATCGAAAAGTCTGGCAAATGCAAGTCTTTTTTGGAAAATAGGATCATAGACTTCCCATGGCTTTTTTCTAATATATGAGTCGTTTTTAAAGGCTGGATTTTTAGTGATAAAATTATTTAAATTGTCATGCTCTCCAAATAAAATTATTTTTTGTGGTCCTTTTATATTTTTTGCCCATTTTTCATCAAAATTTGAATTAAGAAATGGAAAGGCGAGTATATAATTACAATCAAGTATTTTAGCTGAATTGGTTGTATTCAGTGTTTCAGTATTAAACCCAGTTATTTCAAAATATTTATCCGAGCAACTTAAATTATCAATTAGATCTTTTTGAAGGCCAACTGTGATGTTTGAATTTAGTTTGTTTAATGAAATTAATGATACAATAATACATAAAATTGATAAAATCGGAATTGTTTTTTCTTTTAATGCAAAATATAGAATCCCAGAAAATATTGGATAACCTATACCCCAGTACCAAATAAATAAAGAATTGATCGGTTTAATACTTACATGGATAGATTCTAAAATTAATATTAAAATAGGCGTTATTACGCTTAAATGGTAAAGAAAGCTTACTCTTTTAGATGGGTTTAATATAAAATATCTGTAATATATCGTACTCCAAAAAACTATTATCAAACCGTGTTTTTCAATTAAAAGAAGGGAAAGAAGAAGCGCCCCAAGTAAAACAATTTTTTTGTCCTTTTTTAATCTAAGCGAAGAACTAATTAAAGTTATAATGATTATAGTTAATAGAACTGGCCTTAGAAATGGCACGGCAGGAATAAAATATATGGATATTACTATCAAGGATAAAAAAAGCAGCTCCACAAAAATAAGGGGCTGCTTTTTAAAATTATCAAAAATTATTTTACCAGCTTTTGCATCCACTTGAGCATCCAGAAGAGCATCCCGTCGAGCATCCCGTCGAGCATCCCGTCGAGCATCCCGTCGAACATCCACTTGAACAACCAGATGAACAGCCTGAAGACCTGTATGCTATACGATCATCACTACTCTGGTTATTAAGTATATCCTTTGCTTGTAAATAAATTGGTGCGTTAGCATTAATATCTCCATTTTTCAAGAAACTTTCTTTGGCAACTCCACTCGAAAAATCGTTTTCACCTTGGACATTACTATTTGAAATAGAAATAGATGCAAAACTTAAAACGGCGAAAAATACAAAAGAGGGAACCAACATCATCAATAGTCTTCGCATTTCTACTCTCCTTTTATTAGAGTATTATAATTATGAAAATTAAGCGATGCCCACACTTCGATATTTTTATATTTACTTAACATACAACCGCAGCATCGAAGGACCGAGGTTCTATTATTTCTTCCTTTACACTGGAAAGCTTGGAAATAGCCGTTTTATGCTCATCATTTCCAATTGCTGACCGGGGTCTACTTCTCACTTCGACTGTTTGACCATCAATTACCCCCCCCCCGCTCGCAAATCTGATCCACAATTTCTTCACCGGTATCGAACCAGATCTGGCTTGTCTCTGAAAATTTTCCCCCGATTCGCTGACCCTGTGAACACGTACAAAGGCTTTAACGATAACTTTCATCGGAATATGCTGATTTAAAAATAATCGTACCTTTAATCATCCATTTCAAAAGTTCTGTATTCTCCTGAATCATAATCGTATACTTCAACTTCTACACTGCTTCCAATTCTTTCTATATTCTGAACTTCGCCTGTACGATATTCTGCCTCATCCCAATCATAGTATTCTATTTCTTCTCCTCTACGCACTAAATTGTCTTTTTCTATTTCAATATATGTACCCGTCTCATAATCATACCCTTCCCAAGCGGAAAGAAATTCGGGGACAGACAAAAATATAGCAAGGGCAATAATTACTGTTTTCATTTTTCTCCTAACTCAGAAAATTTATCCATTTTTAGATCATTCAATGCTCCCATAAAATAAAATCTAAATAATAGAACATCAAGCAAAACCCCACCATCCGTCTTGGACAGCAGGGTCTTGATGTTCGTCGGACATTGGGTCCTCCGTTCTCTTAGGTTTACTATATGATTACCTGTTGCATAGCAAAGCGAGACATTGCTGTCAAGCATAATGGGCCGCTCTAAATTTTGGGACCGGCGGTGGCCCCCAAAAACTGGACAGTGTGCTAA
>DAKN01000103.1:8713-15868 GCA_002499185.1 Candidatus Pacearchaeota archaeon UBA284 | reverse complement strand
ATTTATTTCTTCTTAATAGTATAAGCATAATAACCTGCTATCAGCAATAATACAAATATTAAATTTTTAAAGTCAAAACCTGGAAGAGGTTTTGTTCCTCCGCCAGCACAAGCAACACATTCTGCCCTATTGCATTCAGGTTGTGATGAAATATATTCTATTTTTCTTTGTCCAGGAGGACACGCGATTCCACATTCTCCAATATTTGTTGATGTATATGTGCATGTTTGCCCGGGACCTGTTGGTAATTGCAAATTACAATTACCATTTTGCCAGATACAAACACATTGTCCATTTGAACAATCGGCTCCTGCGATTGTTCCTAATGCTATTCCAACACGACATGCATCAGTTGAACATGCTGTTCCATTTTTATAATCTGAACATTGTGAAGGTTTTGTTGGAAAATTACATTGATTACAAAATGTTCCGATAGTGCTTCCAGTACCATTCCAAAAACAGTAACTATTTGAACAAATAATAGCATTTTGATAGTTTAAACAAGTTGATTGGGGAGGAAAATCAGCACATCCATTTTGTAATGAGTCGCAATATTGATTCTGTGCACATGCTTGCCACGTACCAGCATTTGTACAAAATCCAACAGGATTTGTTCCACAAGTTCCGCATTGTACACCATTGGGGCAAGTACAGCTGATTATTCCAGAAACTACTTCAATTGTTGCAGTATCTATTAGTGTAAATGATTGTCCTTGCTGAGTAATTGTGCATGTAGTTGTTATCGTAGTTACCCCAGCCATTCGTCCCGTAATTGTAAATCCCGAAATATCTACAATATTTCCTATCTGAGATAGTGTGCATTGTCCTGAATTTAGATTAACTCTTGTATTATTGGTATAATTTAAAATAACAGAATATACTTGTGTTCCTTGCTGAGCAATTCTCGATGTTTTAGGGGTTAAAATTATATTTCTTGGAATAGCAATATTTGAATCAATTATTCTAAGATTTTTACTTGCTCCTCTTTTAACAGAATTAAAAGTATAGTTTGAGCTTATGTTTACAATTCCGATATTTATTGCATTAATTTTATTTTTTGGGGTTACAAATGTTGCCTTAGATGTTTCATTTGAAAGAAAGGTTGTTGTTATATCTGCAGTTTTATCTACTTCGAATAAATATCCTCCTGGAATGCTAGTATAATTAAAAACAGCCCAATGATAATAAAAGTCTTGTGTATTTTTTATTAGATAATCTGGACCATTTAAATAACTTCTAATAAATTGAAGTTGTGTTTCTTGTGGCATTTGTACATTAAAATAAGCTTGGGTATATCTTGTTATTGCCGAACTTCCGGTTCCTTCAGTATAATTTGCTCTTATTATTGCTGTTCCTATGTTTTTTGCAGTGAAATTATTTTCTAGTATAGATTTGTAAGCAATATTTTCATCACTTGAATTGAATTTTGAACTTGTTGTTTTATCAATACCATTATTTGGAGCATTTGAATAATATGCTTTAACAGAATATAATTGGTTTTGCCCAGGATATAAATTCTTAAATGTTGGCTCTAAGATTATAGAAGATAAAACATTAGCATCTTGATTAAGAATAGTAATATTTACTATTTTATATAAATTCAAATAACTGATATTTAATTCATATCTTCTAAGTTCTGCATTTGTTTTTGCAGTTATATTATTTTTTGGAGATTGTGTGAAATTTCCTCCGCCAGCAAGAAAATTATAATTTGCCAAACTTGTAATTTCTTGCATTGTTCCATCTATTTTTATTCCAGAAATTTTATATGTTACAAATGTTCCGCGATTCATTGAAATATTTTCACCCGGTTCAATATATAATGAAACAAAAGGTGCAATAATTTGTTGTGCAAAAGTAAATGAACCAGACACCGAATTTGTTGAAGCAATTAGAATATTGCTTGAATTATACAATTTAGCATTTGTTGCTCTAACAGTTTTTCCATAACATCCAGCGGGAATTTGAACAGTCCAAGTAGCATTAAATATATTTCCACTTCTTGTTATTATTGAAGTATTGTTAAATGCTAAAGAACATGTTCCTGTTTGAAATGAATCAAAAGATAAATCTGGTTGCATTCTTTCATTATTTGATGATAATGCTGCATCTGGAGCAGTCTGGCTTGAAACAGTAAATTCCATTTTCCCGCCATTTATTACATTTGAACAACGCGTAATATCTTCAACAGTTATGCTCATGTTAATCTTATCAACAGATGCATTACATACACCATCTGTGTCACAATTTGGTGTTATGCTTGCAGAGGTTATCCTGCATGGAATTGGAGCAACATAACAATTAGGATCTTCAATTTCACCACAATTAATCGGATTCCCTTCAAAATCTTCAAAGTCAGCAGGGCAAACAGTATCATTTACTCCACAGCAATAATTTTGTCCGTTTATATAATAACAATTTCTCTGCAAACTAAAATCTATATCTCTAGATTCTTTTAAAATACAATTATCCCAAACATCACCGATGCCGCTATATTGGACCTTGGTTGCAGAAGTGCACACCCCATATAATGCCCTTATTTGATAATCTCCTTCCAAATATAAAATTTCACTTGTTACTCGGTTTTTTATACTAATATTAAAAATTCTATTTATTTCAAAGTTTGGATGATAAATTTGATATTCTGTTCCACTTATTGGAATCAAAGGACAAACACATTTATTTAATGAATAGTTAAAAGAACACATTGGCCAACCGGATGCACCAAAACCATAATTAGGACAATTTTGTGAATTTATTTGATTTAATGGAATCAATAAATAAGCATGATAATTTTGAACATAATTATTAGTAATAATAATGCTTGAATTTCCTAAATTTTGATAAGTTATATTAATATAAAGTGGAGAGTTTTCTACTTTATTTACATACATTGTTTTTAACTGCATATTTACACAATCCTCATCCTTGTAATCTATTTTTCCATCTCCATCGTTGTCTTTTCCATCAAAACAATTATTTCTTTCAGCAGTCCGTGGAAAATGATAACATGTTGAATTTATTGCAGTAGGTGTATAAAAGTTAGGATAACAACCTGGATCTGATTCAATGCTTGGAAAATAACAATATGTTCCAGAAACAGAACCCCAAAAAGAACACGAAAAACAGCTTTGACATAAATCCCTTGTGTTTGCATTGTTATCATTACAATTTGAATCATTTTGACATCTAAAACAATCACAATTATCATATATTGAACAATCGGGATTTCTACAATTTCCAGCTATTCCAGAATTTGGAACAGCACCATAACATTTGAATCCAGAAATACATTGAGAATCTGAATAACATGAAGCATTACAACCAAAAGAACAAATGCAATCTTCATCATTAGGACATAAAGAATTTCTGCATACAGAACAAATACAATCTGTTTCACTTTGACAATTTGTGTTTCTACATTTTCCAGAATTTGTAAGAGTACTTGCTCCAACACAAGTCATACCTGAAGGACAAGAACTTCCAAACCAGCCACCACACCCCGAACCACAACTAGTTGTTTGAAAAGAATAATCAAAACAAACCTCATTATTACCACAATCTACATTTGAAGAACAAGTTTGATTGCATGTTGGACAGATGCAATCTAAATCTGTTGGGCAAGAAGCATTTCTGCAAACATAAGTACAAAAACCAATACAATCTGGATTTTGTTTTATACAACTTAATCCAGTATTACAACTATTCATGTTGTAAGTGCAAATGCCATTACAAGATATTCCGGCAGATGCTGTTGGAATGTTTAATAAAGGTATTATAATCAATATAATAAATAAAGCCGATGCTCCAAAAATCAATTTTTTATTTTTCATTTTAATCTGTTGCAAGCTTTTCTCTTAAATTTCCCCCTAAATTAATTTTCATGTTAATATTCATTGTTCTATATATTGGAATAGTATTTCCATAATAACAATAATGATCAAATAATTTATTACTTCCTATTTTATTTAATATACAATTATTATATGGGCTTAGACAAGCATCGTGTCCTCCTGTTTCGTTTCTTTCAAATTTTTTCCATAAATTCGAATACTGAGAACATAATCCTGCGGTTACTAACCGACATTGTCCATTTTGGCAGGTTTGTCCTGAAGGACATGTTCCACAATTTAGTGTTCCCCCACAATTATTTGGCCATGTTCCACAATTTTTTCCTAAAGAAGAACAAGTTGCAGGTGTACAGGTAACTATACATTGTCCATTTTGGCAGGTTTGTCCTGAAGGACATGTTCCACAGTTTACGGTTCTTTGAATCCCACAATTATCTGTTCCCGTAAAAGAACCACAGTTTTTATTATTACGGGTGCAAAAAGCAGATTCTGTTTCTGGAGTGCAACAATTATTATTATAACATACTTGTGCTCCTACACAATGACCGTTATTTAAGCAATTAACACATTGTCCATTTTTACAGTATTGATTATTATTACGGCAACAATCTGGATCATTTACGCAAGAGATTGGATTTGAAACCCTATCATAACCACATTCCCAATCACTTATCCAATTACAATAACAATATTTTGTAGAAGATCCATCACAAAAAATGATAGGGCTAACACAACCGGGACTATTATAACATAAACTAGAACAAACCTGGTAGTTTTGTGAGATAACCCCGCTTGAAACAAAAATTATCAGCATCAAAAATATTCCAAAAATCAAAAGTATTTTTCCTTTCATGTTTTTCCTCTTTTTATATGACAACCAAAAGGTTTTCCGTTATAAGTCACCTTTCCTTATTTACTATCTATAAATTTAGTGAAATCGGGTTTTTAAACTTTATTTGTTGACATCATTTTCTTAATCTCTTTAATAAATTCATTTGCATCTTTTTGTATTTCTTCAGTAATTGAATGAAATACGATTTCATCATCTGTTTCACCATATTTATGTGCTAAAATATTTCTCATTCCCTTGGCTTCTTTTAATTTATTCGCCAATTTTTCTGAAATTATTTTTTCTTTGGACAATATATCAAATGCCCCCTTATCATCGCTAGGAATTTCTAATCGCCCATCTTTTATTATTAAAAAAGTTAAATCAGTAATCCCCTCTATAATTTTTTCAAAATATCTCTCACATGCGGCTTTTGTTTTGATGTGTTTATAATCTTCAAAATTTTTTGGCATTATTTCTTCTAATTCGAGAAGATAAGATTCAATTTCTTTAATTTTATCCTTTATTCTTTCCATATAATTCTCCCTTTAGTTTTAATTTCCTCTTTAATTTTATTTAGAAGGGTATTGTAAATTTGAATATCTATCTTAGAATTTGCCTTTCCCATTAATTTTTTCCTTAGAATCGTTGCTTCTTTTTTATCAATATTAAAAAATTCAATTGCTATATCAATATCTGATTTAAAATTTAATTCATTTTCTACAAAAGATCCGTATAACCAAATAGTTTTTATTTTATTCTTATTTATATTTTCTAGAATTATCTCCTTAGTTTCGTTAATTATTTGTTTAATTGTTTGGCTTTTTTTAAGATCAAATTCCTCTTTAAATTTCGAAGCTTCTTTTATAAATTCAAATTTCTCTCTAATGTCTCTGGAAAGGCGATTTTTTTCAGATTGCGTTAGCTTAATTCCATTAAGTTGTTTTTCGATTATTTCTATTTCTCTTTTTCCAAATATTTTTCTCGTATTTTTATTACTTTTCAAAAAAGTTATTAAATTCATAAAATAACCTCCATTTAGGTTATAATAACCATAATAATGGTTATATTTAAATCTTTGGTTATTTACTCTTTTAGTTCAAAGAAATGCATTTCTCCTGGATAAACAAAACAGAAGGGCTCTTTGATTTGTGCCTGAAGTTTTTTATCTTTTATTAATTGAGAAATCTTGGTTCTTGTTATCTTTTCATTTCGCGTTCCAAGTTTTGAGCATATGAAAATGGTCTCTCCCAAAATATCTTTATCATTCGCTATTGCTGCTTGTGCTAATTCCCTTAATGCATCTTCTAATTTCAAACCGATATCACTTAATATTAAAGTATGTGCTTTTATTGCCTGGTTTTCTAATATAATATTAAAGAAACTCATTGGTTTAAAATTGTCCTGCCATTTTGGAATGCTTGTCGTTTTTCCGAATTTGTATAATTGCAAACCGGTATTTGCAATTCCAGTAAATATTGAAGGAGCGTGCAATAATTCATATTTTATTTTATCTTGTTTTGCTTCTTCGATTATTGATGCATGCGTTGTTGCAGCTAAAGGATCGCCATAAATTAGAATTGCAATGTCTTCGTATTTTGCTTCTCGGATTATTTTTTTAATGTTATTTTCCATCAATTCTCTGTCAGAAATAATCAGTTTTATCTTCTTTTTTGCAGCTGTTGAAAGAAATTTCTCTAAATCTTTTACAGGATATGGAAAACTTATAGTATAACTTTCAAGATATATTTTTTTACATTTTTTTATTTTCTCAATAGAACTAAAGCTTATATCTTTCTTGTCTAATCCTAGGCCGATCAGATATAACATAGTTTTTTAGAGCTCTTGGGATTTAAATATTTTTTGAGATTTAAAGAGTGCAGTTACGTGCGATTAAATTTATCTTTTATGCCAATAACCCTTATGCCGAGAATAAAACTCTGTTCCAAGAACAAATAAAAATATAAAAAGAAAAGACAATTGGATAATTATAAATTCTTTTCCAAATGCAAAAATAAAAGGTATTGAAAAGAGTGTTAATCCTAATGAAATAATTTTTGTAAAATTAAGATACTTCCTTATTGATTTTAGTTCTTCACTTGTGCTATATGCAATATAATATCCTGCTGGAAGTGCCATAAGAATTAATATTCCTATAAATGAATAAACCAAGATATTAATCATTTTTTATTTACCTCTTTTATTTTTTAATTTACTTTTTTTATATTTTAATATTTAAATTAAAAAATTCTTTTGCATTTAAATCTGTTTGTCTTTCGACTTGTTCTATTGGAAGATTTTTCTCTTCTGCAATAACTTCGCAAACTAATTTTACACTCGTTGGATCATTTCTTTGTCCAAAGCCCCACCAAGGAGCATCAGTTTCTAGCATAATTCTGCTTAATGGCATTTTTTTTGCAATTTTTCTGTAGCTTTTCGATTTTTTTATTCCAGGACCAAGGGTAATATACCAAT
>DAKN01000103.1:0-8624 GCA_002499185.1 Candidatus Pacearchaeota archaeon UBA284 | reverse complement strand
TTGCTTAATTCAATAAATTCTTCAAATAATTCTGCTTGTTTCTCACGCCATTCTGGTTCTTTAATCCAATGAAAATCCAATCCTGTTTCCCCAATAGCTACAATGTTTTTATTATTTTTTTCTTTGATTTCTTTTCTTAAAATTTCTTTTAATTCATTTATTTGCTCGCGTGTTATTTCTTTAATATACTCTGGATGCAATGAAAAACAGGTAAAAATAAAATCCGGATATTTTTTTGCAAGTTCAAGAGTCAATTGAATATGCTTGCTATGGGCACAGCAACTGATAACTGCCTTTAATTCTTTCTGGCATTTCTTTATGACTTCTTCTCTATCTGAATCATAATCTTTCTGTTCAAAATGACAATGGCTATCTATCATAATTAAATAGAATTGATTAAATATTTAAACGCTTTTGTTTTTTCTAATTAATGAAAAAGAAAGAGGTAAGAAAAATCTATGATAATTATCAGAAAGCAACAGATATTCTTGCTATGGAAAAAGTTTCAAAACTTTACAAATTAGCGACGACAGACCCAAAAACCGGATTGTATAATAGCACTTTTTTTGCAAACGAGCTTAACCATGAAATTTCCATAGCCCTACGTTATGGTTCTCCGATTTCATTAATATTAATAGATATAGATGATTTCAAAAAAATAAACGAAAAATACGGGTATTTGCGAGCAGACAAAATGTTAATAGAAATTTCAGATATTATAAAAGATAATTTGAGAAAAACAGATTTTGCCGCAAGATTCGGAGGAGAAGAGTTTGTTCTTTTATTGCCAGAGACAACTCAAAAAAAAGCAAAAGAAGTTGCAGAAAGATTAAGAAGTCAAGTTCAAAAAGATAAACTTTTATTGAAATATAAAGTTACTATAAGTATTGGCGTTTCATCTATTGAAAAAAAATTAAAAAAAAGAAAAGCTTATGAAAAGGTTGTTAAAATTCCTAAACAAGTTATTCAAAGATCTGATGTTTTTTCTTATTTAAGGGCAATTCAAATTCCGGAAATGCCTGAAAAAAATGGAACAACAGAAACAAGCGAAGATTTATTCAAGAAAGCAAATCTTGCATTGAAATATGCGAAAACCCACGGAAAAAACAGAGTAATAGTTTACAATGAGAGATTGCTTAAAGTTTGCACAATTTAATAATTCTTAACTTCTTTCCGAACAAATCCTGCTAAAAATATTTAATACGGGCCTGGCAGCGCTTAAAAATCTAAAAGATTTTTGGCGTCCCGAAAATCTAATAATTTTCGAGGAGATTTGAACAAATCCTGCTAAAAATATTTAATACGGGCCTGGCAGGATTTGAACCTGCGACTTCTAGCTATCTTCATCTTCTATTTTCTGTATACTCTTTTCCCGAGAAAATCTGGAAGATTTTCTTGGCGCCGGAAATCTTGTTTCCGAGCGTAAAGAGTATTTAGAAGGCTAGCACTCTATCCAAACTGAGTTACAGGCCCATATATTAAAAGATTAAAGAACATATTTAAAGGTTTTTAATTAGTTTAAATTATGCATAGTAAAGAAGAATTTCTAGATTTCATTGAAAAAGAAATTTCTAAAAATAATCTAATAATTGTAGAGGGGAAAAAAGATTTTGATTCCTTGATAAAAATAGGTTTTTCTAAAAAGAATATTTTTGTCCTTAATAATGGAAAACCATTTATAACCAATATAGAAGAAATTGAATCTCTAAGCGATAAAAGAAAATGCAAAACCCAAGAAAAACAAGATTTTTCTGGGCCCAGAAAATTTAGAAAATTTTCTAGGGTAAGCATTCTTACAGATTTTGATAAAAAAGGAAAAATGCTTTATGCAAAGATAAAAGAAAATTTATTACATAAAGAAAAAATAGATGATTCATTAAGATTGCAAATATTAAAACAAAAAATCTCACATATAGAGGGGCTTTATAGCTATTTGAATGCCTGAATTTCACAGGCTTATCTTAATTAGGAGCTATTTTCTGAGAGCTTTTCTGCAATCTGCACATAAAAAACTTCCTTGGACATCATATAATAAATCATAGGCTCCGCATTCATCACATGGTCCTTCCCTGATCCATTTATATTCATCAGCAAATTTTATTCTTTTTTTCTTCTCTTCCTCTTCAGCTATCTGTACATTTTGCACAACAATGTCAAAAAGTTCCGGCTCTATTTTCAATATATCCTTCAATGTTAACATTCCGATAACTTTCTTGTTTGAAACAACAGGAAGCCATCTTACTTTGTTTTTCCTCATAACTAATATAGCCTCATAGATGTCTTTCTTAGGATCTATAAAAACAATCTTTTTCGTCATTATCTTGTGTATGGAACTGTCAAGCCTTATTCCTATAGAAATTGCTTTTATGACATCTGTGTTTGTAACAATTCCCTTCAGATTTTGTTTTTCTTCTATAAGCAAGGAACCTATTTTTTCCTTAGCCATTTTTTTTATGCTGTCGATTAAAGAAGTCTCTGGAATAACTGAAACAAAATTTCTGGTCATAACGCTCCCGACCTTGATTCCAGTTTTCATGAAAATCTGAAGGCTATGATATATTTAAGTATTTTGCAATTAGATTAACTAAACGAAAATGACAGCACAATCTATTGTAGTTTTATCATAATTCATCACATAAATATTTTTATAAGATCTTTCTATCCATATTATATCGAAACTTTTAAAAATCATTAATAAATGTAAAAACTATGGGGTATTAAAAATGACAGAAAATAAACAACCAATCTATATTCTTCCCGAGAATATTCAAAGAGTAATTGGGCGAGATGCTCAAAGGAACAATATTCTAGCCGCAAGACTAGTAGCAGAAACAGTAAAAACAACCCTTGGTCCAAAAGGAATGGATAAGATGCTTGTTGATAGTATTGGGGATATTACTGTTACAAATGATGGGGTTACAATATTAGAACAGATGGAAATAGAACATCCTGCTGCAAAGATGATGGTTGAGATAGCAAGAACACAGGAAGATGAAATCGGCGACGGAACTACAACAGCAGTCATATTAGCTGGAAAATTATTAGAAAATGCAGAAAAATTACTTGATGAAAGGATTCATCCAACAGTTATAGTCAGGGGTTATAACCTCGCTGCTCAAAAAGCAAAGGAAATTTCAAGAGAAATCGCGATAAAAATAACACCTAATGAAAAAGACTTATTAAAAAAGATCGCTTCTACTGCAATGACTGGAAGGGGTGCAGAGGTTTCAAAAGATTCATTAGCTGAAATAATAGTAAATTCTGTTTTGCAAGTTATGGAAAAAAATGAGAACATCATTGAAATTGACAAGGATAATATCAAAATTGAAAAAAGAAAAGGAAGCGGCATTGAGGACACAGAATTAATCAAGGGGATAGTTATTGATAAATCAAGAGTTAATACAGATATGCCATCTCAAGTAAGAAATGCAAAAATTGCCTTGCTTGATGTTGCATTAGAATTAAAAACTCTTGAAGGAAATGCAACAATCCAAATAACAAGCCCAGAACAATTCCAAGCTTTCCTTGATCAAGAAGAAAAAGCAATACAAAATATGGTTGAAAAAATAAAAAAAAGCGGCACAAATATTGTTATTTGCCAAAAAGGAATTGATGATGTCGCGCAATATTATCTGACAAAAGCCAAAATATATGCAATTAGAAGAGTAAAAAAATCAGACATGGAAAAACTTGCAAAAGCTACAAGTGGAAAAATTGTTTCTAATATTAATGAATTAAATGAAAATGATCTGGGAAAAGCCTCACTTGTTAAAGAAATAAAAGAAGGAAATGATGAAGGCATGACTTATGTTACTGGCTGTGATAATCCAAAAGCAATCACTATATTAGTAAGAGGTGGAACAGAACATGTTATTGATGAACTTGAAAGAGCAATTAGAGATGGAATAGGTGATGTTGCATCTAGTTTAGAGTTAGGATATATTGTAGCTGGCGGTGGAGCATTTGAAATTGAGTTGTTATCTAAATTAAAAAGATTTGCAACAACAGTAAAAGGCAGGGAACAATTAGCAATAAATGCATTTGCGGATTCATTAGAATCTATTCCAAGAACATTATCTGAAAATGCGGGCTTAGATTCAATCGATGTCCTTACAGAATTAAAGACACGACATGAAAAAGGAGAAACAAAAGCCGGATTAAATTTATCAAATGATGGGGTTATTGGAATTTGTAATACTCTTGAAGCAGGAATTGTAGAGCCATTGGAAATAAAAATACAAGCATTGAAATCAGCAAGCGAAGTTGCCACTATGATTTTAAGAATAGATGATGTAATTGCATCAGGAAAATCAGGAAGCCTTCCATCCGGAACCCAAGGCATGGAAATGTCCGGCATGGATTAAGAATAAAATAAGATAAAATTTCTAGATTCATTATTCATAAATAACACTTTTAACGTCTAAATCCCTCATATCTTCGAAACTTCGTTAAGAGTCTGTTCCATAAAATTATTACTCAGAATTTTGCTTTACCCACCACCCCGATTTTATTTTTATCCCCAACACCTAGTTTAGTTAATAATGCAAAATTCTTCCGTCATAACTCGCAGGAGGAAAATTATTTTATTATCTTTTGATAATTTTCACTCGCGCCTTACATCTCTGATTTTGATAAATCGAGGTAAGGTCATAGAACAAGTGTTAGTTGTAATTCCAGAGGTCGCCATTCGGTGCATTCCGCTCCGCTTCATTTCCGAAAATTTTTCTTTTGTTGCCTTCGTTAAATCGTGAAACGGAAACAGAAACAAAATCAATTGCTTCGCAACTAATCCTAACAATGATTTAACGGTTCGCTTCGCTCTCCCAAATTTTTTCTTAACTGAACGGGGGGCGGGGGCTACGAACGACGAAAGCGAGAGGGCGTCTTATCTTTCTGCTTCAACATTAAGATACTCTCTTACATCTGAATTGTTATAGAAAAAGAATGAGAAAATGTCAAACGCGTCTTTTTTATCCAAGTCTCCATCAATTCTAAATAATTTTACTCTATCTGAATGTTTTTTTGATACCTTTGAGATATCGTTTGTTGTTACCCTTGTATCAAATGTCTGTTCTGGATAAATCCTCAAAGCACAATCTAAATGAATAATTTTTCCAGAGTCTTTATTATACTGCAAATGACCATATTTCAGAGGAAAATATTTATCCTTATTTTCTGGATGGGTTAAGTAACGCTGTTTATCTCTTATCTCCTCAATTTCGAGGGACATTAAAGTATCATCATCTTTATGCCACCAAAACTCTGTTTTATCTAAATTTTCCATTGATTTGTCTTTATCTGAGGAAATGTGTTGGGTAACACCTTCTTTTAATTGGTTGAGATTCTTTGGAAATTTTGGACCCCAAGCATAGTCAAATTCAAAAGATTCTTTAAATTCATTATTAAAAGAAATTGCATTTGGCGTTACTAAAAAAGCAATTTTTAGAGTAGGATTCTTAATTTTTAACTCCTTTATCTTGTCTATGAGCCGTTTGTTAAATGAATTAGGCTCGGTATAAGACCTTCTTAAAAAATTATGAAACTTAACAATATAATCTTTGTTTACAATAATTCCTTTCTGGCATAAATTTTTTGCATCATTCAATACCAATAATTTATCTTTATTCAATTGAGGTGTGATTTTAAGTATTTCAAATAAAGACTTATCTAACCAATAAGTAGGACAATTTGTGTCATCTATTTTCGTACATTTACCAATTTTCTCTAACTCAACAATTTCGCTCTTTTGTCTTATATCTACAAAATGATTTAGTTTTTCTTCTGTATTTTCATAAACATTTACTTCAGCCTCAACCGCAAACTCTCCATCTTCAAGCTGAATTATTTTCGCAGAACCCGGCACAACAAAGCCTATTTGTCTTGCGGAATCATGATTTACATTAAATGGCATGATTTTATCAGAATCATTAATTTGTTTCACACAACTTTCTAATGCTTCCTTGCTGAATCTTATGTTGTCTCTTGTTAGATGGGTTGTTATCAATCTACCTTTCAATTTTAACATTTTATCATTCCTTATTACTTTTTAGATTAATTCCAACCTCAATTTCATTCCACTCTTGAATAATATCTTTAGATTTACTCCATAAATCATCAAATTCTTTTTTCAATTCTTCTTTATTACTGCTTTTGGAGATTTCACTTAATTGTCCTCTTGCGATTGTATCGGGAGAGGGAATATTAAAAGAATCATATTTCGTTATGATAAATCTGTCATGAATAGACGATTTTATTTTAGAATCAGTTATAACTCGTAGTTCACAATTAATATTTCTGTTTGACATTTCTTTTTTGAAGTCTTTGAACAATCCCCTAAAGTTTTCATCAACTTTATCAACTGACATGATAATCCTAATTTCCTTTATTTTTTCAGAGATGGATTCTGCAAGTAATTCTAATCCTTTTTTAGAGAAATATTTATCTACCCAATAGATGTATCCGTCGCAAGATTTTAGGGTATTTACAAAAATAATCCTGTTAGTAAATGGATTTGATGGAGAAATTAATGTTTTCTCTGTTTTTAGTTCTTCAAATCCGATGGACTTTTTTATTTTTGATAATATCTTATCTTCTCTTTCAGAGACAAATTCTTCAAATTTATCTTCAATCAGATAATCAAACGCTTTCTGACTTATGAAATGGCTCTTTAGGACTTCGAAAAATTGATTTTTGTCATTATTGTATTTTGATTTTACAAATTCATCAACATATGAAGATGGTTTTTTACATCTTTTAATTTTTCTGTTTGTTGATTCTGACATCCAAGTCATGTTTAAAACTGAATGGATGTGTTTATTTGAGCCAAAACCAAAATTAAACGATTTTGGAAAGATGTGGTCTTTATCGTTCCCTCTTGCATTTTCTAATGTTTGTGAAGTGTCAAAATCTTTTGCACCTTCAAGAGCGATTAAAGACATAATACCTCTATATTTCGCATTTGATTTGGATTGAATATCTCTAAAGTATAAATTTGATATTTCCCTTGTCATTTGTATAATTGTTTTTGGAACTTTTTCTTCATCATCAAACCAATTCCTAACTTCTTTAAAATCTTGTGTCATTTGTGAATCTGCCGCAGAAGAATACGCATTTGTGAAAATAGCAGACCAATACCACCTATTCAATTTTTTATAGCACTCTGCTTTTTTATCCTTTGTATCAATGACTTTCAATAATGCTGTTAAAACAGGAATCATCGGAGCAAATGGCAATTCTTTTTCATCTTTAACACCAAACCCATCCCTCATATTTTCCAGTTTTTCAATTGCTTTGTTCATATAATCAGAGAGATCGTCCCAATCTTCTTCAAAGTCTTTATCTGAATTTTCATATACCTTCGCATAAATATCCAGAATATCTGCCCTTTTTGCCGAGCTTGTTTTTTCATAAACCAGAGACATCGCTTGAAGAATGTAAATCGGAGTTTTTGAAATTGTTTTTGAATATCTTGATATGTTTGGATAATTTTTTATTGTAGCATCCCACATCTTCTTTAATTCAATGTTGTATTTATATAATCTTGCTATCAAAAGATCAAAAACGCTCAAGAGTTTTCCTTTTGTGTTTATGTTTTCAAATATATCTGTAACTTGGAATAACTCCATACTTTCTGGAAGAGCAATATATGGAATTTCAAAACCATCCCAAATATGCCTTAATTTTTTGTCCACAATTCGCCTAATCTTTCTTACTTTGTCTTGGTCTTCTGTTTGAGAAAGCATAAAATCTTCAAACTCATCAACCCAACTGCCATACTTTTCTAATTCATAAAGAGGAAATAGCATTAATTTGAACGACTCTTCTTTACTTATTTTTGTTGTATGCACTTCAATAATTCCATCTTTAGAATTTTTATTAAAAAATTGATTAAAGTTTACATAAAAATATAATGGAATTTTACTTCCACTAAGAGAAAATTTTGGAGCTTTTACAGCATAATATAACGAAGTTATCCTTTGTTGTCCATCTAAAATAATTGAATCTGGTTTAATTTCCTCTTCACCTTTTGTAACTCCTAATATTGGTTGAATACCTAATTCTGGGTTTTTATCTGTATCCCAAAGTAAAAATGAGCCAACATAATAATCATTAAAAATTGATTCCCAAAAGTCTCTTACATCATTTTTATTCCAATCAAAATATCTCTGAAAGTGAGGCAAAACCCATCTTGCTTTAGAACTTAAATTGATAATCTGATTAATCTTTATTCTTTGAGGATCACCTAAAGAATGTGGTGTAATGTCAAAGCCTTTTTCAATATTGATATGTTCTAAAAATTTCTTAATATCCACTGCTTCTTTTTTTACTTCTTCTTCCGTTTCGGCTTCAGTTTCTCCTTCTTCGGCTTCTTTTTTCACAGCCCTTCTCTCTTCGCTCAATATTTCAGAATCATACCAATAAAAGAATAGGTCTTGATAATTATGGTCTTTCAAAATTTCTAAATCTAATTGTTCAACTAATCTATCTATTTTTTTAATATTCTCTGGATAATCGCTTAATTTCTGAGATAATTTTTCTTTTTCTCCAAATATTAATTTTATGCTTCTAAATGTCCTTATGGCTCTGTTATTAATAATGGGATAATTCTCATTGATACAAAAAAG
>DAKN01000089.1 GCA_002499185.1 Candidatus Pacearchaeota archaeon UBA284 | reverse complement strand
CATAGCCCTGAACCCGGCGGGTGTAACTCAATCCTGCCTATGGCGGGACTGGGCGTTCAGAGGACTATTTATTGGGCAAAGTTTTTTAGTTATCCGTATTATCGTTAATCGGATTGTCTTTGGATGGTTGTTTATAAAATGACGGAATGATTTTGCTTATTCCAACACCACCAATCAAACCTGTTAGAAATGTTAGCCAAGGAATAAAAAAGGTTTCTTTGAAAAAGAGAATAAGAAGAGTAATTGTAGGTATAGTAATTACAACTGCTACAATTAAAATTCTTAAAGATTTTTGATTAACTATTGAAGCATCTATTTTCTTGACCTCAATTTCTTTTATTGCATCAATTCTTTTCGTATGATAGTCAAAAGCATTTTTTTCATTAATTCTTAAAATATCAAGCAATTTATCCTTTTGAGTTTCACTTAAAGTACTAATATCAAAATTGCTTTGGCTACCTCTTTGAAGTGCAAACATTTCAAATTCTTCTAATACTCCTTTCATTTTTGACTTTGGACCATTAGTCGACAAGTGATTTATTTCATCATCACTTTGTTCCGAAGGGGTTTCAGCATTTTCAATGTCGCTCATAATTCAATTCATCTTTCTTGTTTCTATAGTAGAATACCTTTGTAAAGTTTTCTGTTACTGATTGTTTCTTGTAAGCACCTGAAAGGGCATAAATAAGTGCTTGATTTAAATACAAGTTTAATTCTTTGAGTTTGTCTTCAAAAATGTAAGACGCTTTTTTCTCTATGTAAACTTCCTCAAAGAATTCTTTAATAAGTTTTACTTCTTTTTCTGAAAGATTCTTGCTTTCAGCAAATTCTTTCAAGTATTTCATAAACATTTCCTTTGCTTCATCAAGAGTTCTTTGTCTCGGACTCTGATAAATCAAGGGATTTCTTGTTGTTTTAACCTTGGTTTCCATGTAGTTAATAACGTGTTTATGAATAAAATGTTTTCAAAGATATAAAAAATAGTTATTCAAACAAACTTTCCATAAAATTTTGCCCAACGGTTGAGTGTATGTGCCGTAAGGAATTGCGGAGCAGTTTCCTGTCCACCGATACGAAAGTTTAAGCGAGGTAGAATGCTTAAATTACCACTGAGACCCTTATTGCATATAGCCTTTGTTGAACTAAACCCGCCTTCGCGGGTAACTATTTCAAAAGTAACCAATTCTTTCCATATTTCGAAATTATTCGCCACTAAAATTTCTGATTAAGAGAAAGAAATCGGGTTTAACAATTGTTGAGCAGGATATAGTGTTTTTTCCATAATGGAGAAATAAGTAATTACATCAGGTGCATTGCGATGTTTGTTGTACATTTCGGTAAACTGCCCGAGCAGATCGACCCTGAAAAGACTAATGAATACCTGCCAACAAACAAAAAATACCTGAAAAGGCTGGTTTTATGGCTATCCTGTATTTTTAGGCTGACCGAAAAGCACATAAACCTGCAATACGTCAAGGGACACTTCAGCTATACCGATACGGAACAGAATTGAAAAACTTGTCAGGCAAAAGACTGATTTTTAAAGGTCTGTTCCTACGGTATAACTGCTTCTAATAGAACCCCGTGAAATAGTTTTGCCATTGGCAAAATTCTTGTTTCCCAGTATTTCACGGGGTTAATAAGAAGCAGTATATTTTTCTTCAAAAAATCGTAAAATCGACATTAAGTGCATAGCCATAAACCCGACGGGTGTAACTCAATCACGCCTATGGCGGAACAAGCCGCTCAGAGTCCTATTTATTAGCGGCTGGGTTTTCTATTCGGATTGTTAATCTTGATTGGGTCTTGACGAGTGTCGAAAATGTCAGTGATTAGTATTCCTTCTTTAATTTTTCTGTAGATAATCTTGTAGTTTCCTTTCACGAGGTATCTGTGTCCTTGTTCTAGCGTTGCTAATGTTTCATCAATTTGGCCAGAAAGTGGATGCTTAATTAGTTGCCTTGTAGTGTTAAATATATTAGTTTTCAATCTTTTTGCAATCGATTCACTTGCAACTTCTTTATGGTAGAGGTATATTTCCTTAAGGGATTCAGATGCAAAATTTGACCAAATAATTCTTATTAAATCACCAGTTTTCGGATTCAATTTCTAATTCTTCTTGTGTTTTTACTTTTCCAGAAGTATAATCTTTATTAGATTTCTTTGCTCTTTCAAGAAGTTGTCTTTGTGAAAATGGCTTGAGTTCACTTTCTCTATCTTTCTTGCTCTGAAGAATCGTTGCCTCTATTTTACTAAGTACTTTTTCATCTTGAAGACCAATTAGGTATTCAATCGCATTTAGTTTTCTGGTTTTCAGGTCCATAGCAATTTTTGTTTATACAAATATAAAACAATAACTATAACCTTAAACGTAAATATATAGTTTTTGTTTCTTGCCTTGCCGCTAACTCGTTTATATATATGATAAAATCATACAAATACATCCATTTTGGGATATTATTGTATGATAAAACCATACGTGTAAATATAAGTCTATTTCTACAAATCATCAAATGGGGAACGTATCTTTTTAAACTGTTCTCTGTTACATGGGTGTATATCTCTGTGGTTTTTGAACTTTTATGTCCATGTAATTCCTGAATGTACCGTAAGTTGGTACCTGATTCCAGTAGGTGCGTTGCGTATGAGTGTCGCAACCAATGTAAAGTTGGATTTTTGCCTATTCTTTCTTTCCGAACAGCTTGCCTGAACACACTCTGTAAACTTTGCTCACCGTATCGCTCACCAGGGTGTTTCCCCTTAAATAAACATATCTTGTGTTTTATAGGTTTTATAGTATTCCCTTAACATGTTTAGGATTTTTTCCGATGTAGGAACAACCCTTGCTTGGTCAAATCAGCGACTTCGTTGTACCTAATTGGTGGTTTGCCTTCGTCAAGCTCGCCAAAAAACGGCTCGGTTCCCAACAGCGCAAAACCCCTGCATCTGGTTATATCACGGCTTACCTTTTCTTTGAGTAAGCTAAAGGTCATTGATTACCTTTACCTGTATCAGGGTTAATGTCTATTACAAAAATCTCAGGCATAGCCTGAAAGAATGGTTGGACGCAGGAGCGCTTCGCTAACCTACGCCCAACCCAATGTTCTTTACTTTTTACTTACAGTTTAAACCGAATGGGGTGCAAGCAACAAAACTTTTTACAACTTTTTTTCGTACTCATATAAAAAATCAGGCTAATATTTTCCACCTTATACCCACAAAACTGCCTTACTTTTTACCCTAACCGGAAGTCAGAATTTGGCTGAACAGGTGATAGACCAAAAAGCCCGACAACTTCTATGTTAACGAGCTTTTTCGTTGGTGGGCCTTTTGGCTATCACCCTATTTGTTGGCGTGTCGTTATTTGTCCTTTTCTTCAAATTCACATATTATTGGCATATTGTCGCTTATTTTCAACCATTTATTTAATTGTCCGATTTCAATATTCTTTTGTCTTATCAGAAAATTTTTGATTGTCAATAATATAGTCAATATGATATTTTCTCTCGAGTTTCTTTAATGCAATTTCTGGCCATGCGAAAATTGCAAGGCCATTATTTTTTGTATCCCCAATCCAAACGGAGTTTTCCGCCCTTTCACAATACATTTTTTGTTGTGATTCGATTGAATTTTCACATTCTTTGATAATGCTAAGACAGCATGCAATTCTGCAAAATACTCACATTTCGTACTAAATGCTCATATATTACCAAGTCACAATATTCACCTGCTTAAGATGCTTCTTTTCATTTGAAAATAAACAATTGGTCCAATCATTGGAAAAACCAAAATTAAAAGAAGCAATAATAGGCTAATCTTTTTTCTAATCCTTGTTTTGTTAATGTCGTAAACAGCCCATACCCATAGGATAACTGAGAGTACGATTAATATTACCATTAAAGTATCCATAATCTTCATGTTTAGTTTTTCTGTTTATAATGCACGCCAACGGTTACGTATATGAAACGTTTGGCATTTCGAAGCACTTTCCTATCAAGTTACATCTACTTTTGATACGAGCTAAAATGCGCGCCAACTCACTGACTGCCAAATGTTTTATATACGATGTTGGCGGTAGTTATTCAACTCCTAAAGCATTATGTTGTTGTCCATATGAATTTGTATATGCCTTATAAGCAGCTGCCGGTTTTCCTAATACCTCATCAATATTTACATCAACTGTATTATCGACTGAGACACTTCCTGAAACATCTGCATCAATATAACCACCTCGAACATAAACATCTTGTCTATTGTCAAACACGTTAAAATTCTGCAACACAATCATCCAGATACCAGCTGCAATTATGCCTAACAAGATTTTTAAAAACTTATCTTTCATTTCGTATATTTTAAATTATTAATCTACTATTTCTGATTGATTACCATAATCCTTTAAGTCAATATGTATTGATGTTGATTTATATTTCCCAGTTCTCATGCTTTCTAAAAAATCAGATTTTGAAATACCAAATGCGCTGGATATGTAGTGAAAATGAGCTTGTCCATTTTTCCAATTCTCTTTACCACCAATACTATTGTATGTCGTAAAAAAACAATGCCAAGTCTCTCCTTTATCAAAGAAATGAGCAATTATTACTTTCCTATGTTCAATGATGTTTTTTAATTCCCCATCTGTCAAATCTGAATCACCAATTTTCTTTATTGAACCATCTTCGTTTTTTTGTATCAATTCAGGTAGTTTTTTTCCTTCTAATCCATTTGGCAGATTCTCAAATCGATATTTACTGTATGTAAAACCATAAGTTTCATGGGATATTAAAATAATAGACATTAGTTGGTCAGGATTTATAGTTAATCCTTTTAACAAATTGACTTGGTCTTTTTTTCGTGTTGTTTGAAGGAGCTTATGAAAATTCTCATGTATTTCTGTATTTTCAAAATTTTCAAAGAAACCCACTAAAGTTTCTTCCGCTTGTTTAAGAAAAAAGCTTTTATCAAGTTTAGAAGTTAAAACAGGGTCTTTTGCATTTAATAAATCTCGTAATACAGTCGCTCTTTTCTCAAGTTCATAGTTTTTATAATATTCTTTAGGGTTTACGTTCTCAATTTTATCAGATGAGAAGACTCTTGTAAATCCTTGTCCATTCTCATTATATATTTTTTTTGTATCCATTTAACTTGTTTTTCATTATTGTTCTATGCTTTGTCTCTGTTAATTACCGCTAACTCGTTTATATATATGATAAAATCATACATATACATCCATTTTGGGATATTATTGTATGATAAAACCATACGTTCAAATATAAATCTATTTTCACAAATCATCAAGGGGCAATTTGATTTTATGTAAGCAATTTTGACCCTCATATTCCTGTTTTTTGAACTTTTGCAAGTTTAAACAAACTTAAAACTTTTCTAAAACTTTCGCAAACGATTCGTCAAAATGTTAATGAGTTCAGTCAAAAAATTATATTGCTGGCCATAAACCATTGCTTCGGTACGCTTCGCTACCCAGCAACCATCATCAAATTTGACCGATTTTTACTAAATCACTAATAATCATTAATATATACTTTTTGCAGGCTATCGTTAGAAATATTTTCATAGCCAATGCATCCATCGCCATGCCATGTTTGCTAACCTGCTATTCCATGTAATATTTTCGTTACATACCAAAAAAAACTTTGATTCAACAGGTTTAACATTTGCACGGTATGTTTATTGTTTGCATGGGTGAAGTGCTGAAAATTGTATGAGTCCAACCTAAAAAGCCAATTTTCATTAAAAATGGTGTTTCTCCTAAAAAAAGCCCCAACGTAAAGTGTT
>DAKN01000055.1 GCA_002499185.1 Candidatus Pacearchaeota archaeon UBA284 | reverse complement strand
ATAATGAAAAAAGCGGTAACCCTTGATAAGGATAAAACAATAAAAGATGCAGCATCCTTAATGTCAAAAAAAGCAATAGGCTCATTGATAATTATAGATAAAACAAAAGTTATAGGGATAATAACTGAGAGGGATGTTATGAAATATCTTTCAAAATCGAATAATCTTAATGAAAAAGTAGAAAAAATCACAAGCAAAAAATTAATTAGTATAGAACCCCATTATAGTTTAGAAGATGCTGCAGAAATCATGTCTGAAAATAAAATAAAAAAACTGCCAGTAATTAAAAAAGGAGATTTGTTAGGTATAATAACTGCAACAGATATCATTGCTAATGCCGAATCAGTAGACGATCCATTCTTTTTTTAGATAATTTACAAGAATGAAGAATTAGACAATTCTAATACAAGAAAAAGATTTTATACGTTTTTATGTTGACTGTAAAAATAAAGTAAGATTAATAAATGGGTCTTTCTTTTTATTAGAATAAAAAAGAGGTAAAATGAAATACTCAGATTATGTTGATTTAAGTTACAAACCTTCAAAAAAAGATTTGATTTGTGAATTCTATTTTGAATCAAAGACAAATGATTTAAAACATGCTGCGGGCGCAGTTGCGGCTGAAAGTAGTATTGGAACATGGACAGAAACTTCTACAGTGAAAGAATACATGAAAAATCTTGCGGCAACTGTTTTTTATCTTAAGAAAATAAATAATAAATCCGCAAATATAAGAGTTGCTTATCCAAATGAACTTTTCGAAGAAAGCAACCTGCCAAATATAATGTCTAGCATTGCAGGAAACATATTTGGAATGAAAGAAATTGTGAATTTAAGATTAAACAATATAATTTTTCCAGAAAATATTGCAAAAAGTTTTCCTGGTCCGAAATATGGAATAGAAGGAATAAGAAAAATTGTCAAAATTAAAAGGCCACTAATAGGAACAATAGTAAAGCCAAAACTTGGATTAAACACAAAAGATCATGCAAAAGTTTCCTATGATGCTTGGATTGGTGGATGCGATGTTGTTAAAGATGATGAAAATCTTTCTTCTCAAAAATTCAATAAATTTGAAGCAAGATTGAAAGAAACTTTTAAAATGAAGGAAAAAGCTGAGAAGGAAACAGGAGAGAAAAAAATTTACATGATTAACATAACTGCAGAAACAAAAGAAATGTTGAGAAGAGCAAAATTAGTTCAAGATTATGGAAATGAATATATCATGGTTGATATAATTACATCTGGCTGGAGCGCATTGCAAACACTGCGTAATGAAAATTTTAATTTAGTCTTACATGCTCATCGTGCAGGGCATGCTGCTTTTGATAAAAACATAAAACATGGAATCAATATGAAAGTGATTGCACGATTAACAAGAATGATTGGCCTTGATCAGTTACATGTCGGAACAGCAGTCGGAAAGATGTTTGAAACTCATGAAGAAGTTATTGAAAATAAAAACGCATTAATAGATAATTTTTATGGAATCAAAAAGGTGATGCCTGTTTCTTCAGGCGGTTTGCATCCTTTGATGATACCTGAACTTTACAAGATGTTTGGAAAAGATGTTGTTTTACAATTTGGTGGAGGAATTCATGGACATCCAGATGGAACCCTTGCAGGAGCAAAAACAGCAAGACAAGTACTTGATGCCACAATGAAAAATATTTCTTTAAAGGAATATGCAAAAACACACAGAGAATTAAGAATTGCCCTGGAATTTTTTAAAAATAAATAATGAGTGCAATTTTTTCATCGAAAATTCTAAAAATTGCGTAGAAAGATTTATAAACATACTTTCGATTTTAAATCTAATACATAAATTTATCTATAAAAGAAAATGGCAGCAGAAAAACCAACATTTAACATTGTCTTTATAGGACACGTTGACCACGGTAAAAGCACATCTATTGGTAGACTTTTGTACGAAACTGGAAAATTTTCAGAACAAGAACTAGCAAAGATGAGGGACTTAGCTGAAAAACTTGGAAAAAAAGGTTTCGAGTTTGCATTCGCTATGGACCAGCTTAAGGAAGAAAGAGAAAGGGGAGTTACAATTGATTTGTCATACAAAAAAATCGTAACAAAGAAATTCTCTGTAACCATTATTGATGCACCAGGACACAAAGATTTTATTAAAAATATGATTACTGGTACATCACAAGCAGACGCCGCTATTTTGACTGTAGCTGCTCCTGAAGGAGTTATGGCACAGACAAAAGAACACGTTTGGCTTTGCAGAACAATGGGAGTCCAACAAATAGCCGTTTTAGTCAACAAGATGGACGTAGTCAACTACGATCAGGCAAAATACACTAAGGTTAAAGAAGATATGACTGTCCTTTTGAAAACAGCAGGATATAAAATTGAAAATGTAAATTTTATTCCAGCAAGTGCATTCGAAGGAGAGAATATAACAAAGAGAACAGACAAATTGAAATGGTACAATGGTCCAACATTGATAGAACAATTTGACTTGTTTGAAGAACCTAAGAAACCAACCGATATGCCTATGAGAATGCCTATCCAGGATGTTTATACAATAACTGGTGTAGGAACAGTTCCAGTAGGAAAAATCGAAACAGGTATCATGAGGCCTGGTGACAAAGTAATCATTTTACCAGCAAAAACTGGTATAGGAGTAGTCGGCGAAGTAAAGACTGTTGAAATGCATCACGAAGCATTAAAAGAAGGATTAGCTGGTGATAATGTAGGTATTAACTTGAGAGGTATTAACAAGGGAGATATTGCAAGAGGAGACGTAATTGCTCCAGTAAGCAACCCACCAAGCCTTGCCGAAGAAATTACAGCACAAGTGGCTATTATTAACCACCCAACTGTTATAGCACAAGGTTATACTCCAGTTATGCATATCCACACAGCACAGATTCCAGTACAGTTTGTAGAATTGGTTAAAAAAATCGATCCAAAAACTGGACAAGTTTCTCAGGAACATCCAGAATTCTTGAAGAATGGTGATGTAGCGATTGTTAAAATGAGACCAGTTAAGCCAGTTGTTATTGAAAAACAAAGCGTTAACCCTCACATGGCAAGATTCGCTATCAGAGATGCAGGTGCAACAGTCGCAGCAGGTGTCTGTATAGACTTAGTGGCAAAGAAAATTTAATTTAATTTTTATTTTTTAATTTCTATTTTTTCTTTTTTATTTTTTAATTTATTAGATGTGAATCTTTTTTCCAACTTAGAAAAACGAAAAGTTTAAATAGTGCTTGTACATACAAGATACATACAAAGGAAAGACAAAATAAAAATGGAAATAAAAGATGTACAAAACACAAAAATACATGAAAGAAGAAATGTAAGGGTAAATATTAGATTAACTTCAAGTCAAAATAAATTTATTTTAGATAATAATTTAAGTATTACTAAAATTATGAATGAGGCACTTAAACAATTAGGCTATATTCAACCACAGGAAGAATATGGTGGAGATTATTCGAGAGAAGAAAATTTTAGAAAGATATTTAAAAATAAGAGGGGTAAATCATATAAATATAAAAGGAGAAGGCATTAAATGGTTGATGAATGTATGAAAAAAGGAAAAATTGCTGAAAAAATCGTTGGTCAAATGTTTAAGGAAGCTGGTTTTAAGGTTATTCATTCAGGATATGAAAAAACATTTTCTCAATTAGCCGATAGATATAATCTGTTGGGTGGACCTGCTGGAAATTATATTAGGCATTATCCGGATTTTATTGTAATAAATGAAAGAAATGAAGCATTTTTCGTTGAAGTTAAATATCGAACATTTGGAATAATAAATCAAAATGATCTTTTTAATTATCCTGCAACATTAGTTATACTATTAACAAAGGATTCAATGCATTGTCAATCTCTTAAAGAAATACATAGAAATGGGAAAAAATTTGTTTCATTAGATTCCTTAAGACCATTTTCAGAGATTCCATTAAAAATAAGAAAAAAGTATATCGGAAAGACAAGAAGATTATTAGGAGATGAAAATTTAATTGGTCAGTTAATAGAAGAAATTTCAGAAAAAATCGTTGGTAAATCTTTTAAGCAACCATATACTCCGGGGGAGATTAAATTTACTTATATAGAGGATTTTAATAATAGGGGATATTCTTACGAAAGAACAGAAAATAAAGAGATCATAACAGATCAAAATTTAACCGTAGGAACAGATCAAGGAAAACAATGGGATACTAAAGAAATTAAAAATTTATACGAACTGTATAAGTCTGGCAGATCCTTAAATGAAATCGCATTCATCCTTCACAGAAAAAAAGAAGCAATCATTTTTAAATTATTAAAAGAAAGAATAATAAATATTCATCAAGCTAAGAAATTAATACGGGGGAGGCATGGGCCTCGCAAAAAACTTAAACCTTGGCACAAGAATAAAAAATACCTTAAACCAAGAAGGCGATTTCATTAAATTTTTTATACTTGGGGAAAATTCCAAAATAAGAGAGCTAATAACAAAATGGCTGAAAGAGTGGTTGTTGAAAGTTATTCGGGGCATATGAAGAGAAAGATAATCTTTTGGGCAATTCCAATACTATTTATTTTTATATCTTTTATGAGATTTCAAGAATATTACCCCGTATTTATTATAGGAATTATATGGTTGACTTTAGTTATCTACTTCTCATTTTTCCGAGGGAGAAAGAAATAAATTTCGGCGCGGATCGATGAAAAATTCAAAGAAAAATTAGTTTCGGCTTGAATTTGCCTCATCAGAGCAGGACTTAAAAACCCGCTGACTGATTAATTATCTGTTTTGTTCTTTATAAATATTACTAATCAAAACCTTTAAATATCCTCGAATATTTTATATTTTATCAATTTAATCAATTAAATTAAATCACTTGATATCACTTATCACAGGATTATACTTAATTCCCTATTGGGATTAAATGAATTCTGTTATTGATATAAGTAATAAGTACAAAATATATCGGAGGTAAAATAAAAAATGGGAAAAGCAAGTCCGCCCTCAATTAAATATTTGGTAAAAGCAAAATTTACTACAAGGGGCGTTGTTGAAAAACCAGATGTAATCGGAGCTGTTTTTGGACAGACAGAAGGATTACTTGGAGAAGAATTAGAATTAAGACAATTACAAAAAGAAGGAAAAATAGGAAGAATTGACGCAGAAATGTCTGTTTCTGGAGAAGGTGAAACAACAGAAACACACGGCATTGTTACAATTCCAACTTCTATTGATAAAGCTGAAACAACATTAATAGCAGCAGCTGTAGAAACTATAGATAGAATAGGACCATGTGATGCTAAATTCGAAATAGAAAGCATAGATGA
>DAKN01000056.1 GCA_002499185.1 Candidatus Pacearchaeota archaeon UBA284 | reverse complement strand
ATAATCAAAGCAGTGGTTTTCTTTTCTTCGGTTGGTAAATCTTTAATCTTTTTTATTAATAATTTAAAAGATCCAGTGTCGCTGAAGTATTTATGCCATAGTTTTGTTATGGCAGCAGAAGATTCGGCTGATTGCAGGTCACCTTTCAATTCTTTTAATAGTATTTTTACTTGTTCCTCAGTCATGATATTAATATCTTAACAAAATATGCGTAATGTTTAAATATTGACAAAAAGATATAAATATTCTTTATTTTCAATAGAAATTAAACCTTAGTAGTTGTTTTAAGAGAATTTATCCATTCTTTTTCAAGCTGCTTTATATCTTTACGATATATTGTTTTAATTTCCAATAAATTAGAGGTTATGGTATTTTTTCTTGAAGTATTTTGATAAAGACGTTTAAAATTATTTTTACCATATTTTTTTATTAAAAATTTAGCAAATGATCCGGCTTGAGGATATATGATAATTGGCTTTACGTCCTTCCAGTTTTTATTATTACAAAGATATCTAAGAGGATAAAGATTGCCATTTTTTAATAATTTTTTAGCAACACTGTCTAAATCTTCTCCCATGAAATTATTTTCCATATACTGCGATAGTCCTTCACAAAACAAATAGATTGATAGTCCCCAAGGCAAAGACAGTAAATGAGTATCTTCATGTTCTCCTATAAATTTACAGCTTTTATTATAAACACAATGTATTTCAAATTTTTGAGGAACGTTAGAAGTATTTAGTTTTTCCCAGATGGCATTACCCGGACTATTGTCCCCCATTAAAGAAGATTTTTCTTTTAATGACGAATATATATAGTAATCAATTTTTCTATTATTTTTTAAACCCAACCAGGATAATATTTCTTTATAATGTTTTTCCTTCAATTTTATAATATTATTAATATCTTTTTCAGCCAGAGAATTTTTTAAAAAATAAAAATTATAATGAAGAGATTCTTTTTTAATTAAAGATTTATAAAAATAGTCATTTTTATACCAAGAGATATTTTGTTTGTATTCCATGTTTTTAATATACCACAAAGATAAATATTAAAAAATAACCTATTTATTGGTTATTTATAATTAAGGATAGTTAATCCTTTATTGATGTTTTCTATTAATTGTTTCTGGCAGTGTGGTTTTGAAAAATTTCCTGTTGATAGATATGCTTCAAACCTGCATCCGCCACCACAGATAGGGACAAATGGACAATTATTATTTAAGCAATAATCAATATATTCAAAGTTTGTAAACCTTTTATCCGTAAGATTTATATGATTATTTATATTGTTAAAAATGAATTTATCTCTTCCGACAAGACTGATGCATTTTAATATACCGCCCTTAGGTAAAACAACGGCTGAATGTATTTTTCTTGCCACACACCAAGGTCCTGCTAAAAATTCTTTGGGAATTATAAGATTTCTTTTTTTTGCCTCAGAACAAAGCCATATATATTTTTCTGCATTATCCACTTGTTTAAGGCCATTTTCTTTAAAGTAACTTTTTTGACCAGTGGGAATAGTTGGGGTTATTATTCCAAAAGATAAGTTCACCCTATCCCCCACCCCTTTTGATTTTAAAACATCAAATA
Organism: Candidatus Pacearchaeota archaeon UBA284; assembly: GCA_002499185.1. GTDB lineage: Archaea > Nanobdellota > Nanobdellia > Pacearchaeales > UBA284 > UBA284. The sequence goes on along the minus strand of DAKN01000056.1, from coordinate 12,171 downwards.
ATTCAGGGATACGATTTATATTTTGTGTGTCGAAATTGATTCTAATGTCTATTTTGGAGGCAAAATTATTTTCAAGCAAACAAATAATGTTATTTATTATTTTTTGGAAAGTTCCCTTTTTTGTATTTTTTCTAAACCTTCTCGAGTTATGAACTTCTTCTGGGCCATCAATGGTGATTTGGACTTTGTCAAGATTATAAATATTTAGAAATTTACCCATCTCAAAATTTAAAAATTCACCATTTGTCAAAATACCAACCTCAAGAGGTATAAATTTTTTATCAGAAATATTTTTAAATTTCGGTAGAATGTATTTGATAATTTTTTTATTTAACAATGGTTCTCCCCCATAAAGAACCACTCTTAATTTACTGCATACGTTTTGGTCGAGATATTCAGAGGCCCATTCAACAATATCATTAGCTTCTTTTATAGACATATAATCTTTTTTCTTATCTCTTCCTTCGAAGCAATAAGGGCAGTCTAGTTGACAGTCTGTTGTTGTGGCAAGATAAACAGCAAATGTCGTGTCTTTCTTTCGATAATCCAAGAATAATTTTTTATATTTTTGCTTTTCGTTTACATTAGAATTTATCAGTAAGCCCTTTTCTAAAAGTTTTTTGACAATTAAGTCTTGTTTTGTTGGATCTTTGAGATTGAAAAGATGTTCATAATTGATTAATGGCAGCGAATCATCTATCTCTCTTTTTATTTTTTTACTGATTCTTACTACAGAAGCAGTAAGATTGTTTTTTATAATTAAGTAAGCGTCATCATCGATGAAGAAATTAAACATTGACCATTTAATCATAATAACAACCTCAAAAAATAAAAATTGAATAATTTTAGTACCCGCAACCGTCTTTTCCAACGTTGCCAGTCCTTGTTCCGCAATCTGTTCCTTCGTTGAGGACCTGAAGGTCTTCATCGGGAATGGAGTGTTCTGTCATGATGTCTCCTTTTTTTGGATTCTGAATTCAGTACGCTCTTTAGGTATTTTTGTATTTTGAGCTTGAGATTTCTCAAAATCGCTGATTTTCAAGGAACTCATTGAGGATTATTCCCCTCGTTCATTTTTACCATATAATATAATGAATCATACGTCAATATTTTTGAAACAAGAAAAATATCAGTGTTTTAAATAAAATAAATGAGATTTATTATAAAAAAAGACCCTTTGGGTCATTTTAATGGAGCATCATCATGATTATCTCTTTTTTTTAGAGATATATCATTGTTCGACAGCCATCTTGATAAAATACTTGTAATCGTTGTTCTTGTTTGCCATCCCTGATTAATTAGTGCAATGTTAATCATAACTTTTCCTCCAATAAGACTTTTTTACTTTTTTTAAAAATTATTAACTGGTAATATTATGATTTTTTAGTGTAATTGTGTCAATATTGACAAAAAGATGTAAATATTCTTTATTTTCAATAAAAATTATAATGCAAAGATTATTTTTAATAAAAGATTCATAAAGATAAATATAAAAAATAACCCATTTTATTGGGTTATTATATAAATGGCTGCTATTGGAATTATTAACAATATTAATATGATAAATGCTATCATAAAACCAAAAAATATCATTTCTCTTGTTTTGGTTTTTTCTTTACGTTCTTCAGCTTCCTGAATTTTTTCTTGAAAGCGACGAAGCTCATTAAACCATATAATATAAACCCACTCGTAATTATTAGAGACTAATCTTAAATCTTTTATTTTTTTAGTTAAAAGATTTATTATGTCTGTGTGTCCTCTATCTAAACAAATTTCAGAAAGTAGAAAAGTTTTTTTACACTTTTGACAAGTTAATAATAATTTATTATTTTTATCCCATTGTGTATTTATTCTCCCGCCATAACAATTTTTGTGCATCATTATGGTTGAATGAAGCAGTGTTTGAATGTCGTTACCATTGCCCACAGAAATTATCACAACAATCTCTAACTTTTCCATGTTTTGCCTCCTTGCCTCCCTTTGTTAAAGATCATTGGCTGATATTATTATAATAATTTAATATATTTACGTCAACATTGACAAAAATATATAAATAGTGCATAATAATGTTGTTCTTTGGCGGAGCCAGAGGATATTACGTTTACGTAATTTGAACCCTTTACATTTAAATATTCAGATTTACAGGAGTGAAAGAAATGGTTGAAACTGAAAAGAAACTCGAAAAGAAGACTGAAAAGGAAATGACCAAGGATGAATTCTTTGCTGCCGAAATTAACAAAATGAAACAGGCTAAAGTCTCAGCCGGCATAAAGGGCCTGGCAATCCTTGGAATCGTATTGATTGCCGAACACTTCCTTCTGCTCAACTGGGGATTGCTTGGCTATGCTATTAAAATAATCTCTATTCTCGTAACTCCTCTTTTGTTAATGTATTTTGTCTGGGGAAGAGAGGACATCTTTTTTGGATGTTTTCCTAGAGAAGGATTTACTAAAGCCGTTCTAATCGGGAACGAGTTGAAAGGATTCTTGGGATGTCCATCCGGCAAAGCATTTACAAAAGACTGGGACGTCGTCAATGGTGACGATAAAAATGCAGTTGTAAATAAATCTTTCTATGGGATGTATGTTGTTTGGCCATGGCCACTTGCCAATATTTATTATGAAAAAACAGAATGGCAGCGATGGTACCCAACAATAAAAACAGCGACCGTAAGAAGGGAGTTATTGAGAGAGTTTACTCTACTTCCCTATCCGTACTACATTGAAGTTGTTGATGCGGAGGATGCGAATCGTTTAGGAGTTACCCTATACACCAATGTGGTTATGCGAATCGTCAATCCCAAGAAGGCTTTATTTAAACAAGCTACAACCTGGATAGACATCGTTAAGCCGATAATTCAGGGAGGATATGTATCCTATATCAAGAATACTACCTTCCAAAAAATGATCGGCAAGGAAGGCGATAAAAAAGATCTCGGCAGAGAACTGCTCAAAGAGATGGAGAGTCCTGTTGGTGAAGATAAATATGATTCACTTGCTGAAATGATAGAAGATGTTTATGGAATCAAAATAGAGAGCATTTCGGTGCTTGATATTATTGGTTCCGACCAGGATGAGCAAAACGCTATCAAGGCAAAAGCGATTGCTGAACTAAATAAGGACGCAGCGCTTGTTAATGCAGAAGCTTCTTCTCAATCCTTGATAGTCACGACAACTGCTTTCGCCTTTAAGTCAATTAGTCGATCAATTGCAGGGAGGTTTTCAAAGCCAGAAGAACAGGAAGCTGCAAACATTAAGGCTGAGAATGAAGTCAAGGAGCTGTATAAAAACAATCCAGATGAGTTTGAGAAGAAGTACGGTGAACAATTTAGAATGTGCATCGATTTCGCTCAAAGGAAGATGGCTCTTGATAAGGGCAGACTTATAGAGATAAGAAATCCTGATTCAAAAAAAGGAAGCGGAGATCTTATGTCTGTGATGGCTCTTTCAAGTATGATTGCTCAAAAAATGGCTGGCACGGATAATAAAACTGACGCTCAGCAGAACGACAGTGGCGGTGAAGGTAAAAAGAAACGTTTCACTGCAAAAAGAAATACATAGAGAAGACAATTCTCTATTTTTTTTCATTAACAAGAACAGAAAATAGAGATTTTTTATTCTCAATTTGAGGTTTTTCAGAAGAAATAGTAGTTTCTTCTGAAGATTTTTTAGATGATTCTGTGTGAGCAGTTTCTATTTTTTGAGCAATATCTGTAGCTAAAACATTACTTATTTGTAAGCTATTCTCTATCTCCTTTTCAAGCTGTTGAATAGAAATTTGATTTGTTTCAAATTTTTCACAAAGATTTATAAGATTTTTGAGTCTAGATTTTTCTAATTCGTTATAATTTTTTCCCGGTTTTTCTCCAGCATAAAAAGTCTTTATTGGGCCAAGATTATTTTCTTCAATAAATTTTTTTAAAATATCAATTGTTTCTATTGGTAAACGATTCATATTATTTAAATAGTTCCATCATTAACCTGATTTAATACTTCAGATAAGGATAGTCCTCTTCTTTGATTTGCTGCACTAGGGCTAGTCATTAAATTATTATCAATATGGTTTTGAATAGTGTCTGTATACTGTTCAATCATTTTAGTGAGATTGTCTTCGGTAACATCAGGAATACTTATGTTAGGAATTTTTTTAAATATATCATTAAGTTCAGCGATAAGTCCGGCCCTCATATTTTTAATATCTTCAGCGCTTCCCTTTTTAACTTTTCCGATTATTATATTGGGATGAGCTGACAAAAGAACATTAGGATCTGCAAAAGCAGCAGAATTAATCGTTTTTCCCGCTTCTGCTGGAGTCATTCCATTAACAACTTCAAAAGTACTTTTATTAATTAATTTTTCGGCCTTGTCTGGTCTAGCTTTGGCAACGTCTTTCAATTTAACATTAAATGTTTCGGCCCAATTTTTATTATTAGCTAAATATTCTATTTCACTATCGGTCAACTTGCCTTTTTTATTTAAGGCATTAAAAGCAGCGGCTTTATCAATATTATTTGCTCTTGTTTCTGCTCCCGAGGTAGTTATTTTTTTAAGCTTATCATCAGAAAGGTTTTCGAGTCTTTTTTGTGCCTCCTCAACTTCGGAAGATAGTTTGGCGTCATACTCTCCTCGTTTTGTGAATCCGATATTTTCTTTTATTTCAGATATTCTTTTAGCGGCCTTTTCTCTTCCTTCGGCTCCCAATCCTCCCATCGCTGTTCCAGTTACTCCTCCAAGTACAGCTCCTTTTATTCCAGCATCAGAGTATCCTTGGCTAATACCAGAAAGTCCACCAACTGCAGCTCCGGCAACTGTTCTCTTTCCTCCTTCAACCATCCATTCTCCCCCTGCCACTGCAGTTTCCTTTACTTTGCTTATAGCTCTGCCTCCGGTTCTTGCCCAAGCTCCAGAAGCAATAGCACCAACAGATGAACCGATTTGTCCTCCGGCAGAAATAGAGATAAAAAATCCGGCGATTAAGATAATGAATGGGGTAAGACATTTAATAGACGAATTAACTAAGCTACCAATAATAGAAGAAAGATTTGTTGGGTCAATAGTAAAGGTTATTGATGGAATTAACATGTTTGCGAGATAGATAGACATTCCGGCCGGTATTCCGATTACACACCATTGTAAAAAGCTTTCCCACCAATCATCCCAATAAAGAACACTAGGAAATACTTTTTTAATATATTTTGATTGGGGGAAAACTTTTGTTGCGAAAGCTATGGGAGAAGCTATTACTAACAGCCATAAAATTATAGATCTGCCAAGAAAAAGTAATGCATAAAGAATGTAAATAAAGAAACTGATAAGAGCAAACATTAAAAATGCAAGCGATACGGCAAAAGAATTTAATATACTGAGAGCCGGATTATCTATCGCATTAATAAATTCATTTGTTGCGCTAGCCGTTGCAGTCGTATTTATTCCCCCAGAGACAAATGATTTTGTTAGAATATTTGATCCATCTATAATAAATCCACAAATAATAGGAGTAAAGTTAATTAAAAGAGCGATAATTATAAAATTAATTAAAGTTTTTTTAGCTTTATTTTCTTCCCTTCCCAATATTATATTAATAGCAATAATAACTAACCCAATAACTAATGCGGCATTAGCAACGTTTCTTACTACTCCCCATCCAGTTGCTACCACTTTATTATACGTTTCACTTGTCGGATCAAAATCTGTTGGGCTTAGCCATGTTGATGTTGATTCTATAACCGTAGACAGTATTGAATTTCCAAGATCTATAATTATTGTTGATGCCGTAGATATTAATGATCTAGCAGCAGTTATTATACTATTAGTAATAACAGCCGTTGGATCGCCAAGAAGGTCATTGTTTTCGTTTAATCCTAATTTTTCAGAAAATTGAAGAGCAGTTGCCAACGGCCAAGTAGTAGGATTAGAAAGTAATAATATTTGGAGAGGATCAATAATATCTTCTGCAAAAACATTTCCCACTGGTGAGACGAGAGTTAAGAAAATAAAAAGAGAACAAGCTATAATTTTTAATTTTTTAAAATTAAACATATTTTTATTATATTATAGCAACTTATTTTTATATGTAAATGTTATTTGTGATAAATAAAAAGACCAGGATACTTTAATTTGTTCCTGGTCGTTTTGTGTTTCCCATTGAGGGGGTGCGACGAGCGTCATATGCTCCTGCTACAAGCACTACCATTCCGAAGACAATGATTGCTATCGGAGTAGGTATGGAGATGGGCCTTGAAGATCCACGATGTAAATCGTTATCCAGAACTTCAGTTAGCCTCTCAGTGGCTATTTTGTTGTATGTGGGAGCAGATTTGTTCTCGGTTTGTCCGTTGTTCATGAATACGATACCGCCGACAATCATGATCATGATTCCGACAACAATAAGAATGGTTGAGTTCTTCATTTTCAAACACCTCAATATGTAATTGTGATGAACTTTATAGTCTCTCCGAGACTATTCAGGTTCTATATATATTATAATACCTATCTTTAAATTTGTCAAGATTGTATGCTTTTAGCCAATAAAGTATAATTTAATTGTATGTTTAATATTAAATTTACTCCCGAAACTTTTTTCATGCTTCCCTTTGCGTTAGGACTCGATTTGATAGGAATTTTATTGGTTTGTTTCGGTTTAGATGATTTCGGAATAACCGACATAATCGGAATAGCATTTCTAAACACATGGTTACTATTAAGAGGAAAACAAGTAATACATAGACAAGGAAAAAAGGGAGCGATAAGCAGTATTAAAAATTTTTTTACAGGCAAAACAAGCAAATTCTTTGCCGCACCCTTCTTAGAATTAATTCCCTATGTAGGATGTCTCCCCTTTTGGACAATCTCGGTATTATTAAATTTAGAAGAAGAATAAAATGGCATTTTCAGAAGCTATAATCTATCTCTTCAATTTCTCTCTAGGCATGGCCGCCGTTTTGGCTTTTATCGTTATTGTTGCTGCCGGAATAAAAATGGTTGAATCCCGTGGCAACCCTTCGGAGACCCAAGATGCCAAACAAAAAATCATCAATTCTCTTATCGGTTTAACCGTTCTCTTAACTTCTTATATTCTCTTAACAACAATTAATCCCGATTTGGTAAAAATCGAGAATATTTCTTTAGGTACAACCGGAATAACCATTCCTATTATTACTCCCGGAGAAAATCCAGAGAATGCTAAGAATTATCAGTTTGAAGAAATACCGATCGGAACACTGACCGAAGCGATTTTGATGGGAAATTCATCAACAAAAAACAAAGTCCCCTGCTACGAATACGAACATGAAGCTTACGACGATGACGGTCAATTAATCATCGCCAATACGGTTGATAAGAATAAAGACGGTAAGATAAACGAAAAAGACATTATCCTGAACAAGGACATGTTCTACTGCATCAAACTTTTAGATGATGCGATTAAGAAAAAAATAGAAGTCCATTTGAATACTTTAGTCGCCGGACAAAAACAATTAGATGCTTTAATGAAAACCAATTGTACCTGCAAGAGATCTTATTACAGCTATCTTCCTCCAAATACGGAAGAATACAAGATTGAAGGAACAGACTGTTCCGATACCGGCTGTTATAGAGGAACTACTTATTGCCAGTGTTGTGGAGGCGCCAAAACCGGGTGTCCAAGGTTAGACCCCTATAATACTGCTTGTAGCTCTTCATCTGCGAATCCTTGTGAAATCGTCGGATACAATAACGGCAAAGAAGTCAGACAGTATCAATACGATACTTGCGACAATAGACTAGCAATAGAATGCAAGAAACAGGAGATAAGACAGCTGATGGACGGAAGCAAGCCAGATCAAATTTGCTACGAAGAAGTTAACGGCAATCCCCCATTAATAGAAAAGGAGCAGCCGTTCAATCTTTTTACCATCAAACTGGGAATCGAAAGACTGGCAGAATTTAAAGCCTATTATGATGCTGAAATCGCAGCCTTAGAAAAAGCGGAATTACAAACGAAAGAATACGGAGAAAAATTGACTTTATCTGAATTGTATAACAACGTTCAAACCAAGGAGAATGTCACCGTCGATGTAAAGGAATTCGACACGGATGTTTATTACAATATTTCCAGGTATTGCCGAACCGCTAATTGTACTAAATCAGTATTCGATCCGGTTCTTAAAAAAGATGCTTGCCCAGAAGAAGATAAAGAATACGAACTCAGCTTCAAGAAGAGGGTTTGCAGAATGGATGTAACCAAGGAAGATGTTGAATCCGGTGATATTTTTGCAACAAGTTGTGAAAAAGCGACCGGGCTTTTCGAACTTGATGCCTGTAAGGAATTTTATTCATATTCCGGAGACGCAGCTACTTTCTATTATAGCGAAAAATATAATTCCGATTATAAAGGAGAAAATCAGATAATCGACGCCGATGATAATAAGTGTAATTTAGAAACCCAAGACATTGAAAATGAAATGTACGGAGGGATTATCCGTATTGGAGAAACAGTTGACTATACTCAAGCTTGGGGTAGAGAAGTTTCAAGAAGGATAGAAAAGTTAAAGGAAGAAGTCCAGGGAATGTTTAATACAGGTATGGCGATAGCTAATTTCCCTGACAGCTGTAGTGCCGGTAACTGCACTAACAGCAGTCCCGATACATTAAATATTTGTACTCACCCAAAATGTGATTGTGAGGGCGATTGTTGCTGTGCTTCTGTTGAAGGAACATCTTGCCAACAATGCGAGCCGGGTGAAACTGTTTGCAAGGAGCCGGAAGAAGAATTAATGGATCAATTTGGGCATGCGAGCACCTGCAACGAAAAGAAAACAAAGGCTTATGCAGGATGCAGTACTTGTTGTGAAGGTATCTGCCCAGAGGTTCCTTTACCCGAGGAAGATTATTGGACTTGTCCGTATAGAAATCTCTGCAATTTAATGAAGAATTTATATCAAAGAAGATCTATTCAAAGATCCTGCCTTGACGAGACGGAAAATACCAATGAAGAGAAATCAAGGGAGATTATGAAAAGTAAAGTGGGATATGTTCAGAAAATGGAAATGAGAGAAGTGATATTATTCGAGATGGCTCAAGTCAAGGAGATAAAGGACGATGTAGAATATGAATATGTTCCGACCACAAGCTTAATCGGTCTTGTCTGCCCCAGCTATTTACAATGGCAACTCACTCCCCTTACCTGCAATGCCGGACTGAATAAGAAGATTAATATCGAAAAGAGATTTGATTTATTCGACATGCTTAATGATTCGAGAGAGAGATTGAACGGCTGCGTTAAGGGATATACCATTCCTTATAAACAAACTGCCGATAATGTCAGGATTTTAAGCTGTTATGAGGCTTCTAATACTTCTACTACCGGATTGGTTGTCATTCCCGAATTCCCCTTCTCTAAATTAGGAGAGCCGGTAGATAAAGATATCGGAGCAGGAATTAAATATATTAACTGTTATCCCTACAACAGTGATAATTTAACCGACCAGGAAAAAGAAATTTGTTTCTACAATATCAATCGTACGGGAACCAAAGAAAATCCGGGTTGTTTGACGATTACAAAGAATTATATGGATAATTATTATTGCTGCCAATAATATGAATATTAAAACAATAACCACTACTTTATTTTTATTCCTCATTGCCTCTCCTGCTTTTGCCGCGATGCAATATCCCACCATTGGCGGAATAACAATTTCTGAAACAACCACGGCTGCCGAATACATTGTTTATTTTTTTAATTTGGCTATTGCCATGGGCGCTTTCGCCGCCGTCATCATGATGATTATGGCCGGCATAGAATGGGTAACCGCGGCCGGAAATCCCAGCAAGATAGAATCGGCTAAAGGAAAGATTGCTAATACCCTTTTCGGAGTAGCGGTTCTTGTCGGCTGTTATTTGATTCTTAATACTATTAATAATCAATTGCTTTCCATTAAAATAGATGATTTGAAATGCGAGCACGGAATAACAGTTTCCGTCAGGCAGGCTTCCGATAATAAAATAAAACAAGAATGTATTGATTCGAGCCAGACTAATATAGAAGACACTATTGTGAGTACATTGAGCTGGAATTTCCCCGAAGACTATTTGTTAAGGGTTTATCTCTATTCCGAGCCTGAATACAAAGGAACAATAACCCAGATTGATTGCAGGACAGGATCTTGCAACGGAAATATATCCGGAGCAAAATCAATCTATTTTCTGCTGAATAATGCCGGAATTTATTTGTATGACGACAACAGCTATACGCCGAGGGTAAAAAGCTATCCCCTCTTCACTTCAACCAGCATTCCCGATTTATCTAAGACGAACAGCTTTGATAATTTTATCAGATCGATAGAAATAATTAATCCTGATCAGGATAAGCAGCAGCTTCAGTATTCGGCTATTATTTTTAAGGATCAAAATTATCAAGGAAGATGTGCTTTTGTCGGCCAGTCTGTTTCCGATATGGATGCCGGATACAGCGGATATTATACTGATGCCGTGGGAGATGACGAAATTTCTTCGATTATCGTGGCAAAATCAAATTTAAATGAGGAAGCTATCAGCCAGAAAAGAGGAGAAATTATATTATATTCTAAGGTTAATTGCGGAAAATCAGATACCGACCCGACCAAGCAAATCAAAGCTTGCCATATACCGATAACCAGTGTGGCCAGCGGCCAGGTAGATATTTCCGAGAGTTGTTACGGCTCAGCAGAAACAGCCTTTAAAGAGGGTGACGAAGTGATGTCTTTTGAGATTACCGGTGCAGCGGGACTAATACTGAGCACCTCAAAAAAACAAGCAGGAAACGAACAAACATACTGCATGTATTTCAATAAAGAATCATTAGGTGGAGGAACTTGTTTGTCTTCAATATTAGATACTCACATCTTTACGGTTGGAGGAACAACTCCGCAATCATATATAATCGTACCGGAAAACTAAAATGAAAAACTTTAAAAAAATAATTTATTTTTCTTTGCTTGGAATATTATTTATCTCCCCTGCTTTTGCTGCGATGCAATATCCGGAAATCGGCGGAATTAATATTAACGAAGACACTTCTGCTGCTACTTATGTTGTTTACTTTTTTAATTTAGCAATTGCTGCTGGAGCCTTTATTGCCGGAGCAGTTTTATTCATGGCCGGGGTTGATTATGTTTCTGCTCGTGGAGAACCGGCAAAACTTGATAGCGCAAAGAACAAGATAAAGAATGCATTTTTAGGTCTGACAATTCTTTTAGCCGCTTTTATGATTTTAAATATTATTAATCCGCAATTAACAAGTATTAATATTAGCCAACTAGAAAAGACCCCCGATAAAGAAATAGTCATTCCCGAGGGCTCAGGAATATATTTATACGATTCTGTTAATTATGTTTCCAGCGAAAATGAAGAGCCGGTAAGAATCACCAAGACGATGGGAGGCTTTATCGAAAGTAATTTTGCCAATAAGGCTGAATCAATCAAGTTTAATAATCCGACTGAAGAATTTAAATTCGGAGCCGTCCTTTATGCCTCTAAGGAAGACAGTGCAGAGGGTTCCGGCTCTGATTTAAGAGGAAATTGTGCATATACGCTTAGCGATGTTTCTGATTTGAGTGTTGCGGTCAATGACAAGGAAAACTATCCTCCGATCGGCAGAGATAAATTAGCCTCAATGCTTGTCTTTAAGACTGATGGCGGGTCAGGAAGCATCAAAATATACAACACTATTAATTGCAAAGACAGGACCGACGAGTACGGCGTAACTTGTAAAAAGAAGAAATACGATGATTGTGAAATTTCTGGCGGCAGCGGGTTCGAAGATCTTAAAAAAGCTTGTCCTGATTTTAAGGGAGACATTATGTCGATAGAAGCCGGTGACGGTCTGGGAATATTATTTAAAGCAACAAGCAAAAATGAAGCCGGAAGATGTCATTATATCGAAACTAATGCTACCGGCTGCGTTAATGTTGTGAAATACAGTTATGTTTTTAATATGAATGACAAACAATACGAGTCTACCTTCACTCCTAAATCTTTTGTAATTTTTTCTTTAGTAAAGTAAACAGAGAATCCCATTGAGGCAAAGACAATACTTCCGCTCTCTCCCCTGGCTTAAGATTAGTATCTTTTAGCCAGTTTTTTATTATCTCTTTGTCTATTTTTAATTGGCTGTATAGATTGCCGATTAATTGTTTTCTCGGATGAGAAAATCCGG
>DAKN01000037.1 GCA_002499185.1 Candidatus Pacearchaeota archaeon UBA284 | reverse complement strand
TTGTTTCTTTCTGAAGGATTCATAATATTTTATATGTTGGCCCTATTTTTATATATGGCGGTTTTTAATAGTAGACATACCGCGCATCTGATTATAATAGAATAATGTAGATGCTGTCTTGCTAATTTTCGTTCACATCTGGCTAAATATATAAAAGTTATTGAGTTAATGAGAAAATATTATTAGTTAGTTTTTTATATAATAATAAGTATATCTCAATCAATGAAAACAAAGGAAGAGGTAATCATAGTCTTGAAACAAGAACTACCATACTTAAAACAAAGGTATGGCGTTTCTAATGTAGGACTCTTTGGCTCTTATTCTAGAAATGAGCAGACTGAGCATAGCGATATTGACTTACTTGTTGACTTTGAGAGACCTATAGACTATTTTAAACTTTTTGACTTGGAAGACTATCTAAAAGAAAAGTTTGGTATTGATGTTGAGATAGTAACAAGACCGGCTTTAAAGGACAGGATAAAAAATAGAATCCTAAAGGAAGTATCCTATGTCTCTTAATACAATTAATTATCTTTAAATATGTGTCAGGAGATAGGTATTAATGAAAAAATCAAATATAAGTGGCAATAAACTATCGGAATTGATGGCTGATAAAGAAATTAGGATAAGTGGTGAGATAATAGTCGCTTTTCCGCAAAAAAAAGAAAGGAAATCATTCTTCAAAAAACAAGTTGACGTTGATGAAAAGAAATGGGATAATCTTGTAGAAGAAGAGGATTACGAATGGCTCTAAATATATTAATAACTTTTATAACGAACTAATTTATATTGATTCAAATATATTTTTATATATAGCAGTTTACAATAATGGAGATACCTTGTAATCAAGAAGATAATCATTTTCTAGCTTTTAATCGTTTTATACCATAAAAATATAAATATATAAAACTAATAAGAATTATGATCGAGGGCGAGATTGAATCAAAAATGCAAGAATTGTCCCCTGAATTAAAAAAAGAACTATTGGATTATTTGGATTTTCTAATGCAGAAATATAAACATTCAGAGAAAAAAACTAAAAAATTTAAATTTGATTGGGAAGGCGGATTATCCCATCTAAAGAATGAATTTACTTCAGTTGAATTAGCTCATAAATCCTTAGAGTGGAGATAATGTATCTAATAGATACAAATATCTTTCTAGAAGTTCTATTAAAACAGGAGCATTCTAATAAATGCAAAACTTTTTTAGATGAGAATATTGGCACCTTAAGCATATCAGATTTTTCTATTCACTCGATTGGAATTATTTTATTTAACTATAAAGAAGAAAATATTTTTTTTAGGTTTATTGAAGATATTGTTTCAAATGTAAACACATTATCTTTGCCAACAGAGTATTATAAAAACGTTATTGAAACGAGAAAAGAGTATTTTCTCGATTTTGATGATTCTTATCAATTTAATCTTGCCAAGGTGAATAATCTTTCTCTTGTTACTCTGGACAAAGATTTTAAAAAAATAAAAGATAAAAGGATTGTTTTTTTATAATTTAGATTACAAAGACAACGAAAAATTACTTAAGTAAGAAAGCTTATCTCCCGGAAAGCCCTGTGATAATCACTTCTACACCTGTTTTTATATGTTCTCTAACAGTTGCGTTCTGGTCAATCATATTCTGATTAATAGCTGTGACTGTTGGTGTATTTAACAGTAGAAATGAGAGAAATAGCACGGCAAGCCCTGCATACATGAACACGACATTTAGAGATGCCCATAGTTTTTAGTAAGCCTTTTTTCTTAGGCGAATATAAAGAATAGTAATCTCTTTATTTTTAAAGTCCACAAAATAAAATAACCTATAATTCCCAATCCTAGCACGATAAGTGTGCCCACATCCTTTCAACTTTGATATATCTTATTTATTAGGGTAATACGTAACTTCTAGATTATCTATAAACGCTACAATCTTTATTTGAATATTTTTCTGAATTTTTACTAACTGACTTTCTGCTCTTGGTAAAACTTTGACTCTGAACATCAATATCCAAGACCTTTTTTTACTTCGGCCCAATTTTTTGCTTTTCCAGACTTCATTTCTTTGTAGGATTCAGTTAGTTCTTCAATTTCGTCTTGATGCGGCTCTTCTTCTTTTACTAAAGCGTATTTAATCTCATCAAGTTCTTCCTTTATCAGAATTATCTCATTGTATATTTTTTCCAATAATTCAGGCCCTTCAATGATTGTCATATGCTTCCTCTGAAATTATAGAATATCTTATACTATTTAATTATTACTATTTTCATACCCTTTAAATAGAAAAGTTTAGCCAAAAAAAGTATTGCTTTAACGCCTGATAGAGATGATGTCTAAATAGAATAACGAGCTTATCTCCCGGAAAGCCCTGTGATAATCACTTCTACGCTCATCCTTAGCTGTTCTCTAACAGTTGCGTTCTGGTCAATCATATTCTGATTAATAGCTGTGACTGTTGGTGTATTTAACAGCAGAAATGAGAGGAGCAGCACGGCAAGCCCTACATACATGAAGACGACATTAACAGATTTGCCGATATGATTTTTTGTTAAGAAATATAGCCCTACTGTAGGTATTCCAAGCATAATTGCCGATAGA
>DAKN01000048.1 GCA_002499185.1 Candidatus Pacearchaeota archaeon UBA284 | reverse complement strand
CAAGAGTTGCTCTGGCATCTTTACTTGAATATTCATCTGCTTCATCTATATCTACATTATCAAAAGTTGTCAAATGATTTTTAACTTTTATTAGCTTCTTTATTTCATCTTTTTCTTTTTGGTTAGTAAGATTATATTTTTTAGATTNNTTGGTATCTTCATACCATTCGTTTACTTCTAATCTCAGCTTCTTAAGCTGTAAGTAGTCAAAATAGAAATTGTGAAAAACTTTAATAACATTTTCGCTTATTAAAGGATTACTCAATAATGCTTTAATATCTTCAAGAGAATAATTCTTTCCTACTTTATGCTTTATAGGTAAATAAACACTTTCTTCTTTTTTAATTCCCCAAGCAAGTGAAATACCTACTACTTCATCATCAAAGTTTAAGCCAGTAGTTTCAGTATCAATAGCAATTATTTTTTGCTTGGAAAGAATTGTTTTTAATGTTTTTAAATTCATTATTTTATACAGTAATTACATAAACAGGTGTTTTGATAAGTTCTGCGTTAATTGGATTATATTCAGGATACTGATTTACTACTTCTTCTAATGCTAATTCCCAAGCATCAACCGAGTTTGCTTTACCCATTACAACCACATAAACTTCAAAGCATGTGCCAAAAGGATTAATAGTCATAAAAGATTCTCCCTTCTCCAAAAAAACTCTAAATGTGTTAATCATTTTACTCTCCTTTATTTTTATTTATTTTTTCTCAAAATCAAAGCATTCAAAGCTAATTATAGTTTCAAGACATTCTTTGTTAATAAGCATCTTACAATCTTTCTTACAATCTTTACATTTATCAAGCATAGTATCTTTAATTAATAAACTACCTTCTCCTTCTGCCCATGTATGTAATTTTTCTAATGCTCTATCAATATCTTCAAGCGAAACATATTCTTCTGAAAATTTATTCATACATTCATCATTACAAAAAAACTTGTGAGCTTTATCTAATTCCTTTTTACAATGTCTGCAATATCTAACTTTACTTTTTTTCACTTGGTATCTCCACTATAAGTGCATACATGTCTGTATAAATAGGTATCCCTGAATTTGAAGCAACTTGCAATTCTCTTTTTGTTCCTTTTGAACTTTCCCAATCAGGCAATAAAAAGATAGCATCACAAGCAGTTAAGTATGATAAGCTAATTTCATAAAAAGCATTTACATCAAGTTCTTCTGAACCATATACAGACAAAGGAAAATCAAAAATAGGAACAAATGGGGCATACCCATTTTTTGCTAATCTTCTGGCTGCATCTAAAAACTTCATAAAATTTTTTCCATATTCAAGAACAGGATTTTCCTTTTTATTAATTGGAGTAATGCTTCCAGCAATATAAATTCTTGTTCTCATTTCTTCTCCTTTACCATATCATTTTTAAAATGCTGAATTCTTTTTTCAGCTATTTTAATGTATTCAGGTTCTTTCTCAATACCTATATAAGACATTCCTTCTAATAAAGCAGCAATTCCTGTCGTCCCAGAACCTATAAACGGGTCTAATACTAATCCGCCTTTTGGGGTAATGAGGCGAACCAAATATCGGATAAGAGCAATAGGCTTAACCGTAGGATGAGTGTTTTTCTTATTATCAAGCCCTTCGTTTCTTTCATTTTTACTTGCTTTAGCACAATAAAAGAACCTGGCCGCTGAACCATTATCGCCATAACCGTTATAATTTCCTCTGGTAAAATTGGTAACACCGTTACCTTGATTATAACCATCTTTATTAAAATGACCGTTTGCTGATTTGGTTTCTGGAAATAAATTTAAAACTTCTTGCGAGCCATCATGAATTAGGTTAGCTGGAAAACGACCTTGCTCTTTATACATTTGAACCCCATTTTTTGTTATATCACCAAATATAATTTTACTATTTAATCCTCTCTTGTCACCTCTTATTCTATTTGTTCCGACTCTATTATCTATCTCTTTTTTTTTATCTATTGGTATCCTTGCCGCATTTATATTTAATCCACCTGTCCCCCATTTTAAGATATTTTCTACTACACTTTTTTCAGATAGTGGTTTTCTGGCTAAACAAATTGGTTCATGAGCAGGCTTTAAAGCTGTCCCCCAACCTTCAAAATCTTTTTCTTTATTTCTTTCTTTTTTATTTAATTGTTTATTAATATCCAAACTTTTAGGAAATCCTGAACCATATACCCACTCAACCATATCTCTGATTTCAAATCCTGCATCTTCAATAGCACAAGCAAGTCTGTGATAAGTTCTTGCTCCACCAAAAGAAAGAATAAACCCACCAGGTTTTAATATTCTCCAGCATTCTCTTGCCCATTTAAATGTAAAATTATAGTAATCATTTTTTTCTTGTTTAAACTTATCCCAATCTTTTCCCATAAACTCTAAACCATAAGGCGGGTCTGTTACTATGCTATCAATGGAGTTGTCTGGAAATGTTTTAAGAACTTGTAAACAATCACCAGAATAAATTATATTAGTTTTCATTATTTTATTCCCTTCTCTAAAACAATACCAAGCAA
>DAKN01000047.1 GCA_002499185.1 Candidatus Pacearchaeota archaeon UBA284 | reverse complement strand
CTGTGGAATGCCGCACAGCTTCAGCTTGTCAATACCGGTAAGATGCACGGCTACATGCGTATGTACTGGGCAAAAAAGATACTGGAATGGACTACCTGCCCTGAGGAGGCCATGCGTTTTGCCATCTACCTCAACGATAAGTACAGCCTCGATGGGCGCGACCCAAATGGCTATTCAGGTATTGCCTGGTCAATAGGTGGAGTTCACGATAGACCTTGGCCCGAAAAACCTATATTTGGCAAAATCCGCTACATGAGCCTTGATGGCTGTAAACGCAAATTCGATGTGGATAGGTACATTAAGATGAATATTGGTTAAACCTTTCGGAATGTCAAAGTGTTTAACTAAGAAGGATTTCTAAAAATTTAAAAACCAGACTGTTAGTATTTTTTGCATTCATTGGCTCACTATAACTCTAAGTTGCATTTATTATGAGAATCTAAGTCAAATTCGTATGAATAAAATAGAAAATGGAAAAGCTACGAAACTTTCATCTAACACAAGTTAAATATATTTTTTCCTTACTTTTGGAGGCAAGAATTTTATGAACTTAAGAAAAAAATTTTATAAATACTGCAAAATGTTTTAATAGGCACTAAAGTCGAAAGATATGGTGATTTGCTTAATGAAGTAGTTTAACGCAACAATTTCAATTGAAGATAAAATGGCAAAGGTTAATTCAAATGGTGCAAATCTGGGTTTTGAACAAAAACTCTGGCAGGCAGCTGATAAAATGAGAAGCAATATGGATGCAGCCGAGTACAAGCATGTTGTGCTTGGTTTGATTTTTTTAAAATACATTTCCGATGCTTTTACCGAAGTTTATGAAGAAGTAAAAAAAGACACTTTCTCAGACCCTGAAGATAAAGACGAATACTTAGCACGAAGAGTTTTCTGGGTTCCTAAGGAAGCTCGATGGGAACACCTTCAGGCAAATGCTAAAAAGCCTGATATTGGGAAAATTATAGATAAAGCAATGGATGAAATTGAAAAAGACAATCCTTCATTGAAAGGAGTCTTACCAAAAATATACGCCCGTCCTGCTCTTAATAAACAACGATTGGGTGAACTAATAGATTTGATTGGAACAGTAGCGCTTGGTGATAAAGAAAGTAAAAGTAAAGATATTCTTGGAAGAGTTTATGAGTATTTTCTTGGTCAATTTGCAGATGCTGAAGGTAAAAAAGGAGGTCAGTTTTATACACCTCAAAGCATTGTAAAAATTCTTGTTGAAATGCTCGAACCATATGAAGGAAGAATTTTAGACCCATGCTGTGGTTCAGGAGGTATGTTTGTTCAGAGTGAAAAATTCATTGAGGCTCATGGTGGAAAGATTGGTAATATATCAATTTATGGTCAGGAAAGCAATCAAACCACCTGGCGACTTTGTAAAATGAATCTGGCAATCCGTAGGATCGAAGCCAATATACAATGGGGTGATTCTTTTCACGATGATAAATTTAAAGATTTAAAATCTGATTTTATTCTTGCTAACCCTCCGTTCAACGACAGCGACTGGAGTGGAGAAAATTTACAGGACGACTTGCGCTGGAAGTTTGGAGTGCCTCCCAAAAATAATGCGAATTTTGCGTGGGTGCAGCACTTTATTCACCATCTATCCTCAACAGGAACAGCAGGTTTTGTGCTTGCCAATGGTTCGCTTAGCTCTATGACTTCCAATGAGGGAGAAATCAGAAAAAATATTGTAGAAGAAGACCTCGTGGATTGCATCGTCGCGTTACCATCGCAGTTATTTTATAATACAATGATTCCTGCTTGTTTGTGGTTTGTTACTCGTGATAAAAAAAACAATAAATTCAGAGATAGAAGAGGTCAAATTCTATTTATTGATACCCGTAAGATGGGCGTAATGGTTGATAGAAGACACCGTGAAATGACCGATGAGGAAATAAAAAAAATTGCCGAAACCTACCATGCATGGCGTGGAGAAAATGGCTTGATATATGAAGATATTCCAGGTTTCTGCAAATCTGCTACACTCGAAGAAGTAAAGAAACACAACTACATTTTAACCCCCGGTCGTTATATCGGTACACCTGATGAGGAAGAAGACGATGAGGCGTTTGAAGAAAAAATGAAGCGACTTACACAAGAATTGGCAAAGCAAATGGAAGAAGGCAAAATGCTGGATGAAGAGATAAAAAAGAATTTAGAAAAAATCGGTTGGAAGATATGAAAAAAGAGGAATTTGAATTTTTCATACAACAAAGGGAGAAAACTTCGGAGAAAACTGTGGAGAAAACTGTGGAGAAAACTTCGGAGAAAACTTCGGAGAAAACTTCGGAGAAAACTTCGGAGAAAAGTTCACAGAAAATTCTTGCTCTAATTGCTGATAACAAAAATATTACAATTGAAGAAATTGCAATATTTACGGACCTTACAACAAGAGCGGTTAAAAAAAATATTTCAAAACTAAAACAAGAAGGCAAAATAAAAAGAATTGGTCCGGATAAGGGTGGATATTGGGAGGTAGTAGAATGAATCACAACCGACATAGCATACGATTGAAAAATTACGATTATGCCCAACCCTGCGCATATTTTATGCACATCTGGCAACGCAATTATTACGAACATATTATTCGCTATGATGAATCATTGCAACAAATCCGTAAATATATCGTACAAAACACAGAGAAATTGGGAAAGAATAGGGAAATCACGACTTATTTACAAATGAATAGGAATAATATATAAATTTGAGGTAAATATGAATATAATAATTAATCGGTTTAAGGTAGAAATTAAAGACAGGGAAATACTACTGTACTTGCATTTTGATGATCAATATAGTGATATTAATAAAATTACTTGGGCGGGATATAAATTATCAAGGTTATTAGATTTTGATTTTATTAAAGATCCTAATGAAAATCTAAAGAAAAAAATTGATGAATTAAAAAAGGTGAAAATTAAAGGAGAAAATTATGTTTATATTTCATTTTATGATAAATCAGAAGATGAAATTGAAATAGATATTACTAAAAATAGACATTTGTTAAAAAAATGGTTAAAAGAAACAACTATTAAAAAACTAAAGAATGATTTTATCATTGAACCATATAAAGAAGGTTGCGATCTTTCTTTATATGAAGAAAATGGGAGTTTCAACGATGATATCAAACGATATATAAGGTATGATTTAGTTTTTAATGTTTTTGGAGAACAACCCAATATAGAGCTTTCTTTAAGTATTGGTAGCAGAGATACATACATAGGGTATATTGAAACAAATGAGCAATTTTCAAATATTAAGGTTTTAATTAATAATCTTTTAGCAAAAAGAGAAGAAAATTTTGATAAAAATTTATCCGTAAAATTTAATAAAGAATTAAGAACAAAATATGGAATAAAACCTCATCCGATTCAGCAGTTTTATAAAGATGATTATGAAAAAATAAAAAAATGTATAGAATCTATTTCCAATTCATTAAAAGAAGAAATAACAATTTTCCCAACTTTCATAAGAAAAACAGATAATGAAATTAATTTGGTTGATTTTGAAAAGAATAAAATGATTTTCAGAGATAACCAAAAAGACTATAGCACAATTAATGGAATGAGAGATTACGGTCCTTATAAAATCCCTGATGATGTAGATAATACAAAATTGATATTTATATATCAAGATAGTGAAAGCGCTAATAGATTAGCTAATTTTTTTGCAAGAGGATTTAGACATTTCCCAGGTTTAGAAAGCTATGTTGGAATACCTGCAAACTTTTCTGGAATTAAAATAAAGTATAACAAACTTGAGGAAATAATAGAATTAATTAATCAAAATCTCCCAGACCCAAATTATGATAATTTATTAGCAATTTGTATTATGCCTTTTGCTAAATCTAATGCAAAAAAAGAAGAAAGTAATAAATATTTTGAAATAAAAAATATTTTGTTAAAAAAAGGGATTTCTTCTCAATTTATCAATAGAGACAAAATATTTCAAGAAAATTTTCATTTTAGTTTACCGAATATTGCAATAGCAATGCTTGCCAAAATTGGAGGTATCCCATGGAAACTAGCAAGAAAACATTATAATCAGTTAACTATTGGTTTTAATGTTTATAGGATGAATAATAACACATATCTGGGTTCTGCTGTTTACTTTGATAATGAAGGTATAATTAAAAATATTAATTTTAGCAAATCAAATAATGTAAATACAATTATAGAACAATTATCGAATGCAATTGATGCATACAAAAAGGAAAGCAACTCCATTGAAAAAGTTGTCATTCACTATTATAAACCTTTAAATGAAAAAGAAAATAAAAACATTGAAAAATATTTAACTGAAAAAATTGGATTAGGTGTGGCTTTTTGTATTGTAGAAATTAATGATACAAAAACATCTACTGACTTATGTTTTGACAATGACTATGAAAGATACATGCCTCAAAGTGGCCTATACGTTAAATTGAAGACAAATGAATATTTATTATTTAATAATTTACGTTATTGGGAGAAGCCCGAAAACCCAATACGTCAGGAAGAATATCCTGTTAAATTAAGAATTTTTGACCCAGGTAAAAGTTTTAATTATGAAGATATAATAAGTCAAGTTTATGAATTCTCACGGCTGTATTGGAAGAGCTTAAAACAAAAATCACAACCTGTTACCATCATATATTCAAAATTGATTGCTGAATATATGTCTAATTTTAGTTTAAATGACTTACCTGATAATCAAGTGGCAAAAAAAACTGTGTGGTTTATATGACAGATAATTTATACAACGATATATTAATATTTACAGGTGCTGGTTTTTCAAGACCAGCAGGATGTAAATTATCTGGTGAAATGCTTAAAGATTTAGAAAATAAGTCTAATGATGGAAGTAGTAATATTTTTTCCAATATTGAAAAGAAAACGATTAAATTTATTCTTTCCTGTTTAGATTATCAAGCACGGTGGCGTTTTCTTGAAAGCAATGGAAAATACTTATATATCCCAAATATTGAAGAATTTGCTGTTTTATTAAGAAGAATCAAAAATAGAGATAATTATTTGCCTTATCCTGTTACCGGTAATTGGTCTGATAAGTTAATGATATTAGAACAAGATTTTAATAAAGAAGAAAAAAAGTATGAAAGTGATTTATATACATCTATAGAAAGTAAAATTATTAATAACTGCTATCAGGAATGGTTATGTAATATTAATATTTCAAATGATAACACTTCATATTTAAACCAACTAAAAGAATTTATACAAAAGAAATTAACAAGCACTAAAATCAAATTAGATGTTTTTACTTTAAACAACGATCTATTAATGGAAGTTGCTTTTAAAGAAGAAAATACTCATTATATTGGATTTGTTAGCAATAAATGGGTTGGTTTTGATAAATCAGATATTGATGAAAATACATATTCGGCTTCTAGAATTAATTATTACAAATTACACGGGTCTCTGGACTGGATTAGGTTAACAGATGGAACAATCAAAAAAAAGTTTAATGAAAAAAATAACGAAACCATAGATAATGAAAATGTTGATATTGATCCACTATTAATTTTTGGTCATGGTTCTAAAATATATACAGTTGATCCTTTTTTTAGCTTGCTGGAAATGTTTAAAGCAAAATTAAAAGAGAAAAAATATTATTTAGTTATAGGTTATAGTTTTTTTGATCCTCACATTAATAACCTTATATTTAATGAGCTAATGAATAACCATGATAAAATTTTGATAATATTTAATCCAAAATTAAACGATGAACTAAATGAAGAAAATAATTTTGAAGTGAAGTATAATCTAAAAATTCTAAAAGGAGAAAAAAAACAATTGATTATTGAAGAATTCGAAAACATTCAAAAAAACCCTTTATATTCTGATTTGCCTGAATTCAATTTAAAAACCATATCTCCCGAAAGTTTTGAATATATACCAATAGGAACCGAAGAATTTTTATATTTATTGAAAGAAGGAAATATTAATGCTTTTATTGATGAACTCAAATATGATAAAGAAAAAAGAATATTTTAATATGAAACTCAACAAAACCACATTCAAACAAACTGAAATAGGGATGATACCTGAAGATTGGAAAGTTAAAGAAATTGGAGAAGTTTCAGAAGTCGTTGGAGGAGGAACACCATCAACGAAAATATCAGAATATTGGGATGGAGATATTGCTTGGATAACTCCAAGAGACTTATCAACTTTTAAGTTTAGGTACATTAAAAGAGGAGAAAGAAATATCACAAAAGATGGTTTAGAGAATAGCAGTGCAAAATTATTACCAAAGGGGACTGTTTTATTAACTACTCGTGCGCCAGTTGGATATTTAGCAATTGCAGAGGATGAAGTTACAACGAATCAGGGGTTTAGAAATCTAATCCCAAATGATAAAACAACATCGCAATTCTTATTTTATTTATTGAAACAGAATGTAGATGTTTTAAAATCAAATGCAGGAGGAACTACATTTGGAGAGCTTTCTGGCAGTAGATTAAAGGAGCTTAAATTTGCTTTTCCATCGCTCCCCGAGCAATCCGCCATCGCCAAAATCCTCTCCGACCTCGATGCCAAAATAGAACTCAACCAGCAGATGAACAAAACACTTGAAGAAATCGGCAAAGCCATTTTTAAGCACTGGTTTGTGGACTTTGAATTCCCGAATGAAGAAGGCAAACCCTACAAAAGCTCCGGAGGAGATATGGTTTTTGATGAAGAACTCGGCAAAGAAATACCGAAGGGGTGGTATGTCGGATGTTTGGAAGAATTTGGAGCTTTCAAAAATGGAATTAATTATCTGAGAAATGAATCTGGAGATACAGAATTTTTTATCGCGAATGTTCGGGATATTGCCAATAATAAACTTCTTTTAAAAGAACATCTTGACAAAATTGAAATTAATTTAAAGAAAGCTAAAGAGTATCTGTTACATAATAGAGATATCTTAATTGCAAGAAGTGCTAGTCCCGGAGAAGTTTCACTTGTTCTTGGAGATTTAGAAAATGTAATTTACTCTGGATTTAGCATACGTTATAGGCTTAATAATCCCGAGAATTTTTTATATTTCTTCCTAATCCTACAAAAACTAAAAGAGAATTTATCAAATTATGCTGTGGGAACGACATTGCAAAGTGTTAATCAAGAAACTTTAAGGAACATGAAATTAGTTTTGCCTACTAATGAAGTTTTAAATAAATTTAACAAAATTATAGGACAGATTTTAGGAAAAACCTACAATAATTTAATACAAAATCAAACATTATCCTCCATCCGCGATTCCCTCCTCCCCAAACTTATGTCAGGCAAAATTCGTGTACCAATTGAGTAAAAATCATGAAGAAATCTATCTACGAATCCGACCTTGAAAACTTTGTGCTTTCGGCATTCAAAAATCTTGACTACGAGGTAGCCCGTGGAGATTATGAAGAATATCTGCCCGGCGGAATAGCAGCGTTGCGTAGTGATTATTCCAAAGTTGTGCTGGTTGATAGATTAAGGCTGGCTCTACAAAGAATCAACCCGAAAGCCCGGAGTGAAACTATAGAACAAGCAATCAAACAAATCCTCACAAACGAAAGCCAGAGCCTGCTTTATGAAAACGAACGCTTCCATAAAATGCTCACTGATGGTGTGGATGTTGCCATAAGAAAAGACAACGAAGAACGCTACGATAAAATCTGGCTTTTTGACTTTCGCGATTGTCATAACAACGAATTTCTGGTTACCAACCAGTTTACCGTTGTAGAAAACAATATTGAACGCCGGCCCGATGTTGTGTTGTTTATCAATGGGTTGCCATTAGTTGTGATGGAACTCAAAAATCCAGCCGACGAAAATGCTACTATCTGGGATGCATACAACCAGCTGCAAACCTATAAGGAACAGATCCCCTCACTGTTTAAATATAACGAAATTCTCGTCATAAGCGACGGCTTGCAGGCACGATCAGGTACCATCACCTCCGAAACCGAGCGCTTTATGCAATGGAAAACAATTAACGGAGAAAAACCAGAAAACAACCCGGTAGAAATAGAAGTCCTGCTAAAGGGAATGTTTGATAAAACAAGGATTCTCGATATTGTCAGAAACTTTATAGTATTTGAAAAAGATAAAGAAACAAAAAAGAAACTGGCTGCCTACCATCAATATTGGGCAGTTAATAAAGCGGTAGATTCAACCTTCAGAGCAAAAGCCAGACCTGCAAATTATGTCAGTGAAAATCCCGAAGATTATGGACTTCCCACTGTAAAAACTCAATCAATAGGCGACAAAAAAGCTGGTGTGGTGTGGCATACGCAAGGTTCCGGTAAAAGCCTTACCATGGTATTTTATGCCAGCAAAATCATACGAGAATTCGATAATCCTACAATTGTTGTATTAACCGATCGTAACGATTTGGACGATCAGCTTTTTGGTACATTTAGCCGTTGTCAGGATATTTTAAGGCAAAGACCCGTTCAGGCAGGTTCACGAAAAGAGTTGCAGGAACTGTTAAAGGTGGCATCAGGGGGTATTGTTTTTACCACCATACAGAAATTCTTTTTGGAAGAAGAGCGGGAAAAATATCCTCTTTTATCAGAACGACACAATATCATTGTAATTGCCGACGAAGCCCATCGAAGTCAGTATGGTTTCAGCGCAAAGATTATGGATAAAAAAGATAAGACTTTAATCACCTATGGATATGCTAAATATTTGCGAGATGCCTTACCCAATGCCTCGTTTATAGGTTTTACTGGAACCCCAATTGAGAAAGTTGATAAAAGTACTCCCGCAGTTTTTGGTAACTATGTAGATGTGTACGATATAGAGCAGGCAGTAGAAGATGGTGCAACCGTAAGGATATACTATGAATCGCGGCTTGCCAAATTGGATTTAAAACCCGAAGAAAGACCTAAAATAGACCAGGAATTCGAAGAGGTTACCGAAGGTGAAGAAATAGAAGGTAAGGAACGATTAAAAACAAAATGGGCGGAGCTTGAAAAAGTCGCAGGCACCCCAAATAGAATTAAAAAAATTGCAGAAGATATTGTACAGCACTTCGAAGCCAGACTTTCGGTTATCGATGGCAAAGGTATGATTGTGTGCATGTCGAGGCGTATCTGTATTGACCTTTACAACGAAATAATCAGGATAAGACCACACTGGCATAATGACGATGATAATAAAGGATTTATCAAAATTGTCATGACTGGCTCGGCATCTGATCCTAAAGAATGGCAACAACATATAAGAAATAAACAAAGGAGAAAACAGATAAGCGACAACTTCAAAGACACCAACCATGAATTAAAACTCCTTATTGTAAGGGATATGTTTTTAACAGGCTTTGATGTTCCCTGTCTTCATACCATGTATTTAGATAAGCCAATGCAGGGACATACACTTATGCAGGCAATAGCAAGGGTAAATCGCGTTTCCCCCGGAAAAGAGGGCGGCATTGTTGTGGATTATATGGGCATAGGTGTTGAGCTTAAAAAAGCTCTGATGGATTACACCGAGAGCGGTGGCAGAGGTAAACCAGCCTTTGAACAGGAAGTGGCTGTAAGTCTGATGCTTGAAAAATTTGAAGTTGTAAAGGATATGTTTTATGGCTTTGATTATAAAAAATTCTTTGAACTTAAACCCGAAGAGAGAATAACTTTTATACCCGATGCACTGGAGCATTTATTAAAAGAAGAAGATAAAAAAGAAAGATTTGTGATAGAGACATCCGCACTGCTTAAAGCATTTTCTTTATCCATCCCGCATCCAGAAGCAATGAAAATTAAAGAAGATGTAGGATTTTTTCAAGCTGTAAAATCATCGTTGACAAAGGTTACAGGGGATAGGAAAATAAAAGGAAATCAAGTAGAATCAGCCATTAAGCAAATTATATCAAAAGCCGTAATATCAGATAGAATTATTGATATTTTTGAAGCAGCAGGCATAAAAAGACCCGATATCTCTATTTTGTCCGAAGGCTTTTTGGCAGAAGTCAAAGATATGCCACAAAAAAATCTTGCCTTTGAAGCGTTAAAAAAAACTACTCAACGATGAGATACGCATAAAACTCAGAAGAAATCTTGTACGGGGTAGGTCCTTTATGCAGATGCTTGATGAAACTATCAAAAAATACATCAACAGAAGCATCGAAGCAGCAGAAGTAATAGAAGAGCTCATAGAACTTGCCAGAAAAATAAGAGATGATCAAAACAGAGAAAAAGAACTCAATCTAACCGAAGACGAAATCGCCTTTTACGATGCACTGGGTGTTAATGACAGCGCGGTAAAAGTATTGGGTGATGAAGTACTACGAAAAATTGCCCTTGAACTTACTCAAACACTAAGAAGCAGCGTTACCATCGACTGGACGCTCAAAGAAAGCGTTCAGGCTGAAATCCGGTTAAAAGTGAAAAGGATACTACGGAAATACGGCTACCCGCCCGACAAAGAAAAATCAGCGACTGAAACGGTGCTCAAGCAGGCAGAGCTACTGCTTTGTGCTTGAGGTTTGGATAATGTTCTTAAAAGTAAAGGGTTAAATACTGTAAAATAAATAAGAAACTACGACAACAACGGAATTTACAGCAGGTTTAAGCTCTTTTACGAATCCTACGGAATCTTTCTACATCCTTTCCACATTTCACTCATGTCTAATGGATCGGAATACATAACGATTGAGTGTATCTTCCGTAAGGGATTATTCACTTCGTTCATGAGATCGCTTTGCTAAGTTGTGGAGTAGTTTACTTTCCACCTACACAGCCTGTCCCGATTTGTTGGGAAAAGTTTGAGCGGTTTACAATGCTTGAATACCCACCAAAACCCATATGGTATATACACTTTGTTACCACCTGGCGTTTATCTGTCAGTCTTGTAAACCATTGTAGTCAACGGATTGGGGCTTTTTTTAAATAAATATTCCATATAAACTTACTTGTCTTTTT
>DAKN01000035.1 GCA_002499185.1 Candidatus Pacearchaeota archaeon UBA284 | reverse complement strand
AAAACCCTGGAACACTTCTAAAAAAAATAATTATGATGAAGTAGACAATAGATATGTTCGTAAAAATAATTGGAAAGAGATTGTCGATTATTTTCATACATTGAAAAAAGAAGAAGATATTTAATGAAAATAATAACTTTTTCTGGAAAAGCACAACACGGAAAAGATACAACCGCAAAATATGTAAAAGAAACTCTTGAATCCTATGGCAAAAAAGTTGTTATTTTGCATTTTGCTGATTATTTAAAATATGTTTGTAAAGAATATTTTCATTGGAACGGAAATAAAGATGAAGTAGGAAGAACCATTTTGCAAAAAGTAGGAACAGATTTAGCCAGAAAAAATAATCCTGATATTTGGGTAAATGTAATATCTGATTTTATACTTGCTTTCAAAACAGAATTTGATTATTTTTTAGTTCCAGACTGTAGATTTCCAAATGAGATAAATCTATTAAAAGAAAAATATAATGAAACATATTCAATTCTTGTTCAAAGAAATGAATTTGATAATGGATTAACAGAATTACAAAAATCACATCCTTCTGAAACCGCTTTGGATAGTTATCAATTTGACATTACTTTGATCAATCAAGAAGGATTGGATTACGTAAAGAATAATGCAATAGAAATTTCTAAAATAATTGAATTTTATTCTAAGAAATAAAGGAGAAGTATATATAAATGAAATTTCCAATAGAACAAAAATTTACTTTAAGCAACCAGTTTTTAGAAAAATATAAAAATATAAAACCTAATTTTGGATTTAATGGGTTGGGCGAATTTGTTTTTATGAGGACGTATAGCAGACTAAAAGAAAACGGAAAAAACGAATCTTGGTTAGAAGTAGTAAAAAGAGTAGTTGAAGGAATTTATTCTATTCAAAAACAACACATTGAAGATTACGGACTGGGCTGGAATCAAACAAAAGCTCAAAAATCTGCTCAAATTATGTTTGATAAAATTTTCAATTTCAAAATGCTTGTTTCTGGAAGAGCGCTATGGGCAATGGGAACTCCTTTAATAATGGAAAAAGGATTAGCGCCAGCTTTATTTAATTGCTCATTTTTAACAACTGAAAACATTAAGGAAGATGCAGGATTACCTTTTGCAAACGCAATGGATTTTTTAATGCTCGGTGTAGGAGTTGGATTTGATACTTTGGGATCTGGAAAAATAGTTGTTCAAAATCAAAAAGAAAAAGAAGATATTTATGTTATTCCAGATACAAGAGAAGGATGGGTTGAATCTCTTCATTTATTAATTAATTCTTTTTTTGGTGGAAATAAATATATTTTTGATTATTCTAAAATTAGAAAAGAAGGAGATCCAATAAAAACATTTGGAGGAACTTCTGCTGGATCAAAGCCTTTGATTGACCTTCACGATGCTATAAATAAAATTTTTAATAATGATAAAATTGTTGGAAAAGAAATTTCTGTAACAAACATAGTTGATATTATGAATCTGATAGGAAAAGCTGTTGTAGCAGGAAATGTAAGAAGATCGGCAGAATTAGCTTTAGGATTTCCAACAGAAGAATTTTTAAATTTAAAAAATTATTCATTAAATCCAGAAAGAGAAAAATTTGGATGGGCTAGTAATAATTCTATTTATGCAGAAATAGGAATGGACTATAATATTGTTTCAGAAAGAATAATAGACAACGCAGAACCAGGTTTAATTTGGCTATCTAACTTCAAAAACAATGGAAGAATGGGAGATGGAAATATTTCTGATCATAGAATTATGGGCGGTAATCCTTGCCTGGAAATCGGACTAGAATCATCCGAATTATGTAATTTAGTTGAAATGATTCCAAGTAATCATGAATCTTTGGAAGAATTTAAGTCTACAATTAAATATTCTTATTTATTTGCAAAATCAATTACTTTATTAAATACTCATTGGCAAAGTACGAACCGTGTCATGTTGAGAAATAGAAGAATTGGATTATCAATTACCGGAATAACTAAATTTTTAGCGGATCACAATATTGAGACATTAAGACAATGGTTAACAGAGGGATATGATACTGCAAAACAATATGATAAAGTATATAGTGATTGGTTTGCAATTCCAGAATCAATTAAAATTACAACTGCAAAACCTTCAGGGACATTATCTTTATTAGCAGGGATGCCACCAGGAATACATTTTCCAGAATCAAAATATTATATTAGAAGAATTAGATTGGGGAATGATTCTCCTTTTATTTCTTTATTAAAAAACGCAGGATATAATATTGAACCTGCTGTTGGTCAAGAAAATTCTACGATGGTTGTAGAATTTCCAATTTTTATTGGAGAAAATGTTAGAACATTGAATGAAGTTTCTATGTGGGAACAACTATCACTAGCATCTTTTATTCAAAAATATTGGTCTGACAATTCTGTTTCTGTAACTATAACATTTAAACCTCATGAAGAAAACGATATTGTAAATGCTTTAAACTATTATCAATATCAGTTGAAAGCAGTTTCTTTTCTTCCTAAATATGAATCAAAAGCATATCCACAAATGCCATATGAAGAAATTACAAAAGAACAATATGAAAATATAAAAAATAAATTAAAAGAAATTAATTTTGATTTATTGACTTCTTATGAAGCTATTGGTGAAAAATATTGTAATAATGATGTATGTGAATTATGAAAAAGGAAAAACAACATGAAAATTAACGAATATTGTGAATTAGCAAACAGAACAAACTCAGAACTAAATAATGAAGTATTAAATACTTTACACATGTTGATGGGTATGCAAACAGAAATCGGAGAATTAACAGACCCATTTAAAAAACAATTAGCTTA
>DAKN01000024.1 GCA_002499185.1 Candidatus Pacearchaeota archaeon UBA284 | reverse complement strand
GTTGCAATTGCCATGTCTGCTATTAGTGCATCTAAGGATGCAAATTATTAAATAAAAAGGATGTTTTATTGGTATTGGAGTAAAAAATATGGAAAACGAACAACCTAAAAAAGCAACACGAAGTAGAAGAAAATCAAGAACAAGTGTTCTATCTTCTGATGCTAGTGGGCTATCTTCAAATTATTGTAGAAAATGTCAAAGATTACTAGCTGAAACACAATTTTATAAAGCAACTGATTTAATTTTAGATTCTAATGGAAGAATGTCGATTTGTAAGTCTTGCTGTGATGGATTGTATAATACTTTTTATGGTACTGAAGGAACACTTGAAAGAACCGTATATAGAATGTGTAAAACTTTAAATGTTGTTTACAGTGAAACCGCTATTAATAAATTAAATTCTCACCTAAACACTTCTATTGCAAAAGGAAGAAATGTTTATAATCCATTTGGAATTTATATTAGTAAAATTCAAAGTTCAGTTAATAATGATGATTTGATAAATTTAACATTTATGGATAATATTATAGAAAACAGAAGATTTGAAGAAGACATTATAGATACTGAATATAGCATTGAAGAAATAAATAGATTAAGAAAAAAATGGGGAAATAAATATTCTGTAGAAGAATTAGAGTATTTAGAAGATAAATTGTCAAAATGGGATGGATCTCACGGTATTAATACTTATGCTGATGAGGTTTCTTTAATAAATGTATGTCGAAAACAATTAGAAATAGATATGGCAAATGAACAACCTGGCTCAGATACAAGTAACTTAGTAAAACAACTTTCAGACTTAATGAAATTAGCAGGAGTTGATCCAAAAGAAACAAAAACAGCGGTTGTTGGAAAAAGTAAGGAAACATTTTCTAACTTTATTAAGATCATTGAAGAAACAGAACCAGCAGAATATTATAAAGATAAAAATTTATTTAAAGATTTTGATAATTTGAACTTTTATTTTAAAAAATATGTTACTAGACCATTGGGAAATTTTCTTAGAGTTACAAGAGATTTTGATGTATCGGAAATTGAAGATGATAATGATGATTTTGATGTGCTAGATCAGGCAATTGATGAATAGGAGAATTTATTATGCCAACTTCTCCTAGACCATATCAAAATGAAAGAATAAAAAACAGAAACAGTAAAGATATTTTTAAAAGACAAAAATCTTTTGTTACTCAGGAAATTTTAGAAGAAGAACGAAAAGAAAAATTAAAAAAATGGATTACTTTTTTTAGAAGAAATCCTCATAGATTTATTATGGATTATTTTGGAATTCATTTACATGTTTATCAAATATTGATGATATGGGTTCTACAAAGAAGCAGTTTGGCTTATATTGTTGCTAGTCGTGCTTCTGCTAAAACATGGATTATTGCTGTTTGGTCTTGTGCCTTAGCTGTTTTATATCCTGGTATGAAAATAATTGTTTGTGCTAAGACTTTGAAGCAAGGTGGAATTATAATTTCTGAAAAGATTATGCAACTTAGGAAAGAACATCCCAATCTTGAAAGAGAAATTGAAAGCATGACATCTAATCCAAATACATATGAATGTATCTTTCATAACGGGTCAACCATAAGAGTTGTTCCTAGTTCAGAATCTGCTAGAGGGAATCGTGCTAATTATATTATTGTAGAAGAAAGTCGTCTTGTTCCAAAAGAAATTTTAGAAGGAGTTATTAAACCGTTTTTAGAAACACGAAATCCCCCTTATAAGAACAATCCTAAATATGCCAATGATCAAAGGCTTCAAGAAGAAGGAACTATATCATATATTACATCTTCTTGGTACACTATGGAATATTGGTACACTTATGTTCAAACTTGTATAAAAAGAATGAACTCTGGCGATGAAACGGCAAACTTTTTAGCATTTGATTATTTAATTTCGTTACATCATGGTATCAAAACAAAATCTATGCTTAAAAATGAAATGGAAGATGCCGATCCATTAACTGTTCAAATGGAGTACTTAAATATTCCAAGTGGATCTAGTGGAAAAAGTTATTTCAAATCAACTTTATTTAAAAGAAATATAAAACAGGCTTTCTATCCTCAAAAAGAAGATAATTTTAACCTTAAAAAAAATTCTTATGGATTACCAAAAACAACGGGAGAAATACGTTTTGTAAGTTGTGATATTGCAACAAGAGCAAATAAAGCAAATGATAATTCTATTATTGAGTGTGTTAGGGCTCTGCCTTTAATGGGAGTTGGTTATCGGAGACAACTTGTTTATGGAGAATCTCATAAAGGATCTCATGCTGGAGAACAAGCTAAAAGATTAAAAAGAGTATTTTATGATTTTGAAGCTGATTATTTAGTTTTAGATGTTCAATCAGCAGGCATTGGTATTTTTGATTTTCTTAGTGAAGAAACCATAGATGAGGAAAGAGGAGTTGTTTATCCTGCAATGACAGTGGTCGATGAATATTTTGATATTATAAAGCAAGATGCCAGAGATGATCTTAGAAAAAACCACACTAGAGGATTAGAAGCAAAACCAATAATATTTCCAATTACTGCTAGTCAGGCATTAAACAGTGATATTGCTGTTTCTTTTAGATCTTTACTTCAGCGAAGAATGTGGGAATTTTTAATTCCTGAATCTGAAGGAGAAGAATATTTATTAAAAAAGAATAAAGAATTTCTTTCTGATCCAGACGATTCATATTTAAGAGGATTTTTTTTAAATCCATATGTTCAAACAAGTTTGTTAATTGGGGAATGTATTAATTTAGACATGAAGCCCGTTAATGGATTAATTAAATTGGTTGAAAAACCTGGTTCATATAAAGATAGATATTCAACAATATCTTATGTAAATTATGTGATATCAAAAGAATTTGATATTGAATTAGTTAAACAAAAAGATGATAAAGATGATTTAGAGGCTATGGTAGCCCTTAGTTATTGGTAAAATAATATTAAAAAGAAAGGAGGGTTATGGCTGAAGAAAATAAAAATGACGAAGTCCTACTTTCAAAAGAAGAAGTTTTTGACGTAATAAAATTCGCTCAAGCAATGTACAATACTAGCTACAATTTATTGACTCCCGATTTATTGAATCAGAGAATAAAAGAAATTTCTTTTAATCCTCTTTCTCCAACTGAAAGAAACGTTGCAGACGCTTTAGGTAATGCAAAAAACTCAG
>DAKN01000088.1:6382-6550 GCA_002499185.1 Candidatus Pacearchaeota archaeon UBA284 | reverse complement strand
GTCTTCATTCTTCCTCCTTTGTTATGTTTTTCCCTTACTCTTTTTATGTCTATTCCTAAAAATCTCAAAACATTAAATAATTGATTGGATTGACGCTTTGAATAAATTACCTGTCTTTTCAATAATCTTCTAGAACTTTTGGTCAACCCGTCGGGAGCGACAGCGACC
>DAKN01000088.1:0-6341 GCA_002499185.1 Candidatus Pacearchaeota archaeon UBA284 | reverse complement strand
CGCAGACGCCCATCAAGTGGTTGTCTCCTTGCAACGCTATCCCATCTTGATAAAGCGACGAAGCGAAGTGTGTGAGCCGACGCTATACCCGCTTGCCGCCATTTATGTATTCTCTTTTGACCAATGACCAGCGATTTTTGATTGGTGATGTTCTTCCGTGTCACGCATTCCGGATACCGTATTCCGTATTTTTGCCCCAGCCCCGAGAGTTTTTGTATTTTTATAGTATGTCAAAGAGCAAAGAAGCCCAAGAGAGAACAGAGTTCTCCCTTGAGCTTCTATATGTATTTTTTTATGTTTGAGATTTTTGAATCTTTTGTATTATAGCACAGCTTTGCACTCTTGTCAATATTCACTTATTCGCCAAANNCCGTCCCCGACATTCCCCTCTGGTGTTTTTTGGAACCACCATCCCTAAGTTTTTTTGTTATTCAACCCGCAACTCGAAACTCGTAACTCGAAATTAATTTTGACTCGTGACTATGGATCTGTGACTCGTGATATTTTATAAATGTCAAATGTCATGCACCGTCCCCTCCGGGCTTTCACTCTTTTGTATTTTATTTTACTTGCACACGGCTCATGGTGTCTTTGTCACTTTTTTCCACCCACGCCGCCTTTCCTCACTAAGTATTATTTCTTTGCTTTCTTCTTCTTTGGTGTTGCTTCCACTACAGACATAATGCTGCCAGATAAGTTTATCACTAAATCTATTCCAGTATTCTTACCTTCAATTGAATTTCTTTTATACTTATTTATTTCCATAAGAACTGCATCTAAAGCCAATTTCAATCTTAATGCTTCATCAAATGTGATAATAGTATTGATAATATTTGTTTTCGAATTCCAAGTTTCTCTTTTTGGTTTAAACTCTTCTACTCTACAGCTTCCGAACGAGTATTCCTTTTTAGAAGTTCTTTCCTTTTTCATTTTTTCTCCTTTTATAAACTTTTGCTATTCTTTTTATTTTCTTTAATTATAAGATATACACTTTTTTCCTGAGGCAATAAATTCTCGAATATACTTTTAGCTTTATCAAGGAATTCTTGTAGCTTTAGTAATTCCATTTTTTTGAATATATCAGCTTCAGTAAAAGTATAATATGCTATAACGCTGTTTATTTGACTACTACTTAACTCTTTCATGCTTTTTTTAAAGCTGTCATTTTGGCTTTTCATTTTTTCCGTAAACCATTCTGAAGCACCAATATATAATTTTTCATAATTTTCTCTGTTAATGATAAGAGAATAAGACCCTTTTTTTACTTTCCCAAGCAACCATAAGAGTCTATCTAAATCATCGTAACTATTATCTTTCAATTCTTCTTTTAGTATTTTTATTTGATCGTAAAAGGATTTAATATTTTTTATTTTCATTGATATTAGTTGTTCCATTGATTTCTTAGCCAAATCATCATATATTGGATAATCACCATCTAGTAGGAAATAAGCATATTTACTCAACAATGATTGAGCGTGAATACCATTTTTTTCTTTTATTTTTTTTCTATAACCAAATTGTTTTGAAAAAATGGAATCTTCATAAGTTTCTTTATCCATAGGATTTTTAAGAAACTTATTAAAATGCTCTTTTTGTTTTTCAACATCTCCTATATTATTGATTTTTTTTGACATATCATAAATGCTATCAAAAGTTCTACCCATATTTGTCGAATAAAAATAGTCGATCAATGAAAGTCTCATATATATATTGCTAACAACATTCTCATTGCTATTAACATTGTAAGACACATTAGTTTTAAATTGCTTTTTTATTAGTTCCTTATTTGATGAATATCCTATTCTTGTTTCATTTGATACTTCTCTAGCAAGATCTATTAAATCCGTATAATTTTCATTAAAATTGAATTCACTAGTCATTTTAACTCCAAGTACATCAATGAATATCGATACTTTGCTTCTATAATTTTATCTCAATTACCGCGACACTTATTCTATTGATTCAGTTTTGCATGCTTGTGGAACATATCTTTTTTCATATATTTCCAATTTATCTAAAACATTTAATTTTATTAGCATAAAAATACTTTTCATTCTTTGTTCAATAAAGCTTGAATATTTCTGATCGTAATCACCATTAATAATAGTACTATCAACGAGATGAGATTCCAAGGATTTAGTTAGATTAGAATTTATAGCAAGAAGCTCCCGCAAATACTCTGACGGGGCTTTATTGTTTATTCTAATATTATTAATTTTTGGCACAAGCATTCTGTTTGCAACACAATCTATAAGGTCTTTATCATCTTCTGAAAACGAAGCGCTCTTCATAACATAGTCTCTGGGAAAAATATGATGATCATCTATGTCCTCATTCAAGGATAATTTATTTGTATTGTTAAGATTCAGAAATCTATCTTTTTTGAAGTTCATCAAATTGAATAGACCCTTATAAATAGGGTTTGCTTTTTTATCATAATTTATTAAGTCGTTGTATTCAGTAATTTGATATTTACTTATTTTTGGTATGTAACTATGAAGGGTTGCATAAATCTGATTCTCAAAGTCAAGCAGTATTTTTGAATCCTCAATTACTCTTTCATTACTTGAACCTGAATATCGCATAGAGAAAATACAACTCCAATACCAAAATTTTATAAATTCTACTGTTTCCTCACGGATTTGAGAGAGGTCCCCACTTTTGTTGATTGCCAAAATTATCATTGGAATAAGTAGATAATCATATGCTAACCATTTTTCAGAAATTATCATTCCATTCTGGTATAAATAATCTATTACCGATTTATAATACATGCAATATTTATCCCAGTTTTCATTAAAATCTTTAGCCGTTAACTCTTTAAGAATATAATTTTTATTTACCTCTTTACCGTTGCTTTTAACATAAGCTAGAACCCTAACGATTATTTGGGGATCTAACGCATAGTCTTTGTTGTTAGTTCTAAATTCATCAATTTTCTTTTTTAAATTGAATCCTCCTGCATATAGCTTTGCTGCGAGTATATCGATGAAATTCAATTGTACTCCCAAAGAATTGCTACGCTCAAAAAAAGTTACAAATTTTTCCAGACTCATATCGAGAAGATAATAAGAGATCAGTTTTTCTGAATTTATTAAAGAAATCAATTTATCTTTTAAAACGAAATACTTAGAAAGTCTTTCATCTATAAAATCTTTATTTTCATTTGAGATTTTTGAAAAATATTTTGTTTTATTAAAAGCCTCTGTAACTATATTATCTCTAACTCCAGCTATTTTTGCCCACCGCCATACATCAGATAAGCAAATTGAGATTCTTTCGTCGTCTTCTTCTCCTTGAATTGAATATAGTAAATTTTCGAGTGAAGATTCTCTAAAACTTTCTGTCAGAGAAACAAGTTCTTTATCCTTTTTTGCAATAAACCATACTTTATCAAAACCTTCCATAGCTCTATATATTGCTGTTGTTCGTTGTTGACCGTCGAGAAGTAATTCAATTGTTTTATTTCTTTCTTTCTCTTGTCTTATTTGCTGAATAGTCAATATCTCAACGGGTAGGCTTAATCTCCTGGAACTTCTTCTTTGATTCCTAGGTCTATTATCAAAACTTCTAACGCTAATTTCAAATGAAGGCATTCCATGAATTATTGATCCGATAAATATGTCTCTCACTAGAGAATCAAACAAACTATAGGTCCTATCAATTTCCCATACAAAATCCCGCTGAAACTCAGGTAGTCTTAGTGACCCAGAATCGATGTTTTTTATAAGATCTGCAATTGATTGACTTTTAGCGTTAACTTGCTCCATTATTCCTCCTTAAAAGTTTTACGCCAAACAAATTCTTACCTTTCTTTTGAGTCCTATTAAATGACTCAATATAAGATACTATAGGTATCTTACTGTACTATAGAAACTTAGGCTTCCCAATTATCAGAGTTTTGAATTTCATGCTCCTGCAGAATAGTCTTCCAAACCCTTATATGAAATACATTTACTTCTGTCGAATTTTTTGAATCGTTTATTAGATTTTGAGTGTACTTTTTAATAAATTCAACATAGTCTTCTATAAATCTCATATAGTATTTTAAACTATAAATAATACCATTTGGTATAATTTCAAGATCGCGAGTTTTTTTTATTTGTAGGATAAATTTATTGATATATTCTTCCTCTTCTTTAGTAGAAAAACTATTTGTATATGTAGTTAAAAGATAATAGCGCTTAATATTAGTAGCTTGAGTTTTTTTTACAATATCAAAAACCATATTTCTGTCAATTGGAATATTATGCTTAATTTCCACCATTTCAAATGGTTTTTCCCCATTCCATATCTCAATGTCGCCGAAACCATGTTTGTCTGAAGAAGTGTGGACGTTCAAAGGTCTAAGGTCTTTATTTTCAT
The DNA here is from genome assembly GCA_002499185.1 of Candidatus Pacearchaeota archaeon UBA284. Taxonomy (GTDB): domain Archaea; phylum Nanobdellota; class Nanobdellia; order Pacearchaeales; family UBA284; genus UBA284. The sequence continues at coordinate 1,976 of DAKN01000088.1, read as the reverse complement.
ACCTTTTCACAACTTTTATCAACATTTGATATATAGTATAAATTGCAATCACGGGTAAGCGTGAACTGTTTTTTACCTCGAAATGCTTTTCCAACATATGTATTACTGTATTAATGTTAATTATCTCTGAAAACTCCCCCGCTTCAATTGTTTCATTGTATACTAAATCTTCCTGCTTGGTAAGAATAAATAATTGCAAAAAAATATAAATTAGACAATCCTTAGGTTCTATCTCCAATTTTTGAACAACCTCAATCAAAGATAGAAAACTTTTCTTAACGTTTCCATTTCTTATTTTCATTCTAGTTCCATCGACTTTTGACCATTTTATACGTTCTCTTGTTGCTAAAGTAAGAAAAGATGATTCTTTGTTTGCATATTTAGGAAAATATTTTTTGAATAAAGGTGTTGTAACTTGAGTGTCCAAACTTCTTGCGGAATAGCCTCCTTCGAAATCCTTTCTATGGAGCCTTATATCTTGCCGGGGATTTTCCATTTTCTTAATACAACTGGTAACTAAAGCAACTAAAATTGACTTATTGTTGTCAATTTTACTTATCATTATATCAACATTATCTGTAATTTTTTTATTAAAGGAACGCTCGGTATTGGACTCTGATATTTTTTTTGCTTCTAAAATTATTTTTTCTATATTCATCATACAAATAACTCTAATTCGTAATTTGTAACAGATTTAACTTCTAATAGTCGTTTTTCTGCATATTTTACATATTCAGGAAAAATTTCAATTCCAATATAATTTCTTCTCATCCGTTTCGCAACTACCGCAGTTGTTGCTGAACCTAAAAATGGATCAAAAACTATATCGTTTTCTTTTGTAAGCAATTTTAATAGTTCTTGTACAACAAACTCAGGATATACAGCTGGATGAAAGTTTCCTTTGACAGTTTCAACAGTAGATTCTATTATATCCTTTTTCATTGATCTTCCATAAATCTTAATAATAGTAAAACCCTTATTATCAATTTGAGATTTACGACCTCCCTCCTGTCCTCCATAAGGTAAAGCATGAAAACCGCGTATTTTCATTCTAAAACTATCCAATTTGCCTTGTCTAACTTCCATGATTACATCTGTTAACTCTTTTTGAGCTAACTGTTTTTCTTTTTCTGTTAAATTAGATTTCTCAATTAATTCAAAATACTTTTTACCAATATCATTACTAGAATATTTTTTTTTACCACTTAGATACTTATCTTTAAAATCAAAATATGCTTCTTTGTTAAAATAATATTCATTGGATTTTACAAATACAAAGAACGGTTCCTTTGAAGAAACCAATTTTCTAGGATCTTGTTTGGGAACAGGATTTACCTTTAACCAAGTAATTTCATTAATTAACTTTATATTTTTGGTTTTAAGGGCCTCTAAAGCAAATCGATACGGTACCAATAGCAAACTGCCTTTAATATATTTATCCCCAACATTAAAAACAATGGAACCTGATTTTTTTACAATTCTTACACATTGATTAAATATGTTTATTAAATTATTTATATAATCATTTACATCATCTTCATTCCCAATACCAATATTACCATATTCTCTTTGTTGAAAATATGGTGGACTCGTAATTATCACATCAACGAAATTATCCGGTAATGTTTTAATTATTTCTAGACAATCTCCACAATATATTTTATTTATCTCGGTATTTTTCTTGTTTGTATTCGATTGCAAAGAATCGTTTAACGTTAATTTCTCTTTTAAAATTTGAACTCTTGGCTTAGAATGTTTATATATCAAGCTTTTATCCATTTAAATACAACTCCCTTTGTTTTGAGGAAGCCAAATCTACTTTAAGTTTGAAATTTAATTCATTAAAATAATTTTTGATCAAAGCTTCTCTTTGTTATAGGTTCTTCTTTAAATTTCATAAATCAACCTTTTTTTTATTATATCCGTTCTATTCATATTAAATCCTTTTCATCTTTTTCTCCATACTTTAATTATAC
>DAKN01000008.1 GCA_002499185.1 Candidatus Pacearchaeota archaeon UBA284 | reverse complement strand
CCCTCGCCTCTTGAACTATTAACTATCAACTATAAACCATCAACTATTAACTGTTTTGTTCTTGTATTTGTCTTGCCCCGGCTCATGGCACACGGCTCACGGCGTATGGTGGCGTCTTCGTCCTTGTATCGCTTAAAAGTATTGGCAAAACCTATCGTCTCCATCCGTGTCTAAAATTATTTCCAAAAACAATTAACATTCCACCTCTTATTAAATTCATTCTTCTTATTGATCGCATTAATAGGTTCTCCAAGAAAGTCTTCAATCATTTTCACCACATCAGGTAAATTCAATGGTGCAATATCTATTTCTTCTTTCTTAATAAAAGCTCTCCAAAGCGCTTGTCTTTCAGATTCAAATCTGTAAAAATCTTCGTCAATAAACGGCCTTTCTTTTGGTAAAATAGTTTTTCGTTGATTGAAAGTTCTCTTTAATGACTCCTTGAGAATTTTCCCGGAAAAATTGAATTTGTGCATTATTAACCATATATCATAGAAGTCTTTCATCCTGCTGTTAAGATTTCCGAGTCTGATAATCGCTTCAAACTTCTCGGCCACTAGACTTTCAGGCGGATAGCCCTTGATTTTCGGTGCAGGAAAATCCAGAATAATCGGATATTTTATTATTCTCGGTTTTGGATATATTGTATCGCCAAAGCCTACATCTACTTGCATAGGAATTCGCGAACGGTCAAGATATGCTTTGAACTTTACGCGCACACCTTCATATTCACTTTCTTCATTTATTTTTCTCCCGATTACCGATTCAGAGTCAAAAATCAAGCTGTCAGAAATTACCGGTTCATTGCAGGCATCCTTTATGATATTCTCTACAGTCTTTACATGATTATCAAAATTCCCCGAAAAATCCAGATCAAGAGTCGTTCTGCGTTCAGCAATTTGCCAAACATTAAACATCAGTGCGCCTTTGAGGATCAATTTATCTCTGTGCTTGGAACAGCTTAATCTATAGATAAATCTCTCCATTCCGAAATTTTGCAGTACTTCTAAGAACGGCCTGTTTTCCTCTTTAGCTTTATTTAAAAGCCGAGCTTTAACAGACGACGATAAATTACTTATATTCTTTTTCAAAGAATTGCCTCCAGAATAGGTCTTATGCCATTTTCAACACGGCAGACTTTTGCATACTTCATTATCTCTTTTGGTTTCACCTTTTTTTCTTTCAGTGATGTTTTAAGTGCCTCGCGAATCACATTCATTCCTATTCTATTGCGAAATTTATAACAATCAGCTATTGTTTTTGCAAGATTATAAATTTTTATTTTGTGGCCGTCTATTTTATATTCCTCTATACCGCTTTCCCAAGCTTTATAATCAAAATGATAAATTGTTACAGGTGGATAATCTATTTTATATGCATGAGTTCCCTTAGGTATTGCAATTTCGACATACTTCGGAATTTCAACAGTGACCTCATGAAAAGAAAGAGCCGATAGCAAACAAATCACACCTTTCGGCGCCTGAAGTGAAGAAATAACGAAGTCAGGGTTTTCTTTGAAATCTTGACCAGCCCACATATACAGCCCTCTCGAGATTTTTGTAATTTTGTTTTGTTTCATCAGATTATTCAATGAATCCGGATGAAAACCCGCTTTTAAAATAGCTGAAAATTTGGCTATACCTCCACTTTTTTTAATAAAGGATATGAGTTCATTTGATTTTAGGCTCATTTCATCTCCGTATAAATCATTAATACATTTCAATAAGTATATATGTTTTATACGCATTGTCAAGAGTATTTTTTGTTTTCTTTTAACCCATAATTTCCCCAGCTCACCAGCGTACTAATCGTCCGTCATTGCGATGAGTCCTCGAAGAAGCAATCTCTATACTTCTCATCGGTCTTTTGTTTCGCATTTTGACCAGCTTACAAGCATACCAGTCACCAGCATACTAGTTTACTCTTTTGTTTTTGATTTTGTTTTCTTTGCTCCCGGCTCAAGGCCCATGGCCCCCGGCTCATGGCTCATGGCGCATGGCGTATGGTGGCGTCTTCGCCTTCAATTATCAACTATAAACCATCAACTATTAACTGTTTTGTTCTTGTATTTGTCTTGCACATGGCACACGGCGCATAGCGTCTTTTTGAGCTGACTTTACAAGTTTACAAGCACCGTCCCCATTTTCCCATTTTCCCCATTTTTTCTTCGCAGTGTTTCTCTGAATATTCAAAAGATTTTTTCAAATGATTACTGAAGGAAAACAAACTGTAAATTTAGCTCCTTTGCCGCTCTGCGATTCAACATCAATGAATCCGGATTCTCTTAAGACGGCATTCTTGACAATCCACAGCCCCAGACCGTTTCCTTTCTCTTTTGAAGTAAAGGAAGATTCGTAAATTTTGTTAATAAGATTTAAGTCCAATCCGGTACCGCTGTCTTTTACGGAAACACAAGAATAACCTCCGGGTTCAGAAGAACCAACTGAAAAACTTTTCCTCTCGGTTATTTTTCTGATAAATGTTTCAATTTCTATGATTCCGGGTTTATCTCCTATTGCTTCTCTCGCATTGATAATCAAATTCAAAAGTATCTGTCTTATAGTCGTAAAATCTCCTTTAATTGCAGGAGTCTTCTTGTCGAAATTATGCTCAATTTTTATTTCTCTTTTTATAACTCTTCTGATTGGATTTAGAAATTCATCAACTATTTTGTTCAAATCCAACAACTCAACAACATATGGCTGCTTTTTTCCGAAACACAGAAGTTGAACAGCAAGATTGGCTCCCATTGAAGTCGCATCAATTATGTTCTGCGTCTGCTCTTTTAATTCCGGAGCAATTATTTCGGCATACTCAGCGTTTGTTTGAATAATCGTGAGAATATTATTGAAATCATGCGCTATTCCTCCGACAAGCTGTCCCATAGCTTCATACTTCTGCGACTGCACCAATTTGTCCTCCATGGATCTTTTTTCTTTTTCGAGCTTTTTCAAATCAGTAATGTCTTCCACTGAAAAAAGTCCGAATTTTCTTTTCTTTGCAGGGTCGTAAAATTCCATCCCTCCTATTAAAACATCCTTTTTGCTTTCGTTTCTGGAAAGAACAAAACTTTTTGCATGGAATGAATGAGTTCCATTCTTTATGTATTTGAATGGATACAGTCTGTCTGTAATATTTCCGTCTTCATCTTCAAAATCAAGGTCTTTGACATTTTTTTTCTCATTGTTCTCAAAGAGAATATTTTCTGCATATCTGTTTGAATATTCCAAGTTATAGCTCTCGTTGAGACACAAAATGCCCACAGGCAAGGCGTCAAGTATCTCATACATGGCTTTATTCAGGTTAGAGAGGGCCAGTTTTGTATACTGGTGGCTTGACTCCTCGGATTCTAGTTTTTGTTTCTCCTTATTGATATTTGTTCTGTATTTGAGATATAAAAGCAAAAGGCATAAGAGAGTTGCAATGCTGATCGCCGAAAATACCAATACAAGCCAAAGCGGTATTCTGGGTTTCATCGGTTCAATGTATTTTTCAAGAGAAATATAATAAACAGATTTATTGTCTGCTTTCAAAACTGCAAGGTGCTTATCAATAATCTTAATTAAAGAACTGTCAGTTGTCTGCGCAGATGCATATCTGAGAGAAACAGGCAGGAATATAAGTTCTGACGGATACAGAGAAAACTTTTGTGCTTTTCGTGATCCGAACATTTTGTTTGCAACGCCAACATCCGCATATCCCTTGGCAACCGCCTCAAGAACATCTGAATATCCCTCTTTATAAACGAATTCGTATTTAATTCCCAAATTCTTTAAAGTTTTTTCAAGACCGAAATTTTTGTCGAACACGAAATAGTCATTTGATTCGACCGCTATTTTTTTTCCTTCAAGGTCATTATAATTTACTATATTTATATCTTTTTTTGCATAGAATGCAGCCCAAGTTATTAGAACATTTTCTGTGTTGAAATTTACTATATTGTCCCTCTCCGCCGAATATCCTATATCTGCAATCAAATCTATTTTTCTTTCTTTCAAAAGGTCTATGCATTCAGATAGGCTTTTTTGGGTATAAATCAACTCCCACTCTTCTTCTTTTGCAATATATTCAAGAATATCAATGAAAAATCCTTCAACCTTTCCGCCGTCAAAATAAACAAGAGGCGGAGTATCTGTGATGCCCACACGAACTGTTTTTACTTCACCGCCAAGAGCGGAAAATATTAAAAACATTGACGACAGAAAAATAGCGATTTGTCTCATGTTCACCTCTTTCAGAAATATATATCATTTTACGATTTTTTTCAAGTGGCATAGGGGGGAAAGGCGCTTTGACTTCTTAACTTTATCGCAAGTTAAATACTTTGAATATACCCTGTTATTTTTTAATAAATTTACTGATGAATTGATTCTTTCAAAACTCTCTATCAATTACTCCTCCGGTTTATAACTATCCCTTTATATAATTATATCCCGAAACATCCAAAAATCAACATCATTTTCTTCATCCGAATTGAGCTGACTTTTTAAGTTCACAATCACCGTCCCATTCGGTCACTGACTCGCGATTAGTGAGGTCTTAATTGTCAAGATGTCTTGCACCGTCCCCTAACTTAATATATACCCTCGCTTATACCTACCTTTCTTACATATTATTTTTATCTATTGCATCATACTCTTCATTTGTTAAAGTAGATTTTAAAAAGTCGTCATCTAATAATTTGATGAAAAACTCACAGCTTTTGTCACTTTGCAATTCAATCTTTTTCTCTTTTTCACTGATTTTTAATTTAGATTTTAATTTTTGATTGTTCTGTATAAAATTAATAATATTTTCGTTTGAAATATTATTTTTTATCACTTTTGAAGAATTTATCATTTTAATGAATTTACGCGATCTGGAAATGGTCTTATTCAAATATATTGACAATATCTCATCATCTACTAAAAGATGCTTGTCTATGATTGTTTTGAAGTCCCTGCTTGTCCTTTCTTTTATAACAGAATGAAAATTGTAATTTTTCTCCAGTACTTCTAGATTTTTTACATAATTCAATTTGTCTATTCTGAAAAAGTCAAATTTTCCAGTCAATAATATCAATTCTTCATCAAATTTGTTAAATCCATTAGCGGAATTGATTAATTTCAAGAATTTACTTCTTTTAACAATATTCAAAGAATATATTTTAGAATAAAAATACATCTGATTTTCACTATTATGGATTTTTGCTATGATTGCATTTATGTCACTTAATTTATTGTCTGAGAAACTAAATATATCTATTTTCGATCCTTTTTTGATCATCGTTTCAAAATCAACGAATGGCTCAGATTTTTCAGTAAAATCATACTCGTATAAAACATTATTTCGGCTATCTGCCAATGACAATTTGCATAAAGTAATTTCTGAATTATCCACAATACTCCTGTTGATTTCGTTTCTGTAAGATATCATTATTTCCGGCAGGACATTTTTATTTATGTCAGCAAAAACTATTTCTTTATTATTTAATTTAAAATATATGACTATTGATGTGTTTTTATTCTTTAGAATTTCAGTCATTTTGTTCTTAAGATTATCCATTTGGCCTCCCGTAATAAATTTCATCATCTAGTTGTAATAATTCAATATCATTATTTACAATTATTATTTTTTTTGAAATAACTATTAGATTTTTGTATTCTTTTTTTTCTCCTTCAATTAAACAATAACCATTTACTTCGTACAAATGAAAGCCTAACAATGCCAGAGAAGGATTCATGTAAAACAAATTTGTTTTAACATATAGAGCACCTATAAAAATCAGCAGAATCAATAAAACAATACAGTATCTTAATCCATTATAGCTCAGACTCAAAAGAGGAATTATATATGTCACTAAAAAAGTTAAATGTTCGTAATTCTTATTTTTCACTTCCTCAGCCTTAATTTGTAATTGAATTGTACCTTTGAATTTGTAATCAAAACAAAAGTAATACATGATTCCAAGTACCCCAAATATTAGACATATTAAAGGGACAAGATTTGCTCCTATTACCTTCCATAAAGTAATGTTTGTGTCACTAATTATTTTCAAGTCAGATTTTAGTACGATTATTGATAAAAATAATACCCATAACGATAATATATATAACCCTATTTTATCTAAGACTCTCAGAAAGCTATATCCTTTATTATTTTTCATATCCGTTCCTTTTTCGTTAACTCTCCAACTCTTCAAAGACTAATCCTGCATAAATCAATTGTTAATTAGTACCAAATATTGCTAATATTCGATTTTTAAGTTTTTCAAATATTTCCTCTTCATTTTCATAATCAATCATATTATATTGATTTACATCAAAATGAATTTTTTTATCGTCTAAATCCTTTTTTGGACACAACCATATAACTTCCTTCCCAAGCCCTTTCGCGAATCCTGCTTCAAAATAAACTCCTTGATTTTGCTCTTCTAAATCGCAAACGACAATCTTTGATCTCTTAATGTTGTAAATTATTCTATCACATATTTTATCGTTATGATTTTCTTTATCTACTCTTATTACTTCATAATCAAGTTTAGTTGAATCAATTGCATTTTTAATTACTGCATATTTATTTTCATATTTGGGGCAAATTCTCATAGCGACAAAGACAATTTTTGATTGATTTCTTATTCGTCTTAAATCATCTATTTTTGTCCATCCATCATAGGTTATTTGAATCGTAGCTTGAAAACTTGAAAAGTTTTTTAAACCTTGGAATCCTGTTATAATGCCCATATTTAACAAAATTTTTAAAATATATTGAAATTCACTATCATCTTCATAATTACTGCAATATAATAATGGTAACGAATTCTTGTCAAGATTAATAGGTTTCTCGATTCTTCCCTTTGCTAAGCTGGCTAAATTTAAAATAATTCTGTCTATTCTCTCATCAATCTCAGAAGGATACTTTTTAACAATATTTTCAATACAAAAAATGCTAATATTATCTTCTTTTTCGCAGTTTGAAATTAATTTTGGTACTGACTCGCTATGCAAATTACACTCTCTAATAAATGAACTTACCTTAAATGAGTATTTTTTCACTTTTTCATCATCTTCTGGATAATCATCATATAAATCATCCATAATTGAGTATTCTCCACATATTGGGCATTTAATATACTTATACATCGCTTCACTTTGTTCTTCAGATGTACCTGACCCACAAAAAACACATTCAGTCATTTTCGCTCTCTAAAATAAGGTAAAGTAAATTTTGTACTTGTTTTTGATATTCTAACAGAAGATTGAATTTCGTATTTTGATCCTCTTAAAGGAAATAACGATGAAGGATACTCTATTATGCTTACATCGCCTTCAAAATAAATATTTACAAATCTCTTATTAAGTTCATCAGGAAAAAAAGCAAGAGGGATTTCAATTAGAGTATTAATAATTGCTTTCGTATTAAAATCTAATGTCAAATCCTTATTTTCACAAATAGTATCATTTACATACTTTTTCAAGATAACTAAGCACTCATTAGAAATGGAGTAAATACTTCCTAATATCATTTTCAATGATTTATTATACGAGAAAGCAGTAGCTTCGCCCTTATAATCTTTATGAACATTTGGATTTGGTCCGTACGTTTCTTCTCTGCTCGCTTCCAGATAATATCCTATTATTCTCGTTGATTCATCTTTTATCATTTCAATTGATTTTATAATATTTCCATCATGTTTTATTGCATTGTTAGGAATGGAAATAATATTCTTTTCATAAGGTTTTATTTTATCTGCTAATTCTTTTTGAACGTCCTTCATAACCGCATCTTCTTTTAATTTAATAGAGTTAATCATTTTTTTCATATTTTCAATATATATATCTGCTTCTTGATATAGTTGTTTTGTTAATCTCAATAACTCCTTGATATCTTTTTCTCTTTTCAACTCACTATCAAAATCGACTATTTCATGTTTATTTAATATAGGAAGCATCTTACTGTACAATACTATTATTTCAGTGAAAGATTGTTTCAATGTATCATTCGGATGCTTGTAATCAATTTTGTCTAATTGTAACGAACTTAAATAATTAAGCAATTCAGGATAGTATCCCAATTTGCTTTCGTTAAGTTTTAATCTCATACTATAATACCTATAGTCTCTTTTATTACGCTAACAATTTTGCAATAATGCTGGATTTCGTCAGAGGAAAGAATGTTGGCTTTGCGGTCTTTGAGCCACTTGGCAAGAACCTTATACCCGCCTATCTGATATTCAAACATCTCCTTTGTCACATTATCAAAATATTGTATAAAATCATTCTTGTTATTCATTTCAGCATGATTGGCAATTTGTGTTTTTTGATATCCGGGAATTCTCTTCCATTGCGATTTCCTTTTATCTAAAATCAATATAATTGCAATTGGTTTATCGCAAATAAACATAGCTATTTTTTGAACACTTCCAACAGCTGTTTAAAATTCGAAGGCTTATATTTGTCCCATTCTTCTTGCTTCACATATATCATTTTATATTCTATCTTATTCTGTCGCTCGCTTGCGTCTTTGCACCATTGTTCCAATCTCTTAATTTTTTCAATATCATCTAAATCTTCTCTACCCTTTGTTTCAACAATATATGTCAATCTGTCGCTTGTTTTTACAAAAAAATCGGGATAGTAACTGGAAATAGATCCGCTCGCATTTCTGTAATCAATTTTGAAATGAATTTCATAATAATTTTTTGCAAAGGAAACGACATCTTCTGTGCCTTCTAAAAAGTCGGCAAACTCAAGTTCAAAATCGCTATCACCGACGATTTTATTGAATACGCTCTTTTTGGGTAGTAAATACTTTTTATCAGTAACAACGAAAGGTCTTGCACTGCTCACTTTTATATAGTTTCTTATTTCAGCATTACCTACATTTAATACGGTCAAATTGTTTATTTCTTTCTTGAATGTTTCTACAATAGTCTTATTTGTATTCAATTCGGATAAATTTCTTAATATATTAGAGTTATTTAAATTAACTTTTTCGCCAAATAAGTATTCGCTGATAAATTCTTTCACCTTTCCAAAAAGTATACTATAGCAACCAAATAGACGTAATTCTTTCATTATTCTTTGTACAAAAAATCCGACTACACTTTGATAATTGGGTTCAACGGTACTATTCAAAATAGTTGTATGATGGAGTTTATCGTCAATTATTTCTTTAAATACAATTTCCTTTTGTTCTTCTTCAGAAAATTGTTTTACCAATACTGTGTCATGTTTAAAATTCATGACTTGAAGAAGTTCAAGATTTTTATATTCTCTCTGGATTCTTGGAGTTAAAATTGGCAATTCAATATCCAACGCTTCAATATTTTTTCTTTTGTTTTGAAAATCAACCTCAATTACTGACGGTGTAATAGGTTTTCCGCCTCGATCCATTCTTCTTTTCTCCAATTCAACACCTTCGGCTTTTATTGATTCAACAAAATCCATGAACGCTGGAGTACCAATCACGCTGACATATTCTTCAACTTCTTGGCCAAAAAACATCCTGCGCAAACCTCTGCCAAGAGTTTGTTCAGGCAGTATTCTCGAGTCGGAAGCATAAGGTCGCAGACCTACTATTGTAGTTACATTCTTTACATCCCAACCCTCTTTAAGCATAAGAACAGAAACAATGACTTTATATGGACTCTCCAAACTATCTATTTCGTTCGCCTTTTTACGAAGTTCCTGCAATTCTTTTTCTTTTTTACCCGTAACAGTCTCGGAGATTTCACCACTTTTGTTTGTATGAATCGTTAAAATTGCGCCTTTTAATTTTGGATAGTTTCTTTCTAAAAAATCGGATACATCGTCACAATTCTTTGTGTCATCGGTCATAATGAATAGAATTGATTTTTTTCCGGTTGGTTCAAGTTCTTTATATGTTTTCTCCCATTCTTCAATTCCCAATCTAATATAATCCTCATACTTTTCTGAAAATATTGAACTCTGTTTTTCTTGCAGTTTGGCTCGACTAGCTTGATCCGGTAAAACCGGATTTTTTACTACGCCTTGATGTATAGCTTCAACCAATGGGTAATCAGAAACAGTTTGCACAAATATTTCACCACGATTATTTTTTGGTGTAGCAGTAACATCAATTTGTAGAGATAATTTTTTACCTTTTTGCAGTAATCTGTTGTGTATATCTTCAATGGATTTAAACCATGCCATTTTTGGATCGTGTATGTGGTGTGCTTCGTCATTGATAACCATCAGCTCATCAATGTCGCGAACTATTTCCCCCAGATCAATTTTTGAGTCATTAGTTTTTCCGACTGCCTTCTCGCCCAAATAATAAGCTGAGGTATCATCATCGTCAAAACTTGCTTCGTTGATATTGCTGTCATATATTCTGTGAATGTTTGTTAGAAATATATTTCCTGATTTTGATATCGTGCCGACTTCGTCCTGTAAATGCAATTTTAATTGAAAATCATCTTGCCAATTATGTCCTTCATATCCGTTATCAGGCAAAACAGGATCCTTATAAAATATTTTCAATCCTTCAAAATCTGCTTTTATTCTATCCAAAACAATAATATTAGGAGTTATAAGCAGAAAGTTCTTTGATAATTCCGAATTTTCTTCATATAATTTTTGAAAATATGACCAAGCTAAGAGCAAACTAATTACTTTTGTTTTTCCGCTTCCTGTAGCCATTTTAATAACAAAACGAAGCCAATCCTCGGTAAACATATTCGGGCTTACTCGCCCCAATTTATCAAACTTTATTAAATCGTATTTATTGGATACTTTTCCAACTTCATAAATCCATATTATAGTTTCTACAGCTTCTCTTTGCGCAAAATAATACTGAAAAGCAGTACTTATGCCGTCTTTGGTAAAAATAGAGTGCGGTTCTTTAAACCACCAATTTAAAAGTGCTATAGAAGTTTCGCTCGCTCCTTCATAGTCGTTTGATCGCCATTCAGCAATTCTTTCACGCAGTTCAGGCACAAATGGAGGTAAAAGCTTCTCATAACCCTCTTTGCGCAAATCTTCATCAGCAGGAAACCACCTGATTGAAGGGTCAAGTATTTGAAATTTGTCTCTTGGAAATTTTTTATGAAGTGCCATAAGTTTTTTCTCTATTTTTTTTACCTTTTAGAAAAGAATCCAGTTTTTCAGATGAGTTAAGGATATTTGAAGGTGAAAGACCCAGAATAATTGCCACTAATTGCTCAGTTATTCTGATAAACATCTCCATTTCTTTGTAATCAATCTGCTCTGTTTTTTTACCATAATGAATAATTCGATTTCTTGTTTTATTTATTTTTTGAATATTTTCCCTAGCAGTGTTATCAATATTTATCGAAAAATATTCGCTTAAAATAAAAGCGATTTTCTTATCACCACTCATTTGAACAATTGCTGTAGTGTCAAGCCATTTTCGATTTTTAATGGCAAAAATGTGCTCCCAGATCGTCCAACAGGAAATAAAAGCAGTTTCAATTATTTGCCACTGCATAACCGATTTAAATAAAAACAAAAAATGGCCGCATTCATATTCTTCTTGCCACTCCTTACTCGAAATAAGATTAAGTACATTATTTATCGTCTTTTCAAATCCCACATTTACTTGATAGTAATTGAACATGGGAATACCTTTAATTTCAGTTTTATCTTTTAATACTCCAGTGTTTTGATGTTTCCACTTTGATTCATATTTTATAGAACATGCAAGTTGACCACCATATTGATGTATTTTGTGATCTGCGACTATAACAGTATTTTCATTATCTTTCCAGTCCTTTTTAAAAACATTTCTATCTGTAAAGATTGTAAGTAAAAACAAAATATCATCAAGTTGAGTAGAGTTTTTGTTTGCAAATTGCAAAACAGATTTCTTTTCTTTTTGAGGAATTTTTACTTCTGCAGTGATTTGATGAGAACCATTCTTAATTTGAGTATTAAATTCATTACCAAATGAATTTACTAGCCACATCATATTTTCGTAAGCCTTCTCATAGTTAACTACTCTTTTAAAAACATAATCACCGATTTTTAACTCTTCTATGTAAGGTGGATATTCTAAATTAAAAATTTGAAATACGTTTTCTTTTTTCAATGATTTTTTATCTCTAATAGTCATAATCAAACATTAATCTCAATAACTTTAGTTGTATCGTTTCCGAAAATATCAATCACTTTAACAGCTATTTTCATTTTTCCTTTTTGAGCGTCTTTGAAAACCGAAGTCATCTCAAGCATTCTATCTTTTTTGGTTCTGAAAGATTGCCATTCGTTTTCAAAAATATAGTTACCTGTCCACTTCTCATTTTCTTCACCCGTTTTTTCATTATTTACACGAACTATTTCTTTTTTGCTTTCGAAATCAAAATCCACCGACCAATAATCAATCCAGTCAGTCCATTTTTTTGTTAAGACTTCTTTTTCAATAAGATTTGTTCTTTTATCTTTAGTAATTTTAATCACTACACCATTTTCAATGATTATCTTGTTGCCGCCGGATAGGAGTTTTTCTTCAACTTCGCCAGTATTGTCTTGGTTATAAAACACTGAAAAATCAGTAAGTTCAATTGCTATTTCTTTAGCATTGCCTCGTCCGCGAATAATTGGCTTTACCTCAATATAGGCGACATCGTAAAATTTCACTTGTCCTTTTTCTACTGCTTTTTTGTCAAACACCTCGCGAGGAATGACTTTGAATTGAACATCAATGCCAAGTTTTTTAGCGCTCTCAAAATCAAGCCCCATTTCATAATCAAATCCCAAGATATCGGCTTTGGTAATTTGCTTCTCCTTGCACTCATCGATTACTCTTTCAAGAAAGCCGTTGGTTACTGGCGTGTCAATTTGCCCAATAGCAACTAAACGATCTCTTTTCTTGCCAACAAATATATTGAAAGAATCAATCGGTTCGGCTTTATATGCCGAAAGGATAAGTCCAATAAATTCTTTTTCCTTTTTTTCTCTTTGGATTCTCTTTTCTTCTTCTCGTAAATTTTCATTCACACCCAAAAACTTTTCCCGTTCGTATTTGCCAATATTCAATATTTCAAATGCCCGAAAATCCTTGCCGGCTTTTTTAAGTTCTCTTTGCACACCAATCATTCTTTTTCGGATTGTATGAATAGAAAATCTACCTAAATCCGAACCAATCCATTTTCTACTTAATTTTTCTGCTACCGCCAAAGTTGTGCCCGAGCCGCAGAAAAAATCAGCAATAAGATCACCCTCATTGCTTGATGCCTTAATAATTCGTTCAAGTAGAGCTTCTGGTTTTTGGGTAGGATATCCGATATACTCACCTGAAACCACTCCCATTCCAGGTATGTCATCCCAAATGTTATCTGCTACAGTTTCTTCTTTTATTTTATCTTCTACTCTTTCTCGATAATATTTTATGCCAATAGAGCCACTCGTTGTTGATAAAATTCCATCTTTTATAATTACTTCTCCCCCTTTAGAAACATAGATTCTTCCTTCCTTGTAAAGACGAATAAGACTCTCGTTTGAATAAGAACCTGGATCAGAAGTTCTAAAGTACCCCTTTTCGTCTTTCATATACTTTATTTCAGCTTCTTTAGTAGATATATAGGAAATTTTATCGATCGGATTCCATGTAGCTATATCTGATTTTGTATATAGGATTATGTAGTCAGCACTATAGGGCATAAATTTAGCTTCGATTTTTCTCCCTCTAGCTACTTGTCTACGCCAAGTTACCTCGTTCCTGAAGTTCTTACTTCCAAATACATCATCTAGAATTAATCGAATATAACTATTCAAGCGATAATCACAATGCACATAAATACTGCCGTCATCAGCTAAAAGTCCGTGCATAAGCTTCAATCTTTCATAAATCATGGCGATAAAACTATCTGCACCTTTACCCCAAGTGTCGCGATAGGCAATTTCTTCAATGACTGATGGTTTTTTAGTAAAAGTATCCTCTCCTATTTCAATATTTATACTGAAATCCGCACCCACATCAAACGGTGGATCAATATAAATCAGTTTTAATCCCCCTTCTGCTTCTATTTGTTTCCGCAAAGGACCGTTTTTAAGCGATGATAAAACCAGTTTATTGTCACCCCATATGAGTTTATTAGACCATCCTTTGATTTGTCTGCCTGAAGTATCAAAGAGTGAGCCTTGGTCAGCAATTTTCTTCTCACTTCTTGGTTCATCAATATGCTCAATTGCCTGAAAGGGTAAAACTACATTTTCTACTTCTTCTGTTTTTCCATTCCATAAGAGCTCAACCTCTCTGTCGGTTTCAAAAAGCAGAAATCTATATTTATCCGGCAAAGGTTTGCCAGATTCCAAATACATAATTACATCTCTTTTCTCATTTTCCGATAGATTGATTTTATTCATAACATTAAATTTGTTTTGGGTTTTGCTTTATTTTTTATCATTTCCTTTTTTAACCTCATTCCATTCATTCTGCCCTCTTGTTTTTATAATTTAAATCATTTTATCACTAAAAATATAAAAATGCAAGATATGCCATTGGGAAATTGATTTCATTCGGTGCTTGACTTTTTGACTTTTTCACGGAAGAATCCCTAGTCCACTATCGCTAGTCCATTATCCGAAGAAACAAGAGTAAGAGCGATGAGAAGCAAAGAGATTGCTTCTTCGAAGACTCATCGCAATGAC
>DAKN01000045.1:1254-12886 GCA_002499185.1 Candidatus Pacearchaeota archaeon UBA284 | reverse complement strand
ACTTAACAGCATAGAAAATTCAACAGCAAACATAGATTATAAAAATTACTGTTTAAAAATTTCTGGACAAGGAATTGACTTGACAAAAGCTGCTGAAAAAGTCATTTTCAAAAGTTATGGGATAATGAATTAATGTCGTTAATGTATAAATGACTTTCACGCAAAAATCGAGAAGTAAAGAAATCTTGATTTCGGAGCGTTATTTCTTATGTCTTATTGATAAGAACGAATTTAGTAAGTGGAGATTTTTATATTTAAATTTATCTCAATAATCTTTATAAATGATAAAATTAGTTTAAAAATATGGCAAAACATAAGAATCAAAAAACAACAATTATCTTTTTAATAGTTCTTGTAACAGTGCTTAGTTTAACAATTGTCGGAATTTTATTCAAGGATAATTTAACCCCAATATATGACAAAATTGTGGGAAATGTTTTTACCTATGATGGTATGACTTTCTTCAAAGAAAAAGTAGGAAATTTAACATTATATTCTACAGAGTTAGCAATAAAGCAAAAAGATGATTCTGTAAGGTATTATGTTTTAAGATTATATAATGATCCTAGAACACTAAGGCCAGAGAATAATATAACTAAAAGAGTTCTTCCAATTGCTTATATTTCAATAACAAATAATTCAATAAATTGTTTATCCCAAAGTTCAAGCATTCCAGATGTTGAAATAAGCATGTTCATAAATGCTATAGGGAGCAAGGCGAGTGGAGCATTCGCAGAATATTCAAAAGCTTTAGAGGAATTAAATGCTAGCGGAAATTATACAGAAAAAATGATTCTTGAAAAAGTAAAGAACTGTTCTGATTCAAATAGAGCATCTGTAATAATTTTTGATGCAATGCACGATGTTCAGAGAATTTATAATGAAGGAAATTGTTATATTATAGAAGCAAAAAATTGCAATCGTTTAGAAGCTGCAGAAACATTTATTTTAGATTTAATTTATATCATGAGACAGGCGCAAGAACCAGAAAATGAAAGCCAAGATACAAGCATAAATAACGATACAAAAAAAGATATTGATTTAGGGGACATTTCAAAACAATTGAACATTTCTTCAGAAGAGTTGGTTGTTGGAAGTTAAAAGAAAATTCTTATCACTATAAAGTAGTCATAAAACAAAAGCTTTAAATATTTCTTTTGATTAAAATAATAATGAAAAAGCACATGGGTTATTTAAGGAAAAGTTTATTCGGAGCATTATTATCTTTAGCTCTTTTAAGCAGCAATAATCCTGCAAATGCTCAGGAAATTGAGCCTGTAAAAGTAACAAGGCAAGGACCTGGAATAGTTCAAAAAAACCCAGCATATGAAGAAGAGATTATTGAAAACTATGCAACAACCTTTGCAATTTATTCTACAACAGAGCTTAGTTTAGGTGATGAAATTCTAAAATCCTTAAATCCAGATACGAGCTATGATAATAACTTTAAAAAAAGTATGTTATATTATAGGGCAAATCAACCAGACTCAGTAATAAAATATTCTCAAGTAAAGGATAGATTTTCTCCTTTGCAGAAAATGCTTTCATTTTGCATCCTTGGAAGAGCATATGAAAAAAAAGGAAATCTTGACAAAGCAATAAAATGTTATAATAAATCAGAAGACAAGGGAAATTTTAAAAAAATCGTTGGCCCATATGACAACCCTTTCAATCCAGGATATTTTCTTGGTATGGCCCATATTAAAAAGGGAGGAGATAGAAATATCAAGAAAGGTGCTTCTATTCTTGAAGAAGAATATCTTAATGTAAAAAATAATTCAAGAAGTGATGACTGTGCATTGCTTAGAATTGTTGATGAAATTGCGAAAGCAGAGGGTGAATTAGGCAATGAGGATAAAATGTTTGAATGGATAAATGAAAGATACCAATGGATTAATTTCTAATTATTTATCCTTTTATAATTTTTAAAAAATTCTCGTTAGAAGAAGGAAGAACTAGATTATAGAATTTTCCAGAAGTTATTTCCAATCCATTGCCCGTTTTTTGAATTTTTATATCTTCTTGATTTTGTTTAAAAAAATCTGTTGCAAAGTTTGATTCACTAAAATCAGCTAAAGAAATTAAGTTTATTTGGGATTTGTCATCTTTGATATTAAATGCAAGATTTTTGCCAGATAATTCATCTAAGGCTCCAAGTTCAATAACTTTTCCATAAGAATCTATAAATGCATAAGCCCAATTGTTTCTACCAACATCAACTCTTCTTATAGAATCCGAAACAAGATAAGTAAATGTCCTCCCAGAAGTTATTGTCGTTCCGCCATTTTCATCTGTAACCATCAAAGTTAGTTCATTATTTTCAGCAGGCCTCCCTTCAAATTCTAATGTGATAAAATTCTGTATTCCATCAAATTTTGGAAAAGATCTAATTCCCCCATTTCTTTCTCCAGGAGTCAATTGAGATAAAAAAACATGATCTGTATTATAATACATTGTTAAAACACCAAAAAATTCTTTTTTGGATGTTGGAAAATCTACTGTAACTTTTCCTGGATTTCCTGGATTTGAAAAAGAGATTGCGGTCATTTCTTTCCCATATCTAAAACTTCCTATCTGCAATATTGGTCTCTGAGTAAAAATTCCTCCAAAATGAATTCTTGTTTCACCCGAATTTGGAGAAATAACAACCTTACTTTCAGTTTTTACAGCTTTTTCATAAGAAGAGGGATCAAAGTTAGTTGTAGCAAGATAATCTGAAAATCTTATTGATTCAAAGCCTAGTGTATTTGAATAAACAATTACTCCTGAAACTAAATTTTGTTTTTTTAATCCCATAGAACCATATAAATTTACATTAGTATTTCTTTGAATTAAATCTTCAGAAAAAATCATTCCAGTAAATGCGACGGGCCTTTCAATACGCACATTGTTTCCATAAATTACTAAATCTCTTGTAAATTTATCTAAAAATAAAATGCCTTGCACATAATCTCCACCGGCAGTTTCTGCTTCTAAAGTTTGATGTAGTTCTTTAGCAATATCTAGGATATTTATTTGTTTTATTTCATTATTTTCAACATAATTAAAAAAAGCACGGTTTTTTGTTAAATCTGTATTTCCAACAATTGCACTCAGGGAACCTATATCAACACAATAAGTCAATGATGAAGCTCCAAGAAGCGAACCTCTTCCAGGTTCACCAAAATATTTCTGTAAAACCCGATTAACTGCTTCCATTTTTGGTTGCGTTTCAGCCGCAGGACCCCTAAATAAAAAATTAATGTGAATAGTCTCACCTAAATCTGCGATTATTATTGTTGGTCGTAAATCTTCTTGTAAATTCGCTATATCTGCTTCAGTTGCAATGCATTGAGCAGAAACTACTGGGAATATTGCAAATAAAATCAATATTATTTCTGAAAAAATTATTATTTTTCTTGATACCATTTTATAAATATATATTTCAATAATTTTAACTATTTAATCTTTTTTATATATCTGCAATCGAATACTTTAAAAATTAAAATTCTTTATTTATATTAGATATGCCCGGATGGCACAATGGTAATGCGCTGGTCTTGAGAACCAGTTTCCGCAAGGATCTCGAGGTTCGATTCCTCGTCCGGGCGTAGTTTTTTATACTTCTTTTTCTTTGTTTATAGATGGGAGAGCAAATGTCTTGGAAGAGGATAAGAAGAAGTCCTCTCAAACCAATTGAAGAAAAGAAAAAAATTCCTGAAATAGCAGAGGAAGTCATAGATGCTTCTGATATAATATTAGAAATTCTTGATGCAAGATTCTTAGAAGAAACAAGAAATAATGTTTTTGAAGAAAGAATAATTGAAAAAGGGAAAAAAATAATTTATATAATAAATAAAATAGATTTAGTCAATACAGCAGAATTAAAGAAAAATCCAAAAATGCGGGACTTGGTTCCTTATGTTTTCATTTCTGCCCTGAAAAGATTTGGAATAAATGACTTGAGAAAAAAAATAAAGATAGAAGTCAAAAAAATGAAGCTGGAGAATAGGGCAGTTATTGGAATTGTCGGCTATCCAAATACTGGGAAATCTTCATTGATTAATTTATTATCTGGAAAAACTTCTGCAAAAGTTTCAAAAGAAGCAGGATTTACAAAAGGAAAACAAAAAATTTCATTGACAAAAAATATTGTTTTGATTGATACTCCAGGAGTTATACCTAATAGCTTTTATTCAAANNGACAACATAAGAAGCCCTGAAGATGTGATAGATTTCTTGATGAAAAAATACCCAAATTTATTTGAAGAATATTTTAAAATAAATGCAGATGGGGACGCCGAGATGCTATTAGAATTATTAGGGAGAAAGAAAAAATTCCTTAAGAAAGGAAACACAGTAAATACAGATAGAACTGCGAGGTTTATACTTAAAGAATGGCAAGAAGGAAAAATCACGAAATTCATAAAAAGATAAAACACCATTTAGAATTTAGGTTCAAATATCCTAAATTCCTTATCCTTATATTGACAATAATCTTGGGATATTTTGTTTTTAAAATTGGAANNTTGGCAGGAATTTTATTTTCCCATGGATTTACTGCTGCTCCTGCAACAGCCATATTTTTAATTTTTGCAAAATCGCAAAATGCCATATTATGCGGTTTAATCGGTGGTTTTGGGGTTTTAATTGGAGATTTATTAATCTTCAAATTAATACGATTTTCTTTTCAAAAAGAAATAAGATATCTAGAAAGAGAAAGAATAATCAGATGGGTTGAAAAAGAAATACCTGAAAAAATAAGGCATTATCTTTTGGTTATATTTGCTGATTTAATTCTTATTACTCCATTGCCTAATGAAATAGGAATAACCATGCTTGCAGCATACAATAAAATCTCTATAAAATTCTTTTCTATATTATCTTATGTTTTAGGATTTTTAGGAATACTTATTATAGTACTTATTGGAAAAAGCATATTTTAATTTAATAATTAGCGTAATTATCTGCCATTCAATTCAAATATTTCTTTTCTATTGTTTATTGTTTTTAGAATATTAAATATAAAAATTATCAAAAGCGAAGAAACTATTGCAATAATCCAATCTATAAGATTTATTGGTACTGTTCCAAAAATAGTGTTTGCAGGAGTATAAATAATTGCAAGAGTTGCCATTACTGAAATAAATGATGCTAAAAGCAATGGCTTATTTACTAGGAATGATTTAATAGATATGTTCTGTCTAAATGACATAAAATTAAATGCGCTGAATATTTCAAGCATTATCAATGTAACAAGGGCTGTTGTTCTTGCATATTCAAATCCTTGCCCTAAGACATTAAACACTAAATAGAATATTACTAAAGAGATTATGGCCATTGAAATACCGCCTATCAAAAGCCAAAAGAATAACCCCTTGCTAAGGATATCTTTATTCTTTCTTGGTTTTTCAGCCATTACATCTTTTGAATAAGGTGTTAAGGCAAGCATTATTGCAGGCAAATCATCTGTAACAAGATTCATAAAAAGTATCTGCAATGCCAATAACAAAGGTATCTGCCACCCTAAAAATGGAGATAATATTACTCCCACAAATAAAATTGCTAATTCAGCATAATTACAAGAAAGCTGATAGCTTACAAATTTCTTGATATTCTTGAAGATTGTTCTTCCTTCTTTTATTGCATTAACTATTGTTGCAAAATTATCATCTTTTAAAATTAAATCTGAAACTTCTCTTGAAACATCTGTTCCCCCTTTGCCCATTGCTACTCCGATGTGCGCTTCTTTTAATGCAGGAGCATCATTGACTCCGTCGCCAGTCATTGCAACTATTTCCCCATTTAATTTCAATGCCCTTACAATTCTTAATTTATGCTCTGGCCTGACTCTTGCAAATATTGAAATATCATTCACTATTTTTTGGAGTTCGTTATCTGTCAGCCTATCAATTTCATACCCTTCCATAACATTTCCCTCTAAATTAATCTGTCTTGCGATTGAAAGGGCTGTATCTTTATTGTCACCAGTTATCATCTTTACTTTTATTCCTGCAGTCATACATTCTTGTATTGCTAATTTTACCTCTTCTCTTGGCGGATCTTCTATTGCAGCAAACCCTAAAAAAATAAGTTCTTCCTCAAAATTATCTTTTGAAAAGGTTTTAACTTTCTTATAAGCAAACGCAATTGTTCTGTAAGCCTGTGATGTTAATTTTTTATTGATTTCAAGAATTCTTTTTTTATCTTCTTCTCTTAATAGAATAATTTTTCCATTAATAGACATTGATTTGCATTTCTGAATCAAAGTTTCTATTGCTCCCTTGGAATAAACATAGTTTTGATTATTCAATTGATACATGACTGACATCATTTTCCTTTCTGAATTAAATGGGATTTCTTCAATTCTTTCAGCATTAAAATCTTCTAATAAAACCCTTGCTTTTGCCCCCATTATTAAAAGTGCGGCTTCTGTTGGNNNNAAGATTCATTATTTGCTTTATGGTTTCATCTTCAAGAGGCTCTATCTTTTTTCCTTCTATACTAAATTCTCCTTTTCCATTATATCCTGTTCCAGAGATATCAATAATTTTATCGTTGCAGAATAATTTTTTAGCAGTCATTTCTCCCTTAGTTATTGTTCCTGTTTTGTCTGAACAAATTATTGTTGTTTCTCCTAAGGTTTCAATTATTGACATCCTATTTACGATTGCATTTTTTTTAGCCATTCTATGAGCCCCTACAGAAAGAGCTGTTGTCAATACTACTGGAAATCCTTCTGGAAAAGCAGAAACACATAATGCGATCACTAATATTGCTATTTCAATCATTGAATCTGTTGAAATATTTGTATTTCTAAAAAACATTAAAAGTCCTGTTGCTAGAGAAATACAGATTGCAATAAAAACCATTATCTTGACAATTTTGTTTATTTTCTTTTGAAGAGGAAGTTCTTTTTCTGCAGTAGAAATCATCTTAGAAATATGCCCAAATTTTGTATCCATCCCAGTATGTAAAACCCTACAAACAGCTTTTCCATCAACAATAAATGAACCCATAAAAAGAAGATTTTTATCAGAATAACTTTTTTCATTCTTTGAAGCTTCTTTTCTTACTTCATTTGATTCTCCTGTTAAAATAGATTCATTAACCAGAAGATTTTTTTCTTCTAAAATAATACAATCTGCGGGGATTTTTTCTCCTGTTCTTAAGACCACTATGTCTCCTGGAACAATTTCCCTTGAAAAAATCTCTTTTTCTTTGCCATTTCTTAAAACTATCGAAAGGGGAGTAAGCATTTCTTTGAGGGCATTTATTGATTTTTCTGCCTTATATTCTTGGAAGAATCCGGTAAAAATAACCATTAATATTACAAAGATTATAACATATGCTGTAATGCTTTTTCCCACGAAAAAAGACAGAATAACTGCTGCTGTTAAAAGATAAATAATAAAATTGTGTCTTATCTGCCTTAGTAAAATCTTTATTGCAGAAATTTTGTGCATTTCCCTTATTTCATTATAACCATATCTTCGCAGTCTATCTGATGCTTCTGATTCTGTCAACCCTTTTTCTTTCATTATATAATAAAGAAAATATAGCCTTATAAAATTTCTTAAATTATTCTGCTTTTTAGATTCAAACCAAAGTTTTAAATATGAAAAAACCATTTTAAAAATTAGCCTGGCGAACTGCTATCGGTTATGAGATACTGCTAAGATATTCCAAAAGAATATCCCTGACTTATAACTGAGGAAAGTCCACCCACTCCCTGAAAAGGGCTCGAAAGAGAATCATCCTCGAAAGAGGAATACAGTAATGTATATCTCTGGAACAGAAACGACACAGCTTGCGTGGAAATATGAAGCATGCGCGGATTTGAGAAATGCAAGATTTGATGAAACGCGGAAATTCACTTCGGTGAATGACGTGCTCGGGAAATTCAAAAAAATTTCCTGGACAGCCACATTGATTGGTGCAAGTTCAGTATGAACGCATAGTCAAATGCAGAAAAGTCACTTCCGTTTTAACGGATGACTTACAGAAGGTGGCTTATCGCTGGGCTATTATATTATTAAATCAATAATATATTTTAGCAACAATAAATATAAAAAGAAATATTTGATTAATAAAATATGGCAGAAGACAAAGTAATGCTTCCATCAGGAAGTGGTGGTTTAGTAAGATTTAATGAAGATAATTCTAGTGCAATACAAATAAAACCGGAAATGGTTATTGTTTTATTATTGCTTGTTATAGGTTTTGAAGCTATTCTAAGATTGATTTAAATTCATTGAGTGGCTTGATAATTAATGTGGGACATTTAATATCTTTCATTTTTATACTCCCCCAAGTTTTGTGTGTGATTTTCAGTTTCAGTAAGTATAAACTTATTCATTGACGAAACTTTAGCAATCAGAAGTCTTTCCTTAAACCGACAGATTAAAATACAAGCTAGTTCTTTAAAAGTTATGGAATTTCAGCCGGGCTCAGGGCAGAACCATTTATATTATTTAGAAAAATCTCAAAAAGCGCTTGATTCTAGCGATCACCTAGCATATATAACTTATCCCTTGCTCAAGGAAATAAAATTATTAAGAAAAATATTCGAAGACATGGGCATCGCTCTAAACAACCTAATAAAAGCAACAATAGTCTATGAAGAAAAAAAATCTAAAATAACAGTATATGGGGAAGACAGAATGAATAATCTCTTTTTTCTGAAAAAACTTTCGCTAAAATACAATATCACGCAAAACGAAGTGACAAAACTTGCTGAATTTCTTGATTTATTCGAGCAATATAAGGTGGCAAATTTTGATTTTATAAAACACAATAATCTTGTTTTATTGTCTCCGAATTTAAGAAGCAAAACGATAAGTTTCGAACAGGTAAAGGAATACCTTAATTTAATAAAAATAACAAGCATTAAAATAAAGAAAAATTTGAATTAGTTATAAAAACACAAGATGTGGTGTTGCCAAACGATAAATATATATACTAGCCCACATTAATATATCATTATAAAGTAACAATTAAATGAGGTAAAAAAGATTAAAGGAGACATAGCTTTCTGATTTAAGGAATAAAAATTGCACGAGAGAGAGCTATCTATTTTATTCAAAATGCACGAAGTTGAACGAGAAAAAAAGATGGCTGAACATTTATATTATGTCAGCCTAAAGTACACCAAGACAGGAGATGTCATTCTTAATTTAATTAGCAGATGGGAAAGAATGATTGACAAATGTATGGATATTCTTTTAAAAAAAGCTAAAAAAAATAAAAAAATATCTGATATTCCAACAGCTCCAAAGGCGAAAGAACTTGCAATAAGGCAGGCATATGTTAAGGAACCACTAGTAATCCAGATAATGGAGTTATATTCTTTATTCAGGAGAATTCCACAATCAGAAAAACTCAGGGAACATGAATTCAGAAAAAATGTTACGCTTAAAATAATAGATTGTGGGAGAGAAGTTGATGCCAATATGGAAAAACTTAAGGAATGGAATGATCTTCTTCTAAAATTTGTTGATTTTGTTAAAAAACAAAAAATAAAATAAAAAAATACAAACTTTTTTAAATCTCTTTTCTTTATTGTAATTATGACAAGCACAATTAAACTTTGGGGGTTTCCCCATATATTGTAAGAACAATCAAATTAGCTTGTCTTTTATAAATTCTATAAGTTTAAAAAATAAAACTTCTTTATATAAATATGACGGTAGTGGCGTAGTGGTAGCGTGCGAGACTGTGGATCTTGCGGTCTGGGTCCGATTCCCAGCTACCGTCCTTATTAACAAAAATAGAGGTTCAAAATGACAGAAAAAGATTTAGTAAAAGGATTCAAAGATTTTACTGGTGAAGAATCATTGAAAAGAGAAAAGATAAAAGAAATTTTAATTAAAAATTTCAAACTTTATGGGTTTGAGCCTGCAGAAACCCCTATAATTGAATACGAAGAGTTTGTAAAAGGAAATAATCAGAATGATGACGCCATAAGCGATATTTTCAAATTAAAAGATAAAGGCAACAGAAATCTTGCATTAAGATATGAATTAACTTTTCAGTTAAAAAGACTTGTTCAAAATAAAAAATTACCTTATAAAAGATATCAGATCGGAGAAGTTTTTCGCGATGAACCAACATCAAGCAACAGATTTAGGCAATTTACACAATGCGACATAGATATTATCGGTTCAACAATAAAAGACGATGCAGAAATACTGAAATTGGCTTCTGAAATTTTAAATCAATTAAAAATAAGTTATGAAATCTTTGTAAATAATAGAAAATTGATGAATGAAATTCTTGAAAAAGAAAACATAAAAGATGAAAAAATCAGGCAATCAATAATAAAAGAAATAGATAAGCTTGACAAATTGGGAGAAACAGAAATAAGAAATAATTTAAAAAAATTTGGGGCTGAAAAAATTCTTGAAATATTCAAAAAGCCAGAATCTTTTTTCAAAAAATATGAAGCATATAAGGAAATAGAAGAATTAAAAGAATACTGCAAATATTTTGGAATAAATACAACATTTCAGCCAAGTTTAGCGAGAGGTTTAAGTTATTATAACAGCTCGGTGTTTGAAATAAAAACAAAAGCAGGAGAGATGAAGGAATCTATCCTGGGCGGAGGCTCATATTTAATGAATGAAATACAAAGCACAGGAATTTCGTTTGGTTTAGAAAGAATAAGTCAATTAGCAAAAATAGAATTAGATTCCCTAAAATTATTAATTATATCAATCAATCAAGAAAAAGAATCAATAAAATTTGCAGAAGAACTTAGAAAAAATAACATAAGTTGCATGATTCTTGACAAAATCAGCAAGGGATTAGAATATGCCAACTCAAAAATTATTCCTTATGTTCTTTTTATTGGAGAGGAAGAAATAAAAAAGAAAAAATTCAAACTTAGAGATATGAAAACAGGAAAAGAAGAATTTTTATCAAGCAAAGATATTATCAAAAAGCTCAAGATATAATCGTCCTGAATGGTAAATGGCTCTATTAAAATAATTTTCATTAATTACAATTGACTTTTTTTACATAAATCCTTAAATATCTCTTTTCTTTAAAACAAATATGTCTGATTTAATAGGTAAAACAGATCTTTGTCTGGTTCATGCAATGTCTGTTGAAAAGACCCTTAATTGTGGGGGCGGGAATTTTATCTTTCCAGAATTAATCACTAAAGAACAAGCTCAAGAAATAAAAGAGTATATTGCAAAAAAGACCGGTTGGAGCATACATTACGAGGTAACCAAACCATTTAAAGAAGAAAATGGATTTGTAAGGTATAAATTTACTATTTTTTCTCCAGAAGATAAAAAATAAAAATAGCTTCTTTTTTATCCAAATGTTTAAATATTTAACATAAATAAAAATAACATGGTTGAAGGGGACTCTAAATTGGAAGAGCTTTCTATGGTTCAAGAAATAGATATTATAGAGGGCTTGGGAAATTGCATAGAAGATTCGATAAGAGAAGGTAGAACTAATCCACAAAGAGGACTTGAGATTTTTTATCCCAAAAATTTAAATCGTATTGAAATAGAATATATTATTAATTATTTTAAAAAAGAAGGAAAATATCGCGATTGCTTGCACTTAGGTGAAGAAGAAAAAGGCGGAATAAAAGGACATAAATTTGATATAATTTTCTGAAATAACCGTCGATAAA
>DAKN01000045.1:0-1231 GCA_002499185.1 Candidatus Pacearchaeota archaeon UBA284 | reverse complement strand
TTCTGTTGTTACTTAAGGATAGTAAATATTATTAAAATGGCAAAAAGAATTCCTTTTTATTTGGATATTTATCCGATGAAAGACCTCTATCGAGGGGCAGCGATAGCAATATTAAATAATGGAAAGTCTAGGAAAAGTTTAGATCTTCTTAATGCTCCTGAACGTACATCTGGTTTTTCTTTGGAAGAATTGGCTAATGAGAATCAAGAAGAAAATGGAACTTGTAAAGATCCCAAAATTGTTAGAGGGGATTATTATAGGGCATTACAAAAATCAAAAAATGCAATAAATATTTTCAAAAAAGAATATTATCCCGATTCTTTAATGAATTTAATAAAAGAAATAGAGTCTGGTAATGAAAAACCAACAAACATATTAACATTATGCAAGGAAGAAAATAGGTCAAGATTGATACAATCCAAATATGGTTCAACTTTACTCGGAAGATTTTACTTAATTGAAAGTACAAGAAAAGAAAATCCGAAAGATGTTTTGATTAAATTATTATCTCTATGCCCAATATTATTAATTCCAAGAGAAGATGTTAAAAACTTATCAAAAGAAAAAAATCTAGATTTGAATGAATTATACGTTTATGATTTATTATCTGGAAAATTCTTAACCGAAGATTCTGAAAATAGTTTCTTTGATAAAAGGGAAATACGTGCACGAGGAAATGAAGCGCTTTCTTTTTTACAGGGAGAATACAATGCTAAATTATATAATTTCAATAGATTACTAGAAGTCAGAGCGATTGGAGATTCGTCTGGAGAATTAATGAAAATTGTAAATCAATATCAAGAAGAGTTAAAAAATGCGAAAGAACAAATCATAAGCTACCAAAGAGCGTTAGGGGCAAATGCTGAAAAAATAAAAGAAATGGAAGAGCAAAATCAAATTTCAGAGATGACAAAAGAAGAGATTTATCAAAAATATAAACAAATAAAACAAGTAGGGCAAGAGGCTGCTCTTGGTAGAATTGACCTAGATGTTGCAGAACAAAAAATGAAAGAGATTATGAAAATATTTAATCCATTAAATGGGGCTCATATAAGAATTTACGAAGAAAAAGGAAAAGAGGCATTTAAAGTTTTTCATGGACCAGCAGATCTTGCACAGCAATTTGCCGAAGGAAAAGAAATAGATCTTGGTGAAATTTCAGAAGGCGAGGGAAAAAACAAAATATCAAAAATTTAATCACCCAAATATATTTTTCACTACATAAAAAGAA
>DAKN01000030.1 GCA_002499185.1 Candidatus Pacearchaeota archaeon UBA284 | reverse complement strand
TTTTCAAAAGAAATTCTTAAAAATCCTGAGGAAATTAAAAAACGTCTTGAAATTCTCCAGAAATATGAAAAAAAAGGAAAATTAATTTTACCCCCACCAAATATATACTATATTGCGTTTAATCCATTGCCTAAGAAATTTGGTCGAAGAAAATATGGTGGAAATCCTCTTGCATTTTTAAAATCACATTCTGAATATAAAAATCTTACTAGAGATCAGTTACACAAATATGACCGGGCATTATATGTAGCATTACATAGAAGTAAACAAATAAATCAAATCCCAAAGGGGCCTTCTTACCATGAGTTTTCTACGCCATTAGATTTTTTAAAATCAAATCAAGAATATTTAACTATTACAAAAAATCAACTTCGTAAAAAAGATAGAGCCTTATATGTTGCATTACGTAGACATAGGCAACTGCATCTTCTTCCGAAGTCAACACATCTTCATGATGTCTATCGGGGATTTTCTAATCCCTTAGAATATTTTAAATCTCACCCAGAATTACATAATCTTACAAGAAGTCAATTGCATAGCAAAGATCCTTCGTTATATAAGTCGTTAAAAAGAAGAAACCAGCTTCAAGAAGCAATACCAAAATAAAAATATATAAAATAAAAGAATAATTTAATGTTGTTCTATGTGGAGAAGAGATAAGCCTTCTTTTTTATATCCTATTTAAGTTTACGGGACATATTGTCCTTCGAGAGGAATAACAAAACAAAAGATTTAAAAATAAACCACAATTAATAATAAAATGGCAACACACTTTGAAAACGAATTTATAGGATACAAAAATGTGGTAATAGGGGTTCATTATATTGGAAAAGGAACACCTTTTTTGGAATTAAATATTGGGTCCGAAAAAAAGAAACCCAGTGAAGTAACAAGGCTTGATAAATTTAAGACAGGTAGTCCTGTTTATATGAGCCATATTGGCGATATACATTCATTAGCCTACAGAATAAAACACAGAGATTCAAATAAGGAAGATGATGAACAAGATGTAATTTTAGGCATTGCAACCCCTGGAGGACAGGGAATTCTTTTAGAATTAGAATTTCCCCCTTGCTGGGATTTCAATCCAGACAATCCAACACCAGCACCTTGTAACCCATTAACATTAGGATTTGTCCCAGAAGACATATTACCAGTATATAGGGCAAGTAAAATTGGTAAAGAAGATTATGCCGATCAAGAAAAAGGCACTCCCGATAGCTTGATAGTAGTCGGAGGCCAAGAATGTAAATTAGTGAGAAGGCGTTGGAATGAAGATCAAGTAATTTTGCCAAAGGGTGGAAGATGGACTAAAGGATATTGGCCATCTAAAATAGAAGTAATCCTAGAAAAAGAAAAAATTTATGTTTCTACAGATAATCTCGAGAAAAAAGAAGATATAACTGATTCTCTTCATAAAGCCGAAGTAGACTTGCCAAGAACTTTCAAACATTTTGAAGATTATGGAAGATGGAAAGATTCTGATGGAATCTTTTAATTATTATTCTTTATCACAATTAATCTTAAAAAGTTGGCGGGGAATTGGGATTTTCAGCATAAAGGAGAATAAAATGTGGGATGTAAAAAGCCTTAAATAGCTGTATTATCCCTATAAGCCGAGGAAAAAAGAGAATGAAAGCCGCCGCATTATCTTCTGGAAGTTCAGGAAACAGTTTTTATGTTGAAGACAAAGAACACGCGGTTCTTATTGATTTAGGAATTAATTTTAAACAATTGAATGAACGTCTTGAAAAAATAAATCGAAGTCCTGAAAAAATAAGGGCTATATTTGTAACACATGAACATATAGACCATATAAAGGGATTAGAAGTTTTTTCAAAAAATTTTAATGTTCCTATTTTTCTTACAAAAGAAACAGCAAATAATGCATTCATTTGTTCAACAGATAATTCTCTTAATTTCATAAAAAATAATGAAACAATAGCCATTAATGGATTAAATATTACTGCCTTTCCAAAATCCCATGATTGTGATAATCCCGTTTCCTATAAGATAGAATCAAAAAAAGATAATAAAACCTTAACAATTGCCACAGATATTGGATATCCTTGTAAAAATGTAATAGAAAATATTCATGATTCAGATTTTTTATTTTTTGAATCAAATCACGATGAAGAAATGCTTAAACAAGGATCCTATCCTTATTTTCTAAAAAGAAGAATTTTAAGTGACAGAGGACATTTATCAAATATACAATCTTCATTATGTGTAATACAAAATGCAAAAAAAAAGCTCAAGCATATTGTCTTATCACATTTAAGTGAAGCAAACAATAGTCCAGAAATTGCGGTAAAAACCTACAAAAAAATATTAAAAGCGAGAAATGATTTAAGACCAAAAGTTTCTGTATCAACGAGACATAATTCTACCAAATTGTTTGATATTTAGTTTTTATTATATCTTGGAAAAAAAGCATCTTTTTTATTATCTAAATCTTAATAAAGGTTAAAAAATTTTCTTTTTGGGAAAAAATGTCTAATATTGCGGTTATTGGTTCAATGTGGGGAGATGAAGGCAAGGGAAAAATTGTTGATTTATTATCCACAAATTCTGATTGTGTTGTAAGATATCAGGGCGGTCCAAATGCAGGCCATAATGTAAAATTAAAATCGGGATTAGAAGTTGTTTTGCATCAAATTCCATCCGGTATTATTCGTGAAGGTATCATAAATTATATGGGCAATGGAATGGTCGTGGATGATGATGCATTGATAATAGAAAAACAAGAATTAAAATCAAAAGGTATCGAAGTAAATTCTCAAAATCTCAGAATTTCTGAAATATCTACCCTAATTACGCCCATGCATATTTTAGAAGATTGTATTAATGAAATTTCTTTGGGAATTGGAACTACCTTAAGGGGTATTGGACCAGCATATAAAGATCGAATAGAAAGAAAAGCGATATTATTTTCTGATTTAATTGAATTAAAAGAAGGAGATTTAGAAAACAAATTAAGAAAAAAGCTATATGAAATATTGGAATTAGCAAAATTCAGGGAAATTACTCCAGAAGTTTTTGAAAAATGGCTTGACAAAGATGAAAACAGGAGAAAAATGCTTAGGGGTTTCCTAAAAAATTATTACTGTTCTGAAAAATTGATGAAATTTAAAAATGTTTTAGGAAATAAATTTAGAACAAGAGATGAATTAGAACCATATTTGGCAGATGTTGCTATGGAATTACATTCTAACATATTGGATGGAGATTCTATTTTATTTGAAGGAAGTCAGGGAACATTTTTAGATATTTGTCATGGGACATACCCTTTTGTAACAAGTTCAAATTCAACAGTTGGGGGGATTTATACCGGAACAGGAATTTATACTCCCTTAGATGAAATTTTAATCGTCGCAAAAGCATTTGCAACAAGAGTAGGCAATGGTCCTTTTCCAACAGAAATAAAAGAAAAAGAAATTTCTGATATTTTAGCTTCTGATGGAACAGAGATTGGTGCAACAACTGGAAGAAAAAGAAGAATCGGTTGGTTTGATTGTGTTTTAGCCAAAAGAGCAAAAATGATAAATGGCGCTACATCTTTGGTTTTAACAAAACTTGACAGATTGGATGAATTAGATAAAATAAAAATATGTTATGCTTACGAGAAGCCCGATAGAAATAAAAATTGTCTTGGAATATTTCAAGAAACCCCGGTAATTGCAAGAAAATTAGAACAATATCATCCTGTTTATTTAGATATGCCTGGTTGGAAAACACCAACAAAAGGAATTACCAGATATGAAGATTTACCAAAAAAAGCTAAGAATTATGTTGAAAAAATCGAAGAGATTGTAGATTTACCTATTTTAATAATCGGAACAGGTGAAAGTAGAGAAGACATAATAAAAAGATTATAAAAGATAAAAAAGAATTAGGGGCTATAAGGAATATTTCTTTCTATTTCTCTTTCCTCTTCTTCTGTCAATAATCCAAAATCTTTTGGTTCTGGGAAAAAATCACGTAATTTTGCAATAAGTTCTGATGTTTCTTCTTTATCAAAATAAAAGACATCTCTTTCATCACTAGGTAATCCCCGTAAATTATCTATTTCTCTTTTATGATATGCTTTTATAAGAAATTGCATTGTATTTCCTAATTCTTTTCTTTGGCTAAAAAAATCTGTTTTTTGCAATGCGCTTTTGTAATATTCCTTTGCCTTTTCGTATAATGTTTTTGTTTCTTCTTCCATTTTCCCCGATAAAACTCCGGATTTAATTTGTCAGTATTTCACAACCATCACTTGTTATAAAAATTGTGTGTTCTGCTTGAGCAACAGGCTGATCAGAAATCTCTCTAAGTTGTGCGAATTGATGTATCATTCCAAGTCTTTCAAGCATATTCAAATGCGAAACTACATTATCTCCAAAAATATCAACCAACCATCTGGATGTAAAAGGTAGTGTAGAATAATTTTTTTCTATATGATCTATTATTTTTTTTGTATCTTCATTGTTTACTGCTTTTTTTGATATCATTCTGTAAATTCCAGAAGGCATTCCATCCTTAACCATTCCTTTTCCAGAAGTTGCAAAAGGCTCTATTGCTAAAATCATTCCTTCCCTTAATTTTGAAGAAACTTTTGAATTATAATTGGGTATAGTTAATCCAGCATGCAAATTCCATTTTTTCATTTCATGTCCAGATAAGTTTTTTACCGGTCTAAAACCGTATTCTTTTATTTTTTCTTCAATTGCTTTTCCTATATCAGATACACTAACACCTGGTTTAATTTTTTTTAGTGCTTCTTCTAATGCGAGTTCTGTTGCTTTTATTAATTCAGAATATTCTTTTTCCGCAGTAAGATCTACAGTAAATGCTGTATCACTTAAACATCCATTGTATTCTACACCAAGATCGATTTTAATAAGCCCTTCTGTTATGCTTGGATCATTTGAAAATGGAGAATAATGAGCAGCAATTTCATTGATGCTTAAATTAACTGGAAATGCTGGTTTTCCCCCTAGTTCAGATATTTTCAGTTCTATTAAATCTGCTATTTTTAATAAAGACATTCCTTCCTGAATTAAAGTCTTAGCATAATCAGAAACTTCTTTTGCTATTTGTCCCGCCTTTCTCCAATTTTCCAATTCCTGTTCATCCATGGAGAAAGCAATTATTAAGGATATTTAAATTTAATTGTATTAAATGAGAATATATCCCGTCGATAAAAGATTATATTGAATTTCTGGCTTCTTTTGGAAGATAATTCAAAACAATGTTATTTTTAATCAAGCCAGAACTTAAAATATCTCCCTTTAATGTTTTAATAATTGGACATTCGCAAGAAATCTTTTTAATTTGTTCTTCATTAATTCTAATATCTTCTCCTTGAAGCCATTGCTTTTTTTGTTCTTCTGTCAAAACAATAAAATTTTTTGTGGCGTATTTTCCGTAAATTGTCAAAATTTCAAAACTAAGTCTAAAAAATCCCCTTTCTATTGTTGCAAAATAAATCCCGGTATTTTGAACATTCATTTGCCTATTAATATTTACAAAATTTTTAAGATCTAAATTTCCAGAAAACATTCTTATTTTTTCTTTTCCTGTAAAAAAGAATTGAAAATTTTCAAGTTCTTTAATAATTTCTTCAGAAAATTCATAGATGCTTCTAACCTTTCCTAGTATTTCTTTTTTCTTTTTTCTATTTAATACATCTATATGCATTTCATTTTTCTCCTGTTTTTTCAATCTTACGAATTTTCGCGATAAAAAAACCTTCACTTTCGTTATCTTGAGGCCAAAATTTTGCGCAATTTTGTATTTCTTTGCTGAATTTTTTTCCATTCCATTCCTTTAACGGTTTGCGAGATTTTAATGGAAAATCAGTTTTTTCAATCTTGCAATGAAAATTATCCAGCATGTATTGAATAACTTCTTCATCTTCTTCTGGAGATAAAGTACATGTACTATAAATTAAAATTCCTCCTATTTTAAGTGATTTAAATGCTCTTGATGCCATTTGTTTTTGTATCTTGCTTAATTTTTCAATATTTCTTATATTCCACATCTTTAATGAATCTAAATCATTCATTATTGTTCCTTCTCCAGAACATGGTGCATCAAGAGTTATTTTATCAAATAAAAAATTATTTTCTTCAAATATTTTACAAAGTTGAAAACCATCCATAGAAGTTATAATTGTGTTACTAACCCCACATTTATTCAGGTTAAAATTTAGAACTCTTGCCCTGTCGCTCCTAATATCATTAGCAAAAATAATTCCTTTGTTCTTCATCATTGCTGCTATTTGTGTTGTCTTGCTTCCTGGTGCTGCGCAAATGTCTAAAACAGATTCTCCTTCTTTGGCATCAAGCGCAAAAGCGGGTAACATGCTCGTTAATTCTTGCACATAATAATATCCGAGATTGTGCTCTAGGGTTTTTCCCAATTCTCCTGGATTAAGTTTTGATTCTATAATAATTGCTAAAGGAAAATCCTTTATTTCACGTATTTTCCATTCTTTTTTTCTTAATCTTGATTTCAATTCTTCTGGAGAAATTTTTATTGTATTAATCCTTATTGATTTTCTTGTTTTCTTTTTTATAAATTCAAAAAATTTTTCGGCTTCTTCTTCACCAAGCTGTTTTTTTATTCTTTCTACAAATAGGATTTTTGTTTTTAATATATCTTCAATCATGGGTAAAAAAACTTCTAAGTGTTTAAATAATTATCTTATCAATTGATTCCTACAATATCTTTAAGAACCTTAATCGTATGGTTAAGCTTCTTTATCTTACCGATTTTTTTGTAATGCGGAATTCTCCAAGATAAATTCCATAATGAAAAGTATCTAATTTCTTCTAAATCAACTTTTCCATATCCCTTAATAAAATCATTGAAGAATCTATTATAATAATTAGAAATATAAATTCTGACTAGATCAATCATCTTTGGACCTGCAAATAAATCTCCAAAATCAATTATCCCTTTTATCCTCTTATTTTCTATAATAATATTGTAAGCATCTAAATCTAAATGTAAAAGATATGATTCTCTTGAATCTAAATAATTTTTTCTATCTTCAAAATATTTCTTTATCTCACCAATCTGTTTTTTTGAAAAGATCTTTGTTTTTGATAATTTTAATAGAGATTTATTTATATCTTTATCTAAATAATTTTTTAATTTTTTGAATTTTGGTTTTCCTTTTGAATTTAATGGGCCAAAACCCCTCATTTTTATTAAATGCATTTTTCTAGTTATTTTTCCTAAAGAATAATAGATTTTTTGTAAATCCTTTTTAGATAAATTAAGATCGTCTAAGTCTTCTCCAGAAAGATATTCTTGGATAAGATAATTTTTATCTTTAATTATAATTTTTGGTACGGGTATTTTTCTCTTAAATAACTCTAATCCTTTTATTTCTCGGAAAAAAGATTCTTTAAAATTTGGATATTTTGGAAATTTTATGATATAAATCTTGTTTTTTGTCTTAATTATCTTAACTATTTGATCTATCCCTTTAGATTTATCGATAATTTGTATTGGTTTTTCATTAAGTTTACTTTCAAAAATTTGAATTATTTCTTTTTTATTCATGATGTGTCTATAAACACAAGATATTAAAAACATTCTTTTTTATTAAAAAACATGCCTTGGAAAGAATTTTTCCCTTATGATCCTAGATTAAACCAGGACAAGATAGCAAACTTTGTTTTAGAGACAGCTAAAGAAAATGCGGTTGGTATCATCGAAGCACCCTATGGAATTGGAAAAAGCATCGCTATGCTTTCTGCTGCTCTAGCAACTGGGAAAAAAATTATATTTACTACCTGCAATCGATCTGCCCATAATGCTATTGTGGACGAAGTTCTTTGTATAAACGAAAAACTAGGTCGTGGTTTAAAAGTAGCAAGTCTAATTGGAAAAGATAGTTTATGTGCTTTTGAAAATTCATTTACTTATGACTACTGTGAGTATTTAAGAAAAAACAATGAATGTGAATATTTTACAGAATCTTATTCAAAAAATAGAACATCGGAGGAAAGAAAGCTTTCAACCAAGGCATCTCAATTAATTGGGTACATAGAACAAGAAGTTATCAAAAATCCAAAGAAACTTTTAGGGACTAGTTTTGCAAAATATGTTAAAGAAGTTTCTTTAAAAAAGGGTTTGTGCCCCTATGAAATAACTGTTGCATTAATAAAAAGGGCAGATGTGGTAATACTCGATTATTTCCATATATTCAGCAATATTTTCAGCATAATAAAAAAAAGAATGGCTATTGAACCAAGAGAATGTATTTTATTTATTGATGAAGCAGACGAACTTAAGGAAAGAGTATTATCTATATTGACCAAACAGATTTCAGTTACCGGACTATTAAGATTAAAAGAACAAGTTAAAAAAGTGAATGGAATAAGCAAGGAAGAAATTGAAATTATTGGAGAATTTACAAAATCTTTTGCTTCCTTTTTCAAAGACAAAAAGGGAATTTTTGATGTAAGTAAAGAATCTTTAATTAATCATCTAGAAAAAGATTTCAAAAAATTTGATGTTCTTATAGAACAACTTGACGATATTGTGAATAAGGTTTCAGAAGAAACAGAAAAAACATCCTCAAAACCAAACCTATTTCTTGAATCATGGAATAATCTTGACGAAAAACAATTTAGTTATGGGGTAAAAGAACAGCAAAAGGAAATTCTTGCTATTGCCCCTTATGAATTAAATGACGCAATAGTTGCAAAAGACAAAGATGAAAAATATTTAATAAAAGACATTTTAAATGAATTTCATGCATCTTTCTTATTTTCTGCTACTATAGGAAATCACAAAATTTTTCAAGAAATTTTAGGAATAGAAAAGGCAAAATTTTATTTTTCAAGCGAATTTAATACAGAAAATTTTAAGGTTATTCTGAAAAGAGATATTTCGTCTATATACTCTAAAAGAAAAGAAACTGCCTTAAATGTTGCAAAAGATATTCTATTTTGCAGTAAACAAGTGAACGGATTATTGGTTGCATTCCCCTCTTATGCGAGTTCCTTGGATATATTGCCCCTAATAAACGCAAAAAATCTTGATGATGTAAAGGAATGCAAAGAAGGAATATACTATGTTATTCTTGGAGGGAAAGGCAGCCGTGGAATAAATAAGGCACACAATCTTGAAATAGTCTATGTTTATGGAATACAAATTCCAAGACCCGATGATTATTTTTTTATTAAAAGAAAAGATTATCTTTTAAAAAAATATGGTGAGGAAAAAGCTTACAAAATGATTTATAGTAATGTTATGAACAAGACATGCCAAACGGCCGGAAGAATATTTAGAAGCAGAAATAAGAAGGGATTAGTTATTTTTGCTGATTCTCGTTATAAATATGATTTTAGACTAAAATCCTTTTTTTATGAATCTTTTCCAGAATATTTTAAAAAGAAAATGATAGAAACTATAAATGATGGGGCTTTTAAAATGGAAGTTGCGAGTTTTTGGAATAAGTTAGGGTTTTAGAAATCTATCAATCAAAAAGTTTATATCCTTAACTGGCTTTAATAATTAAGGGTATGGCTATGGGAAAAAAATTAAATAGAATAGTTTTATTGGCAAGTTTACTTTTTACTAGTTCTACTTGTCTTGCAGAACCAAAAGTTCCTGCAAAGTGTGTTGGATGGGTTAAAGATTACTATGGGAATTTTGTTGGAGCTGGAAAAACCGTAACGGGTATTTCAAAAATAGAAACAATAAGTACTACTACCTATTTATCCTCTGATACTACTTGGTTTAAACTAGATTTTTCAAGAGCAGACACCGTTAGATTTAATGTTGAGGGAGATTCTTGTTTTATATTTCCAAATAGTGGGGATTCAAATAAAATTTATGTAAAAACAGGATGGAACACAACAAACCTTAAGATAGCCGTAGGAGATCCAAATGCTGTTGAACTCTCTTATTTTTCTGCAGTTCCAAAAATAAATTCTATTTTATTAAATTGGAGAACTGAAAGTGAAAATAATAGTTTGGAGTGGAGAGTTT
The DNA here is from genome assembly GCA_002499185.1 of Candidatus Pacearchaeota archaeon UBA284. Taxonomy (GTDB): domain Archaea; phylum Nanobdellota; class Nanobdellia; order Pacearchaeales; family UBA284; genus UBA284. The sequence continues at coordinate 4,296 of DAKN01000030.1, read as the reverse complement.
ATGAAGAAAAATTGATGCAAAAAGATCTTATTGGAAAAATTCCTGCATCTGGAAATTCAAATATTCCAAAAGAATATTCTTTTAATTATTCTTGCAAGGAACCAAGAGATTATACTTTCTGGCTTGGAGAAATAAGCTTAAATGGGTGCGAGGAATTTTATGGTCCCGTGATTGGAAGCCCGTTGATAAACAAGAATATAAAAGAATTGGTTTATTTTCCAAATCCTTTTTCAAAAGAAATAACAATTGGTTATCTTGATGATGACAAGGAAATTAATGCAAGGATTTATAATAATCTTGGGCAAGTTATTAAGGAAGTATATGGAAAGGGAAAACTCAAATGGGATGGAACTGATCAAAATTCAAGAAAAATGTCCACAGGAATATATCATCTTCAAATTTTAAATGAAGAAAAGAATAAAATCCATAAAATTATTCTAGTAAAATAAAAATCCCAAAAGAAATTAATTTTATCGACGATAAAAAATATTCTGCAGTATAAAAAGCCTTATAAAACCGGGTTTATTCTATATTTTATATTTTGTCTTTTTACTAAAGGAGGAATAATGCCATATATCAAAAAACTCATTATGCATGGTTTCAAATCATTTGCAAAACCAACAGAGATATCATTTGAAAAAGGGTTAAATGTAATTATTGGCCCTAACGGAAGCGGAAAAAGTAATATAAGTGAAGCTATTTGTTTTGTGCTTGGAAGATTAAGTGCAAAAAGCCTGAGGGCAACAAAAACTGCAAATATGATTTATAATGGTGGGAAAGAGCATAAACCGGCCCACGAAGCAGAAGTTGGCATTGTTTTTGATAATTCTGATGGAACATTTCATCTGCCTGCAGACCAGGTAGAATTAACTAGAACAGTAAAAAAGGATGGAACTAGTGTTTACAAGATAAATAAAGAAACAAAAACAAGGCAAGAAATTCTTGAAACTTTGGCTTCTGCAGCTATTGACCCAGAGGGTTTTAATATTATTTTACAAGCAGAAATTAATAGTTTAATAAAAATGCACCCCGAAGAAAGAAGAGAAATTATCGAAGATATTGCGGGAATTTCAATATATGAGACCAGAAAAGAAAAATCTTTGTCTGAATTGGAGAAAACAGAAATAAGGTTAAAAGAAATAAAAACAGTATTAAATGAAAGATCGGGTTATTTAAAAAATCTAGAACAAGAAAGAGAACAAGCATTAAAAGCAGATTCACTTAAGAAGGGAATAATAAGGGATAAGGCATCTATAATTGCCAGACAAATAAAGGATAAAAGAAAAATTGTTTCTAAAATAGATGGAGAAATTGATGCAAATAAAAATGATCTTGAAAAAATTAAAATAAAAATAGAAAATTATCGATTAGAAATCTCTAACACAAATCAAAAAATTAGAGATATTGAAGATAGAATAGAAAAACAAACGGGCATAGAACAAGAAAGTCTAAGACAAACAGTAGTAAACTTAAATTCTGAAATAAAAGTTTTGCAATTAAAAAAAGAGAATATAAATGATCAGATTAACAGCATAATAAAAAGAGAGGATAGTTTAATTCAAACAATAGAAAGAACTAAACAAGAAATTGAAGATGTTGAAAAAAAATCCAAGGATAATGTTTCTAGTTCTGAAAAAGAAAAAGGCAAAATAATAAATAACGAAATACAGAATTTAAGGAACAAAATACAAGAATTAGAAATAAAAAAAGAAAGTTACCATATAGCTAAGACCGATATTGTCAAGAAAGAAACAAGATTAAATGAAATAAATAAGAACTACATAAGTCTAAAAGAACGATTATATGAAATTTCAAAAGAAATAGAAATGGTTGAGCGAGATATCAAAAGAACAAAAGATTTTGGTATTGATCAAGAAGTTAAATCCTTGAAACTTGAACATCAACAAAGCTTAGACAAGAGAAAAAGCGATCATGATTTAATAAAAAGAGAAATTGTTGCATTGATTACAAAAAAAGATATAAGCAAGCAAAATATAGAAGAGATTTTAAGAATAAATAAATGCCCAACATGCAAACAAGATATTACAAAAGAACATAAAGAAAATTTAAACAAGGAATTAAAACAGTTTATTGGTGCAATTGAAAAAGAAATCAATAGCAAAAATAAGAGCAAAGAAGATGTTGAAAAAGAACTTCAAAAAATAATTGAAAAGATAAATGATTTTATTGAAAAAGAAAAAAACCTTGATATTCTAAATAATTTAACTAAAATCCTTGAAGAAAAACAGCAAAAATTTGATAAATTAAAGGCGAATGAAGAGATTATAATAATAGAGACGGATGGTTTAAGAAAAGATATAGAGCATTCAAGAAAAGAACTTATCAATATAGAAAATTTAGATAATATTATAGATGAACACAGATTAAAAATAGAAAAGTTAAAAGAAGATTTAATGAAGATAAAAACATCTGGAATAGATATTCATTCAATTGAAAAAGATATAGAATCTGAAATTAATGTAAAGAAAAGAGATATTGAACAATCAGAATTAAACATTAAAAGGGGGAAAAAGGAAAAACTTGAACTTGAATCAAAATTCAGAGAGATAATAAAAGAACTTGAGCAAAAAACAAAAGAGTTTGATAGAAAACAAAGAGAACAAGAAGAAATAGATAAAAAATTTCGTTCACAAATTGAAGAGAAAACCAGGTTGTTGCAAAAAGTTCATGAAACAGAAAGAACTATTAATGAACACCAAACAAAACAGATTTCTTTTGAATCAAAAATAAATGATTTAAAAATAGAAAAAGCTAGATTTGATGCAGAAGTTTCAACATTTGAGTTAGAATTTAAACAATATGATGGAATAGAAATTGTAATTATGCCTATAGAAGAACTTGAAAAAAGAATTTTAAAACATGAAGAAGATTTAGAAAGAATTGGCTCTGTTAATATGCGTGCTTTAGAAGTGTATGACAAAGTTAAGATAGAATATGATGAAATCGCCACGCAAGTAAATAAATTAGAAGAAGAAAAAATAGAAATTTTAAAGTTGATAGAAGAAATAGATAAAAAAAAGAAAAGAGCGTTTATGCAAACATTTGAAGTTATCAACGAATATTTTTCATCTAATTTTTTAGCATTATCAAATAAGGGAGAAGCATTTATTGAATTGCAAGACAAGCAGGATCCATTTAAGGCTGGATTAGATATAATTATCAAACTTGCAAAAGGAAAATACATGGATGCGGAATCTCTTTCAGGAGGAGAGCAAACAATTGTTGCCTTGGCATTGATTTTTGCTATTCAAAGATATAAACCCTATCCTTTTTACATTTTTGATGAAATTGATGCAGCATTAGATAAAAGAAACTCGGATAGGTTGTCAGAATTAATAAAAAAGAACATTAAAACATCCCAGTATATAATTATCAGCCATAATGATTATGTCATCAATCAAGCAGAAATACTATATGGGACAAGTATGCAAGATGGAATAAGTAAGATTGTTGGAATAAAATTGTAATTCTTTTAGTTGTTTTTGTTTTTTGGGCGAAAGAAAAAAATTAATTATTTTTCGTCTTCTTCTGTAAAAAAATCAACAATTTTTTTACCTGCCCCGCTTAAAATAATTGCAAGAATGATTATTACTAAAATAGCTGCTAGAATATAAAATTTATATGCATCTAAAAACTCTTTTCCATTTCCTTCTGTTGTTGTTTTTCCAATAGCCAAATTTGTTGTTGGTGCATCCGTTACATTAATAACAAATTTATTTGATGCTGTTATTTCTTTGCCATTTGAAGCATATAATGTTAATTGCACGCTTCCCATATAATCTTTATCAGGTATTATTGTAACTTGTGAATTATTTATTGCAATTGTTAGATTGTTTGGTTTTACTACTACAAAAGTCAATTTGCTATTTGTAGAATCTTTAAAATAATTGTGCATATCTAAAATAATCTTATCATTTTTCTGTATGTTAACATCTGGAATTTGTTTTATCAAGCTTGGTGCGGTTTGATTTTCCTTTGTTGTTGCAGTGCTTGTTTTATTTATGCTATCATTAACTGGACTCACGTTTGTTTTTGGTGTGCTTTCTGTTGTATTTGTTTTATTGGATACTGTAGCAGTCGTATTTGTAGTTACAATTGAAACATTAGTCTTATTTGTTGTTGTTGTTTTGTTTGTTATTATGTTACTTGTTGGCTGAGTTGTTGTTTCTACTGGTCTAAAAACAGATTTTAACCAATTCCAAAATTGGGTGAAAATATTTTCTGATTTTACAGTTGTTTGATTAGTTAAATTTAATTGTGGTTTTCCTGTTTCAT